>RXJC01000614.1:460-8132 GCA_003963435.1 Bradyrhizobiaceae bacterium | reverse complement strand
GAGCGGGTGATCCGCGCGCGCATGGAGGTCGGCGACGACCGCGTCACCGACCTGCATCTGTGGCAGGTCGGCCCCGGCCATTGTGCCGTGCTGCTCTCGGTGGTGTCGGACAAGCCGAAGCAGCCGGCCGTCTACAAGCGGCGGCTCGCCGGGCTGAAGGGCCTCAGCCACGTCACGGTGGAGGTCGAGACCTGCCCGCATTGACGGGCGGAATTTGGCCGCGCCGCCGGGGTTGATCCTCGGTCGCAGCCTGCGTGGCTGCAAGGGAGAACAATCAAGCGAGGAACAATGATGTCCAGGATCACGTTCGCGCTCGCCATCGCCGCACTCGCTCTGTCCGCCCCCGCGGCGCTGGCGCAATCGACCGGCGTCGAGAAGCTCTATGTGCTGAATTGCGGGGAGGGCACCGCGGGCGACATCTCGCGGTGGACGCCGGGCTTGAACGAAGGCAAGACGATGGATTTCGTCGACACCTGCTATCTCGTCAAGCACGCCAGGGGCTGGTTCCTGTGGGACACCGGCATCGCCGATTCCGTCGCCGCGATGCCGAACGGTCTCGTGCCCGCCGATCCCAAGGCCGTGACCTGGCGCCGGCCGAAGATGTTGCAAGCGCAGCTCGAGCAGCTCGGCGTCAAGCCTGACGACGTCAAGGCCATGGCGGTCTCGCATACGCATCCGGACCATACCGGCAATGTCGAGCTGTTTCCGCAGTCGGTGCTCTACGTCCAGAAGGCCGAGTATGACTGGCCCGGCGCCAACAACACGCCGCGCTTCAAGCCCTCGCACCCCGTGGAGCTGCTCACCGGCGACAAGGACGTCTTCGGCGACGGCAGCGTGACCATCCTGTCCACGCCCGGCCACACGCCCGGGCACCAGTCGCTGCTGGTGAAGCTGCCCAAGACCGGCGCGGTGGTGCTGTCGGGCGATGCCGTGCACTTCAGGGACAATTGGGACAACCGCCGCGTGCCCAGCATGAACGTCGACAAGGACCAGACCACGGCCTCGATGCAGAAGATCGCCGACACGCTCGCCAGGGAGAAGGCGCAGCTCTGGATCAACCACGACAAGGCCCAGCGCGACAGCCAGAAGCTGGCGCCGGCGTTTTACGACTGATCCTGATGCTGCTGCCATGATGGTGGCAGCAGCATCGTGCTAGCGGGCCCGCGAAAGCTCCGCGACGGGAGATCAGCGTGGGTGAGTGGGCCGGGGTCGCGATCGCGCTTGCCTCGAGCAGCGTCGGCGGGACTGCTGCGGCGATCACCCGCTATCTCGTCGGCGGCGCCGATCCCGTCCTGCTGGCGATCCTGCGCTGGGGCATCGGCTTTCTCTGCCTGCTGCCGTGCGCGCTGCTGCTTCGCGTGCGCTGGCCGCAGCGGCCTGACTGGCCGGCCGTGGCGGGGCTCGGCATCTGCTTCTTCGGCCTGTTCTTCATTCTCTACAATATCGCGGTGTCCTACACGACCGCGGCGCGGGCCAGCCTTGCGCTGGCGACGCTGCCGCTGCACACCATGGTGGTCGGCGCGATCCTCGGTGTCGAGCGGCTGACCGCGCGCAAGATCACCGGTGTCGGCATCGCCGTGCTCGGCGTCGCGGCGGCGCTGGCTGCGGGCCTGGCGCAAAGTCCGCCGGGCGCCTGGCGCGGCGAGCTGATCATGACCGGCGCGGTGTTCTGCATGGCGTTCTACAACGTGCTGTCGCGGCCGTTGATGCAGCGCTCCAGCGCGCTTGGCTTTCTCACGGTCGGCATGGGAGCGGGCGCTGTGGTGCTGGTGGTGGCGGGTCTGGCGAGAGGCAGCTTTGCGGCGCTCGGTCACTTCACCACGGCGCAGTGGATCGCGGGCGTCTATCTCGGCATTGGCGGCGGCGCGCTTGCCTTCATCCTCTGGGTCATAGCGCTGGCGCGGGCGACACCGACCCGGGTCGCCAACACGATGACGGTCAATCCGATTGCCGCAGCCCTGCTGGCCGCGCTGCTGATCGGCGAGCCGATCACTGCAAATCTTCTGATCGGGTTGGTGGCGGTGTTTGCCGGCATCTGGATCGCGACCAGCGAGACGAAACCGGCTTAGCTCTTCGGCGCGGTCACGTTGGGCGGGCTCGGCTCCGGCGTCTTCTTCGGCTTCAGCGTGCCGGCATAGAACGACACCAGCCACACCAGGATGATGGCGAGGAGATAGACGCCCCAGGCCTGCGGCGGCGTGGTCGCCCAGCGCAGGAGGTCCTTGAACGTGCGGGGCGGCGGGCTGTTGTCGTCGGTCATGGCCCGCTTGTGCGCGAAAGCTTGAGGCCGGTCAATCCGGCCGCGGCCTGGTGCGGATCAGGAACAGCGCCGCCAGCGCCGACAGGCTGAGCGCGGAGGAGACGATCAGCACCTTGGCGCCCATGAGGTCGATCAGGAGGCCGAAGGCCAGCGGCGCCACCGCCTGCGCCATGCGCGCGGGGGCGCCGATGATGCCGAGACGGTAGCCAAAATCCTTCGGGCCGAAGATCGACAGCGGCAGCGTTCCGCGCGCGATCGTCAGGATGCCGTTGCCCGAGCCGTGGAACAGCGCGAACGCGCTCGCCGCAGCGCCGCCGAAGATCGCCACGATCACCGCGCCGATCGGGTGGGTGAGGCAGGCAAGCCGCGTCGACCACAAGGGATGGAAGCGGCTGAGGAAGCCGGCCTCCAACATGCGTGCGCCGACCTGCGCCGGGCCGATCAATGCGCCGGCGGCGATCGCCTCGGCGGGCGTTGCGCCCGTCGTCTCCAGGATGCGTGGGAAATGCGCGGCCATGGCGCCGGTGACGGTCCAGACCGCCGCGAAGATGAAGGCGAGCAGAAGCATGGTGCGGTCGAGCGGCAGCTGCGGCTTTTCGGCTGTCGCCGCAGCCAGCTTGGCGCCCTTGATCGCCGGCAGCATAAAGAAGTTCAGGGGCAGGCCGATCAGGATATTGGCGGCCGCCCAGGCAAAGCAGGTCTCGCGCCAGCCGATATGGGCGAGGCCCCAGGCGGTCAGCGGCCAGCCGACGGTTGAGGCAAAGCCCGCCATCAGCGTGATGCCGGTGATGGGCCGGCGCGCCTCGGTGCCGTAGATGCGCCCCAGCGCGGCGAAGGCGGCATCGTAGAGCCCCATCGCCATGCCGATGCCAAGCACGAACCAGGCGAACACCATTACCGGGACGGAGTGCGCGAAGCCGAGCAGCGCGAGGCCGGCGGCGATGGTGAGGTTCGAGGCCGACAGCACCTGCCGTCCGCCGACGAGATCGATCTGCCGGCCGATGCGCGGGCCGAGCATCGCCGAGATCACCAGCGAGGCCGAGAACGCGCCGAAGATCCAGTTGGAGGAGACGCCGAGGTCGTGCGCCATGGGATCGGCGAGCAGCGCCGGCAGATAATAGCTGGAGGCCCATGCCAGCGTCTGCGTCGTGCCGAGCGCCAGGATGATCGGAAGCTGGCGCTGGCTCATATCCCCGTATTTCTGGTCGTCTGTGTCATCAATTGCATTTGCCCCTGCAGCGAGAGCGCGTCAACAGCGCTTGCGGCATATTCGATCTGCTGCGAGTGGGAGCCTTCTATGCGAGCCTTGCCTGCCTTGCCCGCGCGGCCTTTCGTTCGTCACGAATGCACGCCATAATGGCGCATGCAAACAACTTCGCGCCTTTCCTTGACGAGCTGGATCGCCAGCCAGGGGCTCACGGGCCTGCCTGAACCCGAGCTGCTGCGCGGCTTCTGCGAGCGCTGCCGCGCCGAAGGGCTCGACCTGTCGCGCGGCCTCGTCGTCATCGACACGCTGCATCCGATCTACGAGGGCCGCGCGTTCCGCTGGAGCGATACGCCGAGCAACGAGAGTGACGTCATCGAGTACGGCTCGACGGCGGAGGGCGATGCGGCCAAGAACTGGCGGCGCTCGGTGTTCTATCATCTGCTCGAGCATGGCCACGACGAGATGGTGATCGATCTCGCCGAGGCGCCGTCGCTCGATTTCTCGCAGATCGGCGACCTCGCCGAGAACGGCCATCGGCATTTCCTGGCTTTCGTCCACCGCTTCGGCGAGACCGGCGCGCTCGGGCAGATGGACTGCCTCTACTCCTACTGGACGACGCGGCGGGACGACGGCTTCACCGAAGCCGAGCTTGCCGCGCTGCGTGATCTCGTGCCGGTGCTGGGGCTCGCCATCAAGTCGGCGCAGCAGGTCGACATCGTGCGCACTTTGGGGCGCGTCTATCTCGGCCGCGATGCCTCCGAGCAGGTCCTGCGCGGGCGCATCTCGCGCGGCGTCACCGAGCGCATCAATGCCGTGCTGTGGTATTCGGACCTGCGCGGCTCGACCGGAATCAGCGAGAGCATCGGCCCCGACGAGATCATCCCGTTCCTCAACGACTATGCGCAGGCCGTGATCGACGCGATCCACGAGGCCGGAGGGGACGTGCTGAAGCTAATCGGCGACGGCGTGCTCGCGATGTTCTGGGGCGAGGACATGGCCGATGCGCGGCGCGCCGCGCTCCGTGCCGAGCACCTGTTCCGCAAGAATATCGCGGCGCTGAACGCCCGCCGGACGGCGGAGGGCCGCCCCACCACGTCGGCCTATATCGGCCTGCATGTCGGGCAGGTGTTCTACGGCAATATCGGCAGCGAGGACCGGCTCGACTTCACCGTGGTCGGCCCCACCGTGAACGAGGTCAGCCGTATCGCCGCGATGAGCCGCTCGGTCGACCGCGAGCTGCTGGCGTCATCGGAGTTCTACAAGGGCCTCGATGCCGCCGGGCGCCGCTATCTCGTCTCCACCGGCCGCTATGCGCTGCGCGGCATCGGCCGCGCGCAGGATCTTTACACGCTCGATCCCGAGGTCGACGCCAGCGAGCCGGTGACGGGGAGCTACGAGCGGTACCTGGCGAATTAGGGCAGGCTGCCCCAGCATACGCTGTCATTGCGAGCCAACGGGTCCGCGCGGAGCGCGGCCCGATGACAGGCTCCGCGAAGCAATCCAGACTGTCTCCGAGGAGGGATTCTGGATTGCTTCGTCGCGAAGACCTCCTCGCAATGACGGTTGGGGCTAACACCGCGCCACTAATACTTCATCCCCCACCATGTCCGGCTGTCGATCCAGCGCCACCGCCGGCGACAGCCAGATCACCAGCGCCTGCACGCCGAACACGGCGGCCGCGAGATAGAGGCACGCCTCCGCGCTCCAGAGTCCACCGACGATCGCGCCCAGCGCGGAGCCGAGCGGGCGGGCGCCGTAGCTCATGATGTTGATGGCGGAGACGCGGCCGAGCAGGCGCGGCGGCGTCACGGATTGGCGCAGCGTCGTGGTCGAGATCACCCAGAGGATCGGACCGACGCCGAGCAGGAAGAAGCTCAGGGCCGCCAGCCACGGCGAGGGGACCAGCACCGTCAGCGCCATCACCAATGCGGCGACCAAGCCGGTGACCGGGCCGAGGCCGACCACGGTGCCGAAGGCGATGCGCTGCATCACGCGCGTGGCGAGGAGCGCACCGATCACCATGCCGACGCCGTACATCGTCAGCACGGTGCCGACGCCCGCGGCGGTCAGGCCGAGATGGCGCACGGCGTAGGGCACGAACACGGCGATCTGCAGGAACCAGCCGGTGTTGAAGATGAACTGGGTGATGAACACCGGCCGCAGCAGCGGATGGTGAAACACGAAGGCGGCGCCCTCGCGGATGTCCTGGAACGGATGGCGCCGGGGCGCCGGCGCGCGGGCGGGTTCGAAGATGCCGGCGAGCAGCACCACCGCGATCGCCGAGAGCGCCGCGGCGAAGCCGAAGGCCGGGCTCGCACCCCACCAGCCGACCAGCGCGCCGCCGAGCGCAGGGCCGCTGGCAAAGGCGATGGTGCGCGCCAGCTCGATCCGGGCATTCGCCGCCGGCAACAGCTCCGCGCTGACCAGCGAAGGCACCAGCGCCGGCGCCGCCACGCTGTAGACGACGGTGCCGCAGACGGCCGCGAAGCCGAGCAGCGCCAGCAGCGGCAGGTTGAGCGCGCCGAGGGCGAGCAGCAGCACGATGGTGGCGAGCGCCACGGCCCGCAGTGCCTCGGCCGCTGCCATCAGCGAGCGGCGCGAGATGCGATCGGCGAGCAGGCCGGCCGGAATCGCAAACAGCACGAAAGGCAGGGTCAGCGCAGTCTGCAAGAGGCCGGTCTGGCCTTCCGCCACCCCGAGGGTGAGCACCGCGACGATGGGGGCTGCCGCCAATGCGATCTGTTCGGCCGACTGTGCCGCAAGATTGGACCAGGCGAGGCGGCCAAATGTGTCGGGGAGGCGGGGCGGGTTTGACATGGCTCATTTCCTGCAAAGTCGGGTTGGCGCCAGTATCCGGCACCGAAGGTCGTCAATCCCACCCGCTTTCCGACAGGGCGGCGCATAACGGCCGGCTCGGAACCCATGCCGCCAGATGCAGTTGCAAATGAGTTGCAATAAGCTCCGACTTCGGTATTCTCGTCGCATGGATGCCCGATCGCCCGACTTGACGCCCGACGCCGCCGGCTGGCGCGCTGATGCGCCAGCCACCAAGAGCCTGGCCGAAGTCAATGCCACGGTCGCCGTTCCCACCGCTGGCCGCTGGTGGCGGCGGCTGCTCGCCTTCGTCGGCCCGGGCTATCTGGTCTCGGTCGGCTACATGGACCCCGGCAATTGGGCGACCGATCTCGCCGGCGGGTCGAAGTTCGGCTACACGCTGCTCTCCGTCATCCTGCTCTCGAACCTGATGGCGATCCTGCTGCAGTCGCTGGCGGCGCGGCTCGGCATCGTCACCGACCGCGACCTCGCGCAGGCCTGCCGCGCCACCTATTCGCCGGCGGTGAACTTGTTGCTGTGGCTCGCCTGCGAGGCGGCGATCATCGCCTGCGATCTCGCCGAGGTGATCGGCACGGCGATCGCGCTGAAGCTGCTGTTCGGCATCCCCCTGATCGGCGGCGCGCTGCTTGCAGCGCTCGATGCGTTCCTGCTGCTGCTCCTGATGAACCGCGGCTTCCGTTTCCTCGAAGCCTTCGTGATCGCGCTGCTCGCGGTGATCGCGGTCTGCTTCGCGGTCCAGATCGTCGCCGCCGCGCCGCCGGTTACGGAGGTGCTGCGCGGCTTCATGCCGAAGAGCGAGATCTTCACCAACCCCGAGATGCTCTACATCGCGATCGGCATCATCGGCGCGACCGTGATGCCGCACAATCTCTATCTGCACTCCTCGATCGTGCAGACGCGCGCCTATCAGCGCAACGACGAGGGCCGCCGCGAGGCGATCAAATGGGCGACGACGGATTCGACCATCGCCCTGATGCTGGCGCTGTTCATCAACGCCGCGATCCTCGTCGTGGCCGCTGCGACCTTCCACAAGAGCGGCCACTCGGATGTCGCCGAGATCGGACAGGCGTTCGAGCTGTTGTCGCCGCTGCTCGGCCTTGGCATCGCCTCGACGCTGTTCGCGGTGGCGCTGCTCGCCTCCGGCCTGAACTCGACGGTGACCGCGACGCTCGCCGGCCAGATCGTGATGGAAGGCTTTCTCGACCTGCGCCTGCCGAGCTGGGCGCGCCGCCTCCTGACGCGCGGCATCGCCATCATTCCGGTGATCGTCGTCACCGCGATCTATGGCGAACGCGGCACGGCGGATCTGCTGGTGTTCAGCCAGGTCGTGCTGTCGATGCAGTTGCCGTTCGCCGTGATCCCGCTGGTCC
>RXJC01000614.1:0-410 GCA_003963435.1 Bradyrhizobiaceae bacterium | reverse complement strand
TGGTCCGTTTCGTCTCCGACCGCCGCAAGATGGGAAGGTTCGCGATTCCCGCCTATGTCGCCGCGATCGCGTGGATCGTCGCGGGCGTGATCGTGGCCCTGAACGTCAAGCTGTTGTTCGATACGTTGCATGGATGAGTGCAGCGGCTGCCGCTCCGTCGGTACGGAGCGCCGCTGCGACGAATTGGTCCTTGCGCGAGCCCGGTCATTTTCGCGTCGCGAGCCGCTCAACTACCGCTTTTCAATTGGTGCGAAGAGGGTATACTACCTTCAATTGCTGCTAGGCCGCGTATTGCAGATAGGCCACGTTATGATGTTGCGTTTTTCAGGATTGATTTTTCTCCCGGCGGGATAATCGGCGGTCCCGCGCCGGAGTAGTGCGCCGATCGCATTTTCTCCGGTTACTTCTAT
>RXJC01000672.1 GCA_003963435.1 Bradyrhizobiaceae bacterium | reverse complement strand
TTCTGTCATGAGAGGCCTTCGAAATGTCGCCCGAATCAGCGGCGCAAAGGCGCTGATTTGCGAGCCTATTTGTGCCATGAAAGAGGGTTTGCGCCTAGCGCAAAGTATGCCGCCGCAACCCTTTGACTAGATAGGGTTTTTTGGTCGGTTTTCAAGCCTTCTGGAGGCCGATTTCAGGCGTTGAAGAAAGCCCGATTCGAGGGGTCGTTTTGGGGCCTTGAAGGGCGTGGTTTTTGCGGGGCGGGAGGGCTGTTCCGCAGGCCCTCGCCGTGATGCCCGGGCATGACGTTCTTGCTGCGCGCGGCCAAGGCGTCGATGGCTGGGACAAGCCCGGCCATGACGAGGCGGAGCAGTGGCGCCTCAGTACATCTGCAGCGGAAGCACGCCGCCATCAGGGCCCACCAGCAGGCCCCAGGCATCGCCGGCGGCAACGGTGAGGCTCTCAGTGCGGGCGGGCCGTCCCGGCACACGCAATGCGTATTGGTACTTGCCGGGCGGCAGGTCCAGCATCGGGCCTTTCGGCGATTGCGGGCCGCCGGCACCGGCCGCGATCTTGATGGTTTGCTTGTTGATCGTGAGCGAGGCTTCCTTGTCGCCCATATTGCCCATCATCAGCTTGGCCTGTCCCGCTTTCGGCATGATGTCAGCCTTGACGGCGGCATCCGGATTCTTCTGCGCCAGATTGACAATGGTCTCGCCTTTGGCGCGGCCGAGCTTGAGCACAGCCGGGCCTTGCGGCGAGGTGAAGTTGATCTGCGCGCGTTCCGCGGACACAGTCGCGCCGTCGGGCTTTTCCTGCCAGCCGAGTTTGGACAGCTCCGCGCGGTAGAAGGCCAGGACGTCGCCGAGCGGGGCAGGGATGCTGGCTTCGAGCTCGCGGCGGAGCGGCGCCTCGCCGCCGGGTATCTTCGTGGCGGCAAGCGATTTCGACGAGCGCTGCGTCGGCACGGGCAGCTGGGATTCCGGGTCGGGTTTGAGCGGCTCGGCGGACTTGGCCTGCACCTCCACCTCCGCGCTGGCCGCAGGCTTGGCCGATTCCGTCACCAGGCCCGATCCGTTGGCGCGGACATTCACCTTCGGTCCCATCTGCATCACGGTCATCGAGATCGACTTGCCGCTCTTTGAGAATTCCATCACCGCCATGTTGGGCTGGTTGATGACGGAGGGCTGCTCCTTCCAGCCCGAGCTCTTCAGTGCCGTGCGATAGAAGCTGCTGAGCGCCTTCACGCTCGACGTCGAGGAGAATTCCAGCTGACCGTCGCCGCCCGCGAATTTCACGCCCTCGGCGGTCTCGGGCAGCGGCACCGGCGTCCTGCTGTCGGCGAGCGCATTGAGCGGCGCGTCGGACAGGGAGGCGGCCTGCGCCTTGCGCCTGGCCTCGTCGGCAGCGATGAGCTGCTGAGCTGCACCCAGCGCATCGCCGAGGAACCTCGCGTCCGCTTCCTTCTTCGCCTTGGCGCGGGCCGCAAGCGCGGATTCCTTCACCTGCGCCGTCAGGCTGACCATGGTGAAGTCGTATTTGCGGCCCAGCCGCAGCACGCCGGTTTCCTCGGCGGAAGAGATCTTGATCGCGACCTCGTCGCCGGCGGCGAGCGGCGCGCTGCCATCCTCCTGCCAGCCGCGCACGGCGAGCTCGCGATGATAGAACGCGAGCACGGCGGGAAGTTCGGCCATCGCGGCGGCCGACATCTCGCGCTTGGTGGAGCTTGCGCTGCCGAGGCTTCTTGCCGATTTGGTCGGCTTGGGCCGCGGCAGCCCGGCCATGTCATCGTCGGGCTCCAGCACCTCCGGGAGCGCGAACGGCGCGACCCGGATTTCGACATTGGTGCGGCCGTCGTCGCGCCGGGTTAGCGTCAGCATCACCGGCTTCTGCTTGTAGAAGCCGGTCTCCTCTCCATCAGGGTGCGCGTAGTAGGCGCGCAGGCCGTTGGGGACGGTCTCATCCAGGCTGCTCGTCCAGCGCGCGGCGGTCTCCGGGGTGAGCTTTTGCCAGCCGATCGCAGCCATCTCCCGGCCAAAGAAATCCGACGTCGCATCGAGCGCGCCGGGCGCGATGCAGCCGAGATAAGGCCTCGTGCCATCGAACATGATGTCGCTCGCGCCTTCAGGGAACGGCACGTTCCCGTAAATCCGATCGGAGGAGTAGGTGACGACGGATTGATCGGTGCGACCGGGAGCCTGGGTGAAGCGAACCGACAGGCCCTGACGGCCCTTCTTGAGATTCAGCGTCGTGCTCTTTTCATCCAGCGGCCGCAGATATGAGACCCAGCCGTCGGCGCTGAGGAGTTTTCTCAACGCCGGCGCCGTCACCGCTTCGGGCGTCGGCACGCGATATTCAAGGCGCCAGAATTCGGGACGCGAAGTGTCCTCCATCGCGCCCTCGAGCTTCGGCAGCGCGTGGACGTCGACGATGCCTGCATCAGCAGCAACAGCACCTCGGCAGCTCGCGACCAGCAAGAGGCCGCAGGCAAGCAGCCGCCATCGTGCCGGGAGCTGCGTCCCGCGCGTCATCCTCGACATCGTCACTTCTCCAGGGGCGTGGCGCGGCGCACCGGCTCGCGCGTCATTGCAGGCCGCGACACCGTCGGCGCGGCCTCTGACCAGAAGTCGCGTCAGGAACCGGTGAGGTTCAAAGCCCGGTCCGGCCTCGGAAGCCTCAATAGAGCTGCAGCGGTGCCCAGGCGTCGCCGTCGCGCCCGACCGTGAGCTCCCAGGCATCGCCGGCCGCAACGGTGAGGGTTTTCGTGGTCGCTGCACGGTCCGGGACGCGCAGCTCGTAGGAATACTCGCCGGGCGCCAGATCCAGCGAGACCGCGTTTGTGCCAGCGGCGCGCTTGACGGTCTTCGCGGCGATCGTGAGCACGGCGTCCGTCCCGCTGATATTGCTGAACACCAGTTTGCCTTGACCGGGCTCCGGCATGACATTCGCCCGTCTCGCCACATCGGCGTTCTTTTGCACGAGATGAACCGCAGTGCCGCTGTCCTTGCGGGAGAGCTCCAGTGCGGCGGGCCCGAGCGGCGAGGCGAAAGCGAGCTGGACGTGATCGGCCGCGATCATTGCGCCATCAGGCTTCTCCTGCCAGCCGAGCTTTCCGAGCTCGGTGCGATAGAAGGTCAGGACCTCGCCGAGCTCTGCAGGCACGGTGGTCTCGAGCCTGGTGCGGAGCGGGGCTTCGATGCCGGGCATCACGGTGGTGTGGGTCCCTCGATAGAGGTAGCGGGTTGGCGCGGGCAGCCTGGCATCGGGGTCCAACGTCAGCGCGGCCGAGAACAGCGGCGGCAGATTGGACACGAAGGCGCCGGCGCTTGCCGCGATCAGGCAGCTTGCGAGGAGAGCGAGGCCGCACGCAATGAGTTGCCATCGTGCCGGAGCTCGCGCCCCATGCCCCACCGTCGCCATGCCAGTGCTCCAAGAATATCGCGCGTGTCCGATATTTGCGCGACGGCCGCGTGTTGCGGCCTCAAGCAGCTAGTCGCTGACGGAAACGAGCGGGTTCAAAGCCCGCATCTAGCGGCGGGCGGAGACTCGTCCGCTCTCGACGTCAAACACTTCGCCTCCCGCGCCGATCTCGGCGAAGGCCGCCGGGTCCGCGCCGGTCAGCCAGACCTGCGCGCCGAGCTTCTTCAGCTCGTCGAACAGCGCGGCGCGGCGGTTCGGGTCGAGATGCGCCACCACCTCGTCGAGCAGCAGCAGCGGCACGATGCCGGTCATCTCGGCGACCAGGCTCGCATGCGCCAGCACGAGGCCAATCAGAAGCGCCTTCTGCTCGCCGGTCGAGGCGTCGCGCGCCGGCATGCTCTTCGGCGCATAGACGACTTGCAGGTCGGTGAGATGCGGGCCGTCGGTGGTGCGGCCTGCGATGGCATCGCGCGGGCGGTTGTCGCGCAGGATCTGGCGGTAGCGGTCCTCGACCGAGGTCGCGGTCTCCTCGAGCAGCGCATTCTCCATCCAGCCGTCGAGCGCGATTCGCGCCGACGGAAACGCGGACGCCTGCGCGCGCGCGTTGAGCATGCCGGTCAGTCGCGCCGCGGTCTGGCCCCGCGTCGCGGCGACAGCGACCGCGAGCTCGGCGGTCTCGCGCTCGATCGCGTCGCACCAATGGTCGTCGTAATTGCGGGTCTCGAGCAGGCGGTTGCGCGAACGCAGCGAACGTTCCAGCGCGTTGATGCGGCTGGAATGCTCGCTGTCGATGGCGAGCACCAGGCGGTCGAAGAAGCGCCGGCGTTCGGAGGCCGCGCCCATGAACAACCCGTCCATCGCCGGCGTCAGCCACACCATGCGGATGTGATCGCCGAAGGCTGCCGCCGAACCCACCGGCTCGCGGTCGATGCGGCAGCGCCGGCTCACCGCAGCGTCGGCGCGCGGCGCATCGATGCCGGTGCCGAGCGTCGCCAGCCCCAGCGCGCCCTCGACCTGTGCCGACACCGCCCAGGAGCCGTCGCCCTGGTTGTCGGCGACGTCCTCCAGCGTGGCGCGCCGCAGGCCGCGGCCCGGCGACAGGAACGAGATCGCCTCGATGCAGTTGGTCTTGCCCGCCCCGTTCGGTCCGACCAGCGCCACCAGGTCAGCCGCCGTCTCGAGCCCCGCCGCCCGATAATTGCGAAAATGCGTCAGCGTCAGGCGATGAATGCGGGAGGGGGTCATGTCGCTCTGTCATTGCCGGGCTTGACCCGGCAATCCATCGCCCGCGTCAGCGGGCAATTTCATCATATAGGTCTTGCCAGGTGGGATTGCTCTTCACGATCAGATCGATCTTCCACTCGCGCGACCAGTGTTTCATGTTCTTTTCGCGCTGGAGGGCAGCGGCGATTGTGTCGTGCGCCTCGAAATAGACCAGCGTCTTCACCCCGTAGCGTTTGGTGAAGCCGTCCGCCAGGCCTTCACGGTGCTCGTAGACGCGTCTGACCAGATTGTTGGTGACGCCGATGTAGAGTGTTCCACCGGGCTTGCTGGCGAGAATGTACACCCAATAAGACATCTTGTTTGATGGATGGCCGGGTCAAGCCCGGCCATGACGAAATTCCTCACACCCGCATCGGCATCAGCACGTACAGCGCGCTCTTGTCGTCCTTGTCCTGCACCAGCGTCGGCGAGCCCGGGTCGGCGAGCCTCAGCGTTGCGACGTCGCCTTCGATCTGGGCGGCGATGTCGAGCAGGTAGCGGGAGTTGAAGCCGATATCGAGGGCGTCGGAGGCGTATTCGACTTCCAGCTCTTCGGTCGCGCTGCCGGAATCCGGATTGGTCACCGACAGCACCAGCTTGCCCGGCGACAGCGACAGTTTGACCGCGCGCCCGCGTTCGCTCGAGATCGTCGAGACGCGGTCGACCGCGTTCTCGAAATCCTTCTTGTCGACGACGAGCTCCTTGTCGTTGCCTTGCGGGATGACGCGGCCGTAGTCGGGGAAGGTGCCGTCGATCAGCTTCGAGGTCAGCACGACGTGACCGATCGTGAAGCGGATTTTGGCCTGCGACAGCTCGATCGTCATCTCGGCGTCGGTGTCCTCGATCAGGCGCTGCACCTCGCCGACCGTCTTGCGCGGCACGATCACGCCGGGCATGCCCTCGGCGCCCTTGGGCTGCACCAGGTCGAGCTGGGCGAGGCGGTGGCCGTCGGTGGCGACGCCGCGCAGGGTGGCGGCCTTGGGCGTGCCGGCGGCATGCAGGTAGATGCCGTTGAGATAGTAGCGTGTCTCTTCCGTCGAGATCGCGAACTGGGTGCGGTCGATCAGCCGCTTGAAGTCTTTGGCGGGCAGCGAGAAGGAGTGCGACATGTCGCCGGCGGCCAGATCCGGGAAGTCGTTTTCCGGCAGGGTCTGCAGCGTGAAGCGCGAGCGGCCGGCGCGGATCGCCAGCACGGCGCGGTCGCCATCGGCCTCCAGCACGATCTGCGAACCGTCGGGCAGCTTGCGCACGATGTCGTAGAACATGTGCGCCGGCACGGTGGTGGAGCCGGCGGTCGCGGTTTCCGCGGGAAGCGTCTCCGTGACCTCGAGGTCGAGGTCGGTCGCCTTCAGCGACAATTTGGCGTTCTCGGCGCGGACAAGCACGTTGCCGAGGATCGGAATCGTGTTGCGGCGCTCGACCACGCGGTGGACATGGCCCAGTGACTTCAGGAGTTGCGCGCGTTCGACCGTAACCTTCATTGCACTACTCGCCCGATCCCCAGGAAAACTTCTGTTTGAACAACGCCGGGCGGTCGAAAGGCTCGCCGCGGCACCGATGACCCCGGCAGGTCAGGGCCATCCGACCGATATGACCAAAGCCGCCAAGGTCGCGCAAGGTGGCTCGGATGGCCCCCGGATTCAAGGGATCGGGGGCCAGTTCCGCACGATTCCCACGATTTACCGCCCAAACGAAAGCCGCCGGCCCAGGCGAGTCCTGTGGCCGGCGGCGGATTGGCGGGAGCGCCGTAGGCGTTTATTCCTGAAGCTGACGCTTCAGCGACTCCACTTCCTCCGACAACGCGGTGTCCTTGGAGACCAGCCCCTCGATCTTGCGCACGGCGTGCAGCACCGTGGTGTGGTCGCGCCCGCCGAAGCGGCGGCCGATCTCGGGCAGCGAGCGCAGGGTCAGCGTCTTGGCGAGGTACATCGCGACCTGCCTCGGGCGCACCACGTTCGCGGTGCGGCGCGAGGACAAGAGGTCGGAGCGGCTGACGTTATATTGCCGCGCCACCACGCGCTGGATGTCCTCGATCTTGATCCGCTTCGGCTCCGAGGGGCGGACCAGGTCGCGCACCTCGCGCTCGGCCATCTCCAGCGTCACCGGCTGGTTGTTGAGCTTGGAATGCGCCAAGAGGCGGTTGATCGCGCCTTCGAGGTCGCGGCCGTTATGGGTGATGGTGCGCGCGAGATAATGCAGCACCTCCTCCGGCACGTCGAACGTCGCATGATGGGCGCGGGCGGCCGCGACGCGGGACTTGAGGATGCCGTGACGCAGCTCCTCGCCGAGCGAACCCATCTCGACCACGAGGCCGCCGGCAAGCCGCGAGCGGACGCGGTCGTCGAGGCTTTCCAGGTCGGACGGCGGCCGGTCGGCCGCGATCACGACTTGGCGTCCGGCGTCGATCAGCGCGTTCAGGGTGTGACAGAACTCGGCCTGGGTCGACTTTCCCTGCAGGAACTGGAGATCGTCGATCACCAGCACGTCGATGCCGCGCAGCGCCTCCTTGAAGGCCAGCGCCGTCTGCGTCTTCAGCGCGGCGACGAAGCCGTACATGAATTTTTCGGCCGTGAGATACAGCACCTTGCGCTCGTTGCCGGAATTGCCGGCCCAGGTCACCGCCTGGAGCAGATGCGTCTTGCCGAGGCCGACGCCGGCATGGATGTAGAGCGGGTTGAACATGACGGGGTCGCCGCGGCGACCTTCGGCGACCTGGCGCGCGGCCGCATGGGCCAGCGTGTTGGAGCGGCCGACGACGAAGCTCGCAAAGGTCAGGCGCGGATCGAGCGGCGAGCCGCCGAGCGCGTCGTGATTGGCCGAGACCGGTGCGGTCGCGGTCGAACGCAGCTCCGGCGCGGGCGCGCGGCGCGTCTCGGCCGGTGCCGGCGCTTCCTTCGGCGGCGCCACCGGGCGCACCGCGGAGCGAACGGTGAGGTCGATGCGATGCACTTCCGGCATCTCGGCCTGCCAGCACGACAGCACGCGCTCGGCATAATGGGCCTGGATCCAGCTCTTCAGGAAGCGCGTGGGCACCGAGAGCCGCACGCTCTCGTCCTGCACGCCCTCGAGATCCATGCGTGCAAACCAGCTCGTGTAAACGTCTTCGCCAACGCTCGAGCGCAGCCGACCCTTCACGCGTGACCAGCGATCCTGTTCCATTGTCATCGTCAGAAAACTTCTCTTGAGAGATAAGGTTGCGTGGTGAGCGCCATGCAGAGTTCCTGCCGCCAGGGTTTCTGTCATGGTGCGACCTCAGAGCGAGTCCATCGTCAGGCATGGCTACGCCGTTCGGCGAGAACGCCGCGTCCGGCCAGCGATGTCAGAGATGGAGGGTTCGCGAGGTCAGCGCGTACTCGGCGCTCCGTCACACGCGGGGGGCTGGAGGTCGGACGGGTCTAAACCGGCATCGTTCGAGTAGGAGACGTGCTTCAATACCGCGTTGAGTCCGTAAGACATGATACCTCCCCGTCCTGCCGTGATTGCTCACGACAAGGTCCTGCGTGTCCAAAAGACAGCCGCGGCTTACGATGTCGCGGATGCCTGCCCGTTTACTAGTCGTCTGCTCGACTTCGCCCACCTTGCGTGCCGGGGTAGCTTTGCGACGTCTCTCATATGCGCTTGGCACGAGGCGGGAAGATCCCGCTTGGAGACATTCAGACAAAGAGCTACCATTCCCACATTGCTATGGGTTGTGAACC
>RXJC01000681.1 GCA_003963435.1 Bradyrhizobiaceae bacterium | reverse complement strand
CATGCCGATCAGGAAGATCGGCAGCAGCGGCACCAACAGCAATGTCTCGGACTGTCGTCGCATGGGAGGCGGCCGGTCAGGACGGGGCTGATCGCGAGAGCCTAGTCCTGCAGGCGGCGGCTTTCAACCGTCGTCATTCCGCGGCGCGCTTCGGGAGCCCCGGAATGACGGAGGGAAGGGAGCCTACTCCGTCGCCATGCCAGCGCGGATCTCGGCGCGCAGCTCGTCGATCAGCTTCAGGCCCTTCTTGGTCTCCACGTGCCAGAAGGTCCAGCCGTTGCAGGCCTGGGCGCCTTGCGCCACCGCGCCGATGCGGTGGATCGAGCCGACCTTGTCGCCGAACATGATGGCGCCGTCGGCGCGCACCAGCGCCCCTAGCTTCTTCTTGGCGTCAAACAGTTTTGTGCCGGGCATGATCATGCCGCGCTCGATCAGCTCGGAGAACGCGACCCGCGGCGCTTCGCGCGCGGTCATGAACGGGGCGAGGCTTTCCTCCGGCAGCGGCTCGACCTTGGCGATGCGCTGCTCGGCGGCCTTGGCGTAGGTCTTGTCGCGCTCGAAGCCGATATAGGAGCGGCCGAGGCGTTTTGCGACCGCACCGGTGGTGCCGGTGCCGTTGAAGGGATCGATCACGAGATCGCCGGGCTTCGACGAGGACAGCAGCACGCGCGCCAGCAGTCCTTCCGGCTTCTGCGTCGGATGCACTTTCTTGCCGTCGGCGCCCTTGAGGCGCTCCTCGCCGGTGCAGAGCGGGATCAGCCAGTCGGAGCGGGCCTGCACGTCTTCGTTCGCGGCTTTCAGCGCCTCGTAGTTGAACGTGTAGCCCTTGGCCTTTTCGTCGCGCGCGGCCCAGATCATCGTTTCGTGCGCGTTGGTGAAGCGGCGGCCGCGGAAATTCGGCATCGGGTTCGATTTGCGCCAGACGATGTCGTTCAGGAGCCAGAAGCCGAGGTCCTGCATGATCGCGCCGACGCGGAAGATGTTGTGATAGGAGCCGATCACCCAGATCGTCGCCGACGGCTTCATCGCGCGGCGGGCGGCAAGCAGCCAGGCGCGGGTGAAATCGTCATAGGCGGAGAACGAATCGAACTTGTCCCAATCGTCGTCGACGGCATCGACATGGGATTCGTCGGGGCGCTTGAGATCGCCCTTGAGCTGGAGATTGTAGGGCGGATCGGCGAACACGAGATCGACCGAACCTGCCTGAAGCTTCGACATCTCGGCGACGCAATCGCCGAGGATGATGCGATGCGACGGAGACTCAAAATTTGTGCGGGGCGCCCTTGCAGACGCCCCGCGACGCGACTCTACCATGACTCAAGAACTCTGACTCAGGCGACGCTGTCGGCGACGCGGGACCAAACAACCGACTGGCCGTTACATTGAAGCGGCAAAGTAAAAATCGACTTAACCCGCCGCTTTGCTGAGCAGATCGCGTATCGCGTTCTGCGTGCATGTCGTCGTGCGCATTCGCTGTGTTTTACGGGGGATTTCGCGTTTGCTCGGGCCGTGAACGCAATCATGGCTTCAAAAAGGCTGCAAATTTCTCTCGGAAAAAATTGCTCGACCCTCGGAAAAAATTGCTGGCGTCGGCAGGTTGCCGCACTAGGCAATTTTTGCCGGCCACGATATTGATAAAAGCAACGGAAATTTTACGTGTGTGGCGCGTTGAGCTTTCGCGCCTATGCGCCCGACGAAGCCGACGAACCGGATCAGGGATCCCAAAGGAAAGGCCGCCATGCGTTACGATGACTTCCGCCGCAGCGACGACATCGAGGATCGTCGCGACGAAGGTGGTGGCTTTGGCGGCGGCGGAGGCGGCGGGTTCGGCCTGCCCATGGGCGGCGGCGGGCTCGGCATCGGCACCATCATCATCCTCGGCCTGGTCGGTTACGCCTTCGGCATCGATCCGCGCATCCTGATCGGCGGCGCCGAGATCCTCACCGGTGGCGGCCAGGCGCCGACCTACCAGACCGACCGCCAGGCCTCCTCCGGCAAGCGCGGCGCCCCGACCGACGAGATGGGCAGCATGATCTCGGGCATCCTCGGCGAGATCGACGATCGCTGGAGCGAGATCTTCCAGGCCTCGGGCCAGTCCTACACCGGTCCTAAGATCGTGCTGTTCCGCAACGCCACCAATGGCGGGCGCTGCGGCATGGCGCAGTCGGCGATGGGACCGTTCTATTGCCCGCCGGATCGCACCATCTTCCTCGACACCGGCTTTTTCCGGGAGGTCGAGACGCGCTTCCGCGGCTGCTCCGGCAAGTCGGCGTGCAATTTCACCACCGCCTACATCATCGCCCATGAAGCCGGCCATCACATCCAGAACCTGCTCGGCATCATCCCGCGCGTGACGCGCCTGCAGCAGCAGGCCGGCTCGAAGGCCGAGGCCAATGCGCTCCAGGTCAAGGTCGAATTGCAGGCCGACTGCCTGTCCGGCGTCTGGGTCAACCGCGAGGCGAAGAAGCGCCCGAACTTCCTCGAGCCCGGCGACATCGACGCCGCGCTGACCACGGCGAGCGCGATCGGTGACGACACGCTGCAGCGCCAGGCGACGGGCCGCGTCGTGCCCGATTCCTTCACCCACGGCTCCGCGGCGCAGCGCAAGCAATGGTTCATGACCGGCTACCAGCAGGGCTCGGTCCAGGCCTGCAACACGTTTGGCGCGGGCGCCTTGTAGGCTCTCCCGGGACGCGCGTCGTGTGAACTATGATGCGCAATTGCGCATCTGGGAATCCGGGAGTAGGGCGTCATCGTGAGGTGCGCGCCCTGGCGCGCCGCGAAGGATAGTGGAGCTCGTGCACCGCAGAGCGAGCAGCTCAGGATGACGGCGGTGGTTGAGAAGCAGGAGTGAAGTCGTGGCGTCAATCGACGATACCAAACAGTTCATCCCGCTGAACATCGCGGTCCTCACCGTGTCCGACACGCGCGCGCTGAGCGACGACAAGTCCGGCCAGACGCTGGTCGATCGTCTCACCGCTGCCGGCCATCATCTCGCCGCGCGCGAGATCGTCACCGACGACGTCGAGGCGATCCGTGCCGTCGTCCGCCGCTGGATCGCAGATCCCGGCGTCGACGTCGTCATCACCACCGGCGGCACCGGCTTCACTGGGCGCGACGTCACGCCGGAGGCGATCGAGCCGCTGTTCGAGAAGCGCATGGACGGCTTCTCGATCGCGTTCCACATGCTGAGCTACGCCAAGATCGGGACGTCGACGATCCAGAGCCGCGCCACCGCCGGCGTTGCCGGTGCCACCTACATCTTCTGCTTGCCGGGCTCGCCCGGCGCCTGCCGCGACGGCTGGGACGGCATCCTTGCAGCCCAGCTCGACTACCGCACGCGCCCCTGCAACTTCGTCGAGATCATGCCGCGGCTGGACGAGCATCTGCGCAGGCCGAAGGCGCAGGGCGCGACGGCGTAGCTGGCTCCAGTGCCGTAGTCTCGTAGGGTGGGCAAAGGCGCACTTGCGCCGTGCCCACGATCTCTCGACAACGGCAAGGAAGACGTGGGCACGCTTCGCTTTGCCCACCCTACGATACGGAACACGCCGAGAGTGTCTTCTCAGACCGCGGTGGAAATCACAGATCCCGCTCCCACGTCTCGCCAATGAGGTCCTGCCCGAAGCTGTGGTGCGGCTCGGTCGCCACCAGCTTGAAGCCTGCACTCTTGTAGATGCCGCGCGCGGCGACCAGGACGCTCTGCGTCCACAGCGTCATCTTGCTGTAGCCCCTTTCGCGTGCGCCTTGGAGGCATTGCTCGACCAGGGCGCGGCCGACACCGAGGCCGCGCGCCTTCTTCTCGACCTGCAAGAGGCGCAGCTTGGCGATCTCGTCCGTGGCCTTGACCAGGAAGATCGAGCCGACCGGCTCGCCTCCCATTTCCGCGATCCAGCAGTGCTCCCGCGCGGCGTCGTAATTCTTGATGAATTGCGCG
>RXJC01000106.1:17746-23339 GCA_003963435.1 Bradyrhizobiaceae bacterium | reverse complement strand
GGCCGAGGCGAGCGACGCCGCCGGCGACGGCTACACCATCATCACCCGCGACGACGGCTCGAAGCAGTGGGCCTACAAGGGCAAGCCGCTTTATACCTTTGCCAAGGACCAGAAGCCCGGCGACATCACCGGCGACGGCTTTCTGAACGGTGCCTGGCATCTGGCGATGCCGTAAGTGCGAGAGACTATCTCAGCCCCTCATACACCATCAGCCCGCGTGCGATCTGCAGCTTGCGGATCGCGCGCGGCAGGAGTTTCTCCGGCTGGTGCAGATAGCGCCAGGAGGTGAGGGTGAAGCTGCCGAGAGCGCCGCATTCGTCGTCGAATGGCGCAAGCACGCCGGTCACGCTCACCGGCGTGTGCGGGCGGGCGTTGAAGGGCAGCAGCAACAGCTCGAGATGGGCCTTGCTGCCGTCCTCGCGCGCGGCCGCGACGCCGGCGATCGCGCCCAGCGCTTCGTCGGCGACGATGGTCGTGATCTCCTCGATCTCGCTGCGGCTGGCATCGTCGAACAGCGCCACGAAGCTCTCGTCCTTGAGGTCACGTCCCGCCAGCGCGCAGACCCGCGTGCCCGCGACGCGGAAGGGAAAGCCGAGGTTCGGCTCGCAGGAGAGGACAAAGATATCGCCGAGCAGGCCGCGGACCGCGGCCGGATCGATGTCGGCCCTGTCGGGGGCCCGTGCAGCGCCGCGCTTCTTGTCCCAATACGCGAAGAACGCGCGGCTCGACGAATGTTTCATGTCTGAACGCTTACCCGGGGGCGCACACCTGCGGCACAGACCTGTCCCGCTTCAATGCACCCGCGATCCCTTGTGTTGTTGTGCAGGAGGGGATTTGCAGCGTCCATGCCGCAGGGGCGTTTTGGCCCCGGTTAAGCCGGTCTTTGCGTCGTTAACGTTAAATTAACTATGGACTTTGCACCGCGCGCCGCCCCGCTATGGTGATCGCAGTCTCGGAGCCCCGCCGCTTTTCTCCAGGTTCTCGGCGGGGTCTGTACACAGGGCGTCAAACAGTTTGGCCACGGGCCGGGGAGGGGTGGGGATACACCTTCATTCCTCTGGCACCGGAAGGCCGACACGGACAGGCAGGGCTTTCCCAGGGCCCTGCCTTTTCCTTTTGTGCACTTGCGCAAGGGCGGTAAAGGCGACTATCTGCAAGGGGATCGCTCCGATCGCGCCTGAAAGCGAAGCTGCCTTGGATTCCCCGCCGCACGATTCGTCGCAAGATCCTCAGCCGGGCCTGCCGGCCGTCCAAGAGGAAGCACAAGAGGCCGCCCATGCGGAGGCCCCGCGCGAGCCGGTCCTGACGCTGCCCCCGGCGCTGACCGCCTATATCGTCCTGCTGGCGGTGATCCATCTGCGGGTGCTGTTGCCGCCGGAACTGGAGAACTGGACCACCGACGTCTTCGGCTTCATCCCCAAGCGTTACGATTCCTCGCTGCTCAACCTGCAGATCCCCGGCGGCGCCGGCGCCAAGGTCTGGACCTTCGTCACCTATTCGCTGCTGCACGCCAATCTGACCCATCTCGGCTTCAACGTGCTCTGGCTGCTGCCGTTCGGCAGCGCGCTGGCGCGGCGCTTTGGCGCGGTCAGGTTCTTCCTGTTTCTGGCGGTGACGGCGGCGGCCGGCGCGCTCGCCCATCTCGTCACCCACGAGCATGCGGTGGCGCCGATGATCGGTGCCTCGGCCTCGGTGTCGGGCGCGATGGCAGCCGCGATCCGCTTCGCCTTCGTCCACGGCAGCTTCCTGTCGTTCAACCGTTCCGACGCCGATACCGCGGCAAGGGTTCCGGCGCTGCCGCTGTCGCGCGCGCTGCGCGATGGGCGGGTGGTCGGCTTCCTCGCCGTTTGGTTCGGCGTCAACATCATCTTCGGCGTCGGTGCGATCGGCGTCGATGCCGAAACCACGAGCGTTGCCTGGCAGGCGCATATCGGCGGTTTCTTCGCCGGCCTGCTGCTGTTCACGCTGTTCGATCCCGTGCCGCGCGTGCGAAGCGATGTTGCGGATGCGTCATCACAGGACGTTTCAGACCGTATTTGAAGCAGCGCTTGCGGCGCGGCCCGAATTCATCCATCATTCCCTTGAAGAATGCTTCGAAGCGACGGGCCCATAGAGGCCGCGCCTCGCACAGCGCGCGAGCGAGAAACCCGCGCCAGACAAAACTGTTAGTTGAAGGCTCGAAGAACAGGTCCGGACCGCCAAGAGGTGGACGGCTCGGATTCAGGGAGGCGACAATGACGGTACGTTCCATTCTCAACACCAAGGGCCACCAGATCATGAGCGTCGGGCCCGACGCCAAGCTCTCGGCCGCGGTCAAGCTGCTCGGCGAGAAGAAGATCGGCGCGGTGCTGGTGATGAACCAGAGCCGGCTCGAGGGCATCCTGTCCGAGCGCGACATCGTGCGCGTGCTCGGCGAGCGCGGCGCCGGTGTGCTGGACGAGCCGGTCTCTCAGGTCATGACCCGCAAGGTCGTCACCTGCAAGGAGACCGATACGGTCGCCGAGCTCATGGAGACGATGACGACAGGCAAGTTCCGCCATCTGCCCGTGATCGACAACGGCAAGGTGGTCGGCCTGATTTCGATCGGCGACGTCGTCAAGCGCCGGGTCCAGGAATACGAGTCCGAGCAGGAAGCGCTGCGCGACTACATCAAGACCGCCTGATCAGGCCTGTTCGCCCGCCTTCGGCGCGTGCCCCGCGGGCGCCGGCGCCAGCGCATCGATCGCCTCGTGGATGGACTCCAGCGCGCGCTCGGCGGCGCGCGTGCCATATGCGATCAGGTCTTCGGAGCGGTGAAAGTCGAACCAGCCGAAGTGGCCGACCCGCGGCGTGATCAGCAGGTCCGGCGGATCACCGGCAAGGCGGGCGCGGGTGATGCGGTCCTGCATGATGTTGAAGGCATCGACCATCACCGAGGAGATGCCGGGCCGGCCGTTGCCGCCGAAGAACTCGCGCTTCATGGTCTTCTCGGGCGGGAACAGACGAGGAAAACGCCGCTTGGCCGTCGGCTCCTCGGCCTCCGGCACGACCGGGGCTGACGCCGCGCCGTGCGAATGGATGGTCGTGGAATATGTGAAGATGTCGCTGGAAAGGTTTGCGGCGATGACGATTTCAGCGCCGAGCGCGCGCGCGGCAGAGACCGGCACCGGATTCACCAGCGCGCCGTCGACCAGCCAGCGGTCGCCGATCAGCACGGGCGCGAAGATGCCCGGCAGCGCGTAGGACGCGCGCATGGCATCGACCACGCGGCCGTGCGTCAGCCAGATCTCATGGCCGGTGCGCACTTCGGTCGCGACGCTCGCAAACTTGATCGGAAGATCCTCGATGTGGATTTGTCCGATTGCCTCCTCGAGCCGGGTCGCCAGCTTCTCGCCCCCGAGCAGGCCGGAGCCGTTGAGGCGGATGTCGAGATAGCCGAGGATGTTGCGCATGCCCTGCAGGCTGCGCCCCCACTCTTCGAACGTATCGAGCCGTCCGGCCGCATGAAGGCCGCCGACGACGGCGCCGATGGAGGTGCCGACCACGACGTCGGGCACAATCCCGTTGGCCAGCAATGTCCTGAGAATCCCGATATGGGCGAAGCCGCGGGCAGCACCGCCGCCCAGGGCGAGGCCGATGACCGGCCGGCGGATGCTGCCGAGACCAATCTTCTCGCCATTCGAGCCGTTCGCGCTCCGACCCTTCAATCTGTCCAGCACCGAAAACTCTCCTACGCCGGGGCGAGGCCCGGATCGTCAGACTAGGCACCGCACCCGCACTCCGCCATCCCAGGCGCGAAGCATGGTTTATGCCGCTTTGGAAATGGCACGGGGCAGGAGTATGGCGAAGGGCGGCTTCTCAGGATTAATCACGCAGGCGTCAACCGGGTTCCATCGATCCCTGGGTGCCCGTATTTCCTGGGATTTCAGAGGCTTGAATTTGCCGCGTTTTCGGTGAAAAGCAGGAAGCATGACACGCGGGGGTGACGGCATCATCGGACAGCGGCGCAGCGGCAGGCTGCTGCCGGCGCTGATGCTTGTCGCGTGCCTCGTTACCTCCGGCCAAAACGCTGCGCAGGCGCAGCTTTTCTCCGACCGTCCGCCGCCGGTGCCGCCGGCGTCGGTGCCCGATCCCGGCGGGGCGGTCAGCCTGGCGCCACCCTCCGGGCCGGGCGCCGGCCCGTCAAGCCTGCCGCCGACCCTGATGCAGCCGGCGACCCCCAGCATGCCGCCGCCCGCGGTCTCGACCGTCCCGCCGGCCGCGCCGCTCAATGCGGCCGTGCCCGGGCAGGGCGTGCTGTCGTTGACCGCCAAATACGGCAAGGACACGCCGGCGATCACCAGCGGCCTGGTCTGGCGCGTGTTTGCCGACCGTCCCGACGAGAACGGCACCTTCAAGCTGATCCGCGAGGACCGCAACGCCTCGCCCAACATCGTGCTGCCGCCGGGCAATTACGTTGTGCACGTCGCCTTCGGCCTGGTCAGCGCGGTGCGCACCGTCAGCCTGAAGGCCGAGACCGACCGCGAATCCTTCGTGCTGCCGGCCGGCGGCCTGCGCATCGAGGGCCGGGTCGGCACCAGCCGCATTCCACAGAACCAGATCTCGTTTTCGATCTACAAGGGCAGCCAGTTCGAATCCGGCGAGCGCGCTTCCCTGGTGCCCAACGTCGCCGCCGGCGACGTCGTGCTGATCCCGGAAGGCACCTACTACATCATCTCCAACTACGGCGACGCCAATTCGGTGGTGCGCTCGGACATCCGCGTCCAGGCGGGCAAGCTCACCGACGTCACCATCACCCACCGCGCCGCCGTGATCACGCTCAAGCTGGTCAGCGACAAGGGCGGCGAGGCGCTCGCCAACACCGCCTGGTCGGTGCTGACCCCGGGCGGCGACGTCATCAAGGAATCGATCGGCGCCTTCCCGCGCGTCGTGCTCTCCGAAGGCGAATACCGCGCCATCGCCAAGAACGAGGGCAAGGTCTACGAGCGCGGCTTCAACGTCGTGAACGGCGTCGACGGCGAAGTCGAGGTCGTCGCGCGGTAGCGGCAGCTGGCGATGGCTGCGGGCAGCGTCCCGACGTGACCTCCGGTACGCAAATTCTCATCGCGCGCACGATCGTCCGTCTCCTGTTACCGCTGACCGCGACCGCTGATGCCCTGGGCCGAGACGCGATCTCGACGCACTAAATACTCAGTTGAATCCTCGCCGATGCGGACGATCTCGCTGTTTGGACTGGGCAAACACCGGCACCTTCGGCTTATTCCCGCGTCTTCGCGCGTTCATCACAGTCCGGTGGAAGATACCTATTTCCGATCATCAATTTCATTCGCTTTCAGTCCTGCTGCGATATATGTCGGGCATCCGTCATATGGGGGAGGCCGGAGCAGGCTTGTGCGTCTGCGAGACCGGCACGGAGCAGGGGACCAAGCTCGTCGGCATGTTCGAAGTGATCCTCACCAGGCGTAAGCGGTTTGGCTGGCGATGGCAGGTGTGCGACCAGTCCGGCAAGATCTTTGCCGATGGTTTCGAGCGCACCAGGCCGTCCGCCAAATATCATGGCGAACGCGCGTTGTTCTTCCTGTTGTCGCAGGCCTACCACCTGCGCAATCGCTCC
>RXJC01000106.1:0-17696 GCA_003963435.1 Bradyrhizobiaceae bacterium | reverse complement strand
CGCTCCGCGGCGTCCAGCGAGGACTAGCAGCGGGCCCTTCCTCGTAGCCCGGGTGAGCGCAGCGATACCCGGGGCCTCTGCGCCGCGAACCCCGAACGACGCTTTCGCTCCATCCGGGTTACGAGCTCAGACGTCGACGACCAGCTTGCCCTTGGCGGCGTGGTCCCTGATCAGCGCATAGGCCTCGCCGACATTCTCCAGCGTGAAACGCCTGTTATCGACGAGCGGCACGAGCTTGCCGGCCTCGGCGAGGCGCGTGGCCTCCGTCATGATCTCCCCATGGTGGGCGCGGCCTTCGCCCGACAGCAGCGGCAGCAGCGTGAACACGCCGGAATAGGTGGCGGCGCGGAACGACAGCGGCGCAAGCGCGTGCGTCCCCCAGCCGAGTGCACTCACCACGTGGCCGAAGCGGCGCACCGCATGAAAGGAAGCGTCGAGCACCTTGCCGCCGACGGTGTCGTAGACGATGTCGAAGCCGTGGCCGTCGGTATGCTGTGCAACGTAGGTTTCGACCGGGCTGTCGCGATCGATGAACGCCGCGCCGAAACCTTCGATGGTCAGGCGCTGCGACGCCGAGCCCGTGGCGAACACGTCCGCCCCGAAGGCGCGCGCGATCTGGATCGCGACATGGCCGACGCCGCCCGCACCGCCATGGATCAACACCTTCTGGCCCGCCTGCAGGCCGGCGCGGTCGATCAGGCCTTCCCAGGCCGTGATGATAATCAGCGGCAGCGCGGCAGCTTCCCGCATGCTGAGATTGGCGGGCTTCAATGCGAGGAGATCGGCATCGACCGCGGCGAACTCGGCCAGCGATCCCTGCACACCGCCGACACCGCCGGTCATGCCATAGACTTCGTCGCCGGCCTTGAACCGCGTCACCTCGCGCCCGGTGCGTTCGACGACCCCGGCAAGATCGATCCCGGGAATCGCGGGCAGCGGATGGCGCGCATGTGCGGCCGTTCCGGCATGGATCTTGGTGTCGAGCGGATTGACCCCGCTCGCCCGCACCCGCACCAGCACCTCGCGCGGGCCGATTTCGGGCCTGGAGATCGTCGAGAGGCGGAGGGGGGCGTTGTGAGCCTCCAGCACGCCGGCGCGCATCGTCGATTGTGTCGTCATGACCGTCTTGCTCCCTTGTCGGCTCCCAATATGCTCATGAAATTTTGCATGGGAAGGAACAAGTCTGTACGGTCACCATACAGATTTGTATGGGGCGATTTGGATGGACTGGAGCGATCTTCGCATCTTCCTGGCGATCGCCCGCGAAGGCACCCTCGGCGCCGCCGCGCGCAAGATCGGCCAGACCCAGCCGACGATGGGGCGGCGGCTTCGCGCGCTGGAGACATCGCTGGGGCAGACGCTGTTCCAGCGTACCGCGGATGGCTTCGTGCTGACCGACGAGGGCACCGCCGTGCTGCGGCACGCCGAGCGCATCGAGGACGAGGCGCTGGCGCTGGAGCGCCAGGTGTCCGGGGCCAAGACGCAGATCGATGGGCTGTTGCGCCTGTCCTCGTCGGACTGGTTCGGGACGGTGATGCTGTCGCCGGTGATCGCCGCGTTCGGCAAGCGTCACCCCGCCGTGACGGTCGAACTTCTGACCGATGCGCGGCTCTACAGCCTGCCGCGTCGCGAGGCCGATCTGGTCTTCCGCATCAAGCCGTTCAGCGAGCCCGAGGTGATCTCCCGAAAGCTGCTGCACATTCCCTACGCGCTCTACGGCAGGAAGGGCAGCAAGCCGCCGCGCGCCGGCGACGGCAGGGGTGTTCGCGTCGTGACCATGAATGCGGAGTTCGCCGACATGCCGGACGCGGTCTGGCTGAAACGCACGCTGCCGCATGCTGCCGTCGCCGCGCGCAGCAACAACAGGCAGGTGCAGGCCGAGCTCTGCGCGAGCGGCGGCGGCTTTGCGGTGCTGCCGCGTCCGCTCGGCGACCGCGACCGCCGTCTGGTCGCGCTCGACATCGGCACGCCGCCGCCCGGCCGCGACACCTATGTCGGTTATCACCGCGATATGAAGCGCCTCGCACGTATGCGTGCCTTGCTTGATCTCGTGATCGAGAGGTTGGCAGAACCGCGGTCGTAGCCCGCCTACAAGGTCTTGCGTAGCCCGCCGGGCGAAACACCCAAGATGCCGGTCAATCCGTGTCGACAAAAATATTCCGCTTTACCGAAATTCGGAAAGCGCGTATGTGTCGCCGCAACCCGGCCCAACGAAGAGGGGCGTATCGCGATCGTCACGAAACGCGGGCCGGGCGGCGGTGGGCGCTGATGGCATCGGCGCGAGGTGTCTTGCAGGGCGGGCAACCGTGAGCAAGGCGTCTCGCGCGCACGACCGGTGTGATCGGCGTACGGCAAAATCGTGTGGTCCTGACGCCCGCGGTCTGGCGTCAAGTCTTGCGGTGATGTGGATGGCCCAACCGGGCGACGCATCAATCATCCGCAAGGCGACGGGGCAATAGTGCAACGCTCCCGAGGAGAGCACGACATAAGCCGTCAAAGCACTGCGCAGGGAAGGCCGGGATGTCTCCGGTTGCCCTGTTCTCCGCTATGCGCAGCACACGCAGTCTGCCCTTGGCATAGCGGTCCACGGGAGCCAACCGGCTCCCGGCCTTCCCTGCGCCCTCTTTCCATCGAGGGCAAGGCGATCAAGCAAAGCTCGGGCGAAATAAGCCGCGAGGATACGAAGCCGTGTCTGAAAGCGAAATGCGAGTTGGAAAATGCGCTGTCGCAACGTCATTGCGAGGAGCCCTTGCGACGAAGCAATCCAGGACTGTATCCGCGGAGAGATTCCTGGATTGCTTCGCTGCGCTCGCAATGACGTTGAGACAGCTCCGCACTTAAACTCCGCTCTCGTGCCCCGGACGCGGCGCAGCGTCACTTCGACGATGCGCCGCAGAGCCGGAGCCCATGCATCAGCGAGTGCGCCGCCTGCTGGGGCCCGGCTCTGCGCAGCAGCGCCATAGCGTGTCGAAGACGCGCGTAAACGCGCTTATGAGCGTTGCAGCGCGTCCGGGACGCAAGAGCATCACCTTCGCACGACCGTCATAGTCTCTAAAGCGCACTAACCAACACCTGACTTAAAACTGTCATAATCGCCGAATGGAACCCGCGCCCGCGCTCCTTTTACATGTCGTTAAGCGCGCCTGCATTGGATGCGCCGTGAAAGTGCGTTGGGGACTGCCATGACTGCCGCGAAGAAGATGCAGGGAAAACCGGCCGCCGAAATGTTCGACGACATCCCGGTGCTTCGGCGCAAATGGCGTGCCGCGTTGAAGCCGGGCGATCGCCTGCCGCGCTACGAGGATGTCATGCTCGGCAGTCTCGGACGGCTCGCCGATCACATCGCGCTGTTGAGAAACGACGGCAGGCTCGAACTGTCGCGCAGCGGCCGTTACGTGCAGAAATGGCTCGGCGAGGAGCGCTGGGACATTCCGGTCACGGAGCTGTCGCCCGATTGCGCCACGGCGCTGGCGGAAGCTGCAAGCATCGCGCTCGCGACGGGGCAGCCGCATCACGCCAGCGCCCATTGCGTGCGCGACGGCATGGTCAGGACCTACGACGTGCTGGCGCTGCCGACGGCCTCGCGCTGGGGCGCCACGCTGGTCGGCGCCTATGTCAACGAGCGCGGCGCGCAGTACAATCTGCTCGATGCGGTCTTCGCCGCGACCGACGATGCGGTGATCTCGCTGGCGACGCTGCGCGGTGCCGACGGCAAGCCGCTCGATCTCCAGATCGTGCATCACAACAACAGCGCAAGCGCGCTGCTGAATGTCGCGAACGGCAGCCTGTTGTGGCGGCGGATCGGCGAGGGAGCCACGCTGCTGGCCTTGCCCGAGATCATGGACTTCCTGCTCAAGGCCGTCGCGGGCGGCCGCGGCGAGCAGCTCGAGATCGAGCACGAGGGCCGTCATCTCCGCCTCAGCGCCACCGCTTTCGCCGACGTGGTCTCGCTGACGATCTCCGATGTCACCGCCTTGAAGCGGCGCGATGCCTCGTTTCGCCTGCTGTTCGACAACAACCCGATGCCGATGTGGGTGTTCGACGCCGAGAGCAAGGAGTTCCTCAGCGTCAACGACGCCGCGGTCCAGCATTACGGCTACAGCCGCGCCACCTTCCTGCGCATGAAGCTTCACGAGATCTGGCCCGAGGACGAGTGGGACAGCCACGCCGAGGCGCTGGAGCGCGTCGGCGATGCCTATCATTCCTCGCGCAACTGGCGGCACTTGCGTGCCGACGGCAGCGAGATCGAGGTGCTGACCTTCGGCCGCCGCGTCGCCTTCGACGATCGCGACGGCTATCTGGTCGCCGTGGTCGACATCACCGAGCGGCGCAAGGCAGAGGCGCGGATCGCGCACATGGCTCATCATGACGGCCTCACGGACCTGCCGAACCGCGAATATTTCCGGGAGCGCCTGAAGCAGGCCCTGGACCAGGCCGGGGACAAGCGCGTCGGCGTGCTCTACATCGATCTCGACCTGTTCAAGAACATCAACGATTCCTTCGGTCATCCCGTGGGCGACCGCCTGCTCAAGGACGTCGCCGCACGCCTGACCACAGCCGTTCGCGGCGCCAATCTGGCGGCCCGGCTCGGCGGCGACGAGTTCGCGGTGATCCTCGCGGCGGACGTCTCGCCGAACGAGGCCAGCGCCTGCGCGACCCTGCTGATCGACATGCTGAAGGCGCCCTACGATCTCGACGGCCAGGAGATGGTGATCGGCGCCAGCATCGGCATCGCGCTGTCGCCCGGTGACGGCACGACGCCGGAAGAGCTGATGCGAAACGCCGACATGGCGCTGTACCGGGCGAAGTCCGACGGCGGCGGCGTGCACCATTTCTTCGAGCGTGAGATGGACCTGCAGGCGCAGAAGCGCCGCGACATGGAGCTCGATCTGCGCCGCGCCTTCGCCAATGGCGAGTTCGAGCTGTACTACCAGCCGCTGGTGTCGATCGCTGCCGACCGAATCTCCGGCTTCGAGTCGCTGCTGCGCTGGCGTCACCCCGAGAAGGGCATGATCTCGCCGGCGGAGTTCATTCCCGTCGCCGAGGACATCGGCCTGATCACGCAACTGGGGGAGTGGGTGCTGCGCGAGGCCTGCGCCGAAGCGGTGAAATGGCCCGTCGACGTCAAGGTCGCCGTCAACCTGTCGCCGGCGCAGTTCCGCAGCCGCAACCTGGTTCAAATCGTGATCTCGGCGCTGGCGCAGTCCGGGCTGTCGCCGCGGCGGCTCGAGCTCGAGATCACCGAGTCGATCTTCCTCGCCGAGACCGACGCCAATCTCGCTATCCTGCACCAGCTCCGCGAGCTCGGCGTCGGCATCTCCATGGACGATTTCGGCACCGGCTATTCCAGCCTCAGCTATTTGCGCAGCTTCCCCTTCGACAAGATCAAGATCGACCGTTCCTTCGTGAAGGATCTGGCCGAGCGTCCCGATTGCGGCGCGATCGTGCGCGCGATCTCGGGCCTCGGCCGCAGCCTCAACATCACCACGACCGCGGAAGGCGTCGAGACCGAGGATCAGCTCGACTGGCTGCGCGCCGAAGGCTGCAACGAGGTGCAGGGCTTTCTGTTCAGCGCGGCGCGGCCTGCGGCCGAGATCGCAAAGCTGCTCGCCGATTTCGGGGAGCGCGCTTCACGGGCGGCGTAGTCCCTCGGGGAAGCAGTCGTAGACCAGCGCCTTGAAGGCGGGCGTGATGCGGCCGCGCTCGGTCTGGGTCTGCTGCATCATGAGGTAGACCATGTCGAGCTTGGGATCGACGCCGAAATAGGTGCCGCTTCCCGAGTCCCATTTCAGCTCGCCGAGCGATCCCGGCGGCGGCGGTTTCGCGTTGCCGGGATCGGTCCGCACCGCAAGGCCGTAGCCATAGCCGAAGCCGTCGCCGGGGAAATAGAAATAGTCGCGTTCGACGCCGGAGCCGGGTCCGATATGATCGGTTGTCATCGCCTTGAATGCGGCGGGGCTCAGATAGCGCCGGCCCGCGAACGAGCCGCCATTGAGCAGCATCTGCGAGAAGCGTTGATAGTCGGTGATGGTCGAGAGCAGTCCGCCGCCGCCGGACTGCCATTCGGGGTGGTCGAGACGTTCCCGCTCGCCGGCAAGCAGGATGAAGTCGTTCGGGAGCGGCCGCGCCATCCGCGCCAGCTCGTCCTCGGTCGCGAGCGCGAACTTGGTGCTGCTCATGCCCAGCGGGTCCAAGATGCGAGCTTTCAGGAACTGATACAGCGTCTGGCCCGAGATGATCTCGATGACACTGCCGAGCACGTCGGTGGAATGGCCGTAGCGCCACAGCGTTCCCGGCTGCCGCGCCAACGGCAGCCGGGCGATGCGATCGGCGAATTCCCTGTTGTTGAATTGGCCTTCGAAGATGTCGGCGGCCTGGTAGGCCTGTTCGACCCATTTGCCACCGATGTAATCGTAGCTGATGCCCGAAGTGTGCCGCAGCAGGTCCTCGATGTTGACCGGGCGGACCGGCGGCACGAGGTCGAGCGTCAGCTTGCCGTCGGGCAGGGTCTCCTCGAGGCCGACCTTGGTTCGGGCAAAAAGCGGGACGTATTTCGACACGGGGTCGGTGAGGGCAAGCTTGCCCTCGTCGATCAGCATCATCGCGCCGAGGCACGTGATCGGCTTCGTCATGGAGTGGATCGCGAAGATCGTGTCGGGCGTCATCGCAAGCCCGGTCCGGGTGTCGCGCACGCCGAAGGTCTTGAGATACACCGGCTTGCCGTGCTGCTGCACCAGGATCACGGCGCCCGGCAAGCGGCCGCTCGTCACCTCGTTGTCGAAGAACGCCGTGATGCGGTCGAGCCCGTCGGGCGACGGGACGGGGATGCCGGCGGCCCGGCTTCGCGCCATCGTGCCGGCGAGCATCGCGGCGCCGACCAGAAAATCACGACGCTTCATCCGGACCTCCTTCCTGGCCGGAATCAAAGCCGCAAGACGCTGGAGGCGTCAACACGCCATCGATCAAAAACGTGTCACGATTTCGGAAAGCAACGGTCGCGGACGGTCTTCGCTCGGCTTGGTCGGTTTGCCCACGTGAATGAAGCCCGCGAGCTTTTCGTCCGGCTTGAGGCCGAGCCCGTCGAGCACGTCGCGGTCGAACGAGAACCAGCCGGTCAGCCAGCAGGCGCCGTAGCCGAGCGCGGTCGCGGCCGTGACGATGTTCATGGCGCTGGCGCCGGCCGACAATTCCTGCTCGAACGCCGGCACCTTCGGATGCGGCCTCGTGAAGCTGACGATGCCGATCACGAGAGGCGCATCCATCAGACGCTTGCGCTCGGTCTCGACGTCGGCCGCCGGGGCACCGGGATTCTTCCGGACGAAGACCTTGGCGATCACCTCGCCGGCGCGCTGGCGCGCATCGCCCTCGAAGATGATGAAGCGCCAGGGCGCCAGCTTGCCGTGATCGGGCACGCGGGCGCCGATGGTGAGGATGGTCTCGAGCTCGGCCGCCGAAGGGCCGGGCCCGGTCATCTCGCGCGGCTTGACCGAGCGGCGGGTCTTCAGGAGTTCGATGGCGTCGGGCACTGCGATATCCTCTTCAAATGGTCTGCGGGCGTGCCATGCCGAGATAAGCATGCACGCCCGCAACCGGAAGCGAATTTAGATCGATTTCAGGGATCAGATCGCCCCGCGCGCCCGTTTCACGTCCGGCGGCGTGGCCTCTTCGACCAGTGCGGCGATCGCCTCGGCGGTCGTCATCACCTTCTGGCCGTCGCTGCCGAGCCGGCGGACCGAGACCGAATGCGTCTCGGCCTCTTTCTTGCCGACCACGAGCAGCGCCGGGATCTTGGCCAGCGAGTGCTCGCGGACCTTGTAGTTGATCTTCTCGTTGCGCAGGTCGATCTCGACCCGAAGCCCGGCGCGCCGCGCCTGCTCCAGCACCACCTTGGCGTACTCGTCGCCTTCCGAGGTGATGGTCGTGACCACCGCCTGCACCGGCGAGAGCCAGAGCGGGAAGTTGCCGGCATAGTGCTCGATCAGGATGCCGATATAGCGCTCCATCGAGCCGCAGATCGCGCGGTGCACCATCACGGGCGGTTTCTTGCCGCCGTCATGGTCGATGTAAAACGCGCCGAACCGCTCCGGCAGGTTGAAGTCGACCTGCGTGGTGCCGCACTGCCAGTCGCGGCCGATCGCGTCGCGCAGCACGTATTCGAACTTCGGCCCGTAGAAGGCGCCTTCGCCCGGGTTGATCTCGGTCTTGATGTGGTTGTTCTGCGACTGGATCTCGCGCAGCACGGTCGCCATCACGCGCTCGGCGTGATCCCACATCTCGTCCGTGCCGACGCGCTTTTCCGGCCGCGTCGACAGCTTCACGGTGAGATCGCCGGTGAAGCCGAAATCCGCGTAGGTCGACAGGATCAGATCGTTGATCTTCAGGCATTCCTCGGCGAGCTGATCCTCGGTGCAGAAGATGTGCGCGTCGTCCTGGGTGAAGCCGCGCACGCGCATCAGGCCGTGCATGGCGCCGGACGGCTCGTAGCGATGCACCACGCCGAACTCGGCGAGGCGCATGGGCAGGTCGCGGTAGCTCTTCAGGCCGTGCTTGAAGATCTGCACGTGACCCGGGCAGTTCATCGGCTTGAGCGCAAACCAGCGCTTGTCCTCGGCCTCGTCGCCGGCGGACTGCGCCGCGAACATGTTCTCGCGATACCAGCCCCAATGGCCCGAGGTCTCCCACAGCACCTTGTCGAGGATCTGCGGCGCGTTGACCTCGCTGTAGTCGCCGGTGAGGCGGCGGCGCATATAGGCGATCAGCTGCTGGAAGATGGTCCAGCCCTTCGGGTGCCAGAACACGACGCCCGGACCTTCCTCCTGGAAGTGGAAGAGGTCGAGCTCGCGGCCGAGCTTGCGATGGTCGCGCTTTTCGGCTTCCTCGATCTGCTTGAGATAAGCGTCGAGGTCCTCCTGCTTGGCGAAGGCGGTGCCGTAGATGCGGGTCAGCATCGGGTTGTTGGAATCGCCGCGCCAATAGGCGCCGGCCACCTTCATCAGCTTGAAGGCGTTGCCGATCTTGCCGGTCGAGGTCATGTGCGGGCCGCGGCAGAGATCGAACCAGTCGCCCTGGTAGTAGATCTTGATCGGCTCGTTGCCGGGAATGGCGTCGACCAGCTCGACCTTGAAGGCCTCGCCCTTGTCGCGGAACACCTGCTTGGTCTTCTCGCGGTCCCAGACTTCCTTGGTGAACGGTTTGTCGCGCGCGATGAGCTCGCGCATCTTCTTCTCGATCGCGGCGAAGTCTTCCGGCGTGAACGGCTCGTTGCGGAAGAAGTCGTAATAGAAGCCGTTCTCGATCACCGGACCGATGGTGACCTGCGTGCCGGGCCACAGCGCCTGCACGGCCTCGGCGAGCACGTGGGCGCAGTCGTGGCGGATCAATTCCAGCGCGCGCGGGTCGTCGCGATTGACGAGCTCGATCTTGGCGTCGGCCTCGATGGGATCGTTGAGATCGGCAAGCGCACCGTCGAGCGCCATCGCGACCGTGCGCTTGGCCAGCGACGGCGAGATGCCCTTGGCGATATCGAGGCCGGTGATGCCCTTGTCGTATTCGCGCCGGGCGCCGTCGGGGAAGGTGAGGGTGACTTTGGGAGCGGGGGTCACGGGCTTCAGGTTGGAGAGGCTGTATTGAAAGCCGGACTCGGATTTGGGCTGGTCGGTCATTGCTTTTCTCCTGAGGCTCACTCCTGCGAACGAGCGCAGGTAAGCGGGGAACGAGCGATATATCAGGCGATTCGGCCCGTGCAATCCGGCATTTCCAAGAAAATCGGCGCACAAAACGGCGCGGGTGCGAACTATTTCACGCGGGCTCTTTAATCAGGCGGTCGACTGCTCTACATGCATCTGCATGGAAAGTACCCGCGCCGGTCGTTTCGCGCCAACTGCCCTGATGCTCGGCAATCTCGTCACCGGCTGCTCTGTGCTGGCTCCGGCGGGCATGTTGCCGGAGTTGGCGAAGGGGCTCGATGTCAGCATTTACGCGGCCGGGCTGCTGATCACCTTCGGCGCGGTGACGCTGTGCATCGGTTCGCCGCTGACGGCCTGGCTGACCAGCCGCATCGAACGACGGACGCTGCTCACGACGACGCTGGCGGTGCTCGCCTTGGGTAATCTCGCCTCGGCCTTTGCGCCCGACTACGCGAGCCTGCTCATCATCCGGCTTGTGATGCTCGCGGTCGGTGCGCTCTATACGCCGCAGGCGGCCGGCACGGCGGCGTTGATCGTGCCGGCGGAGCGGCGCGGCAGCACCATCGCCTATATCTTCCTGGGCTGGTCGCTCGCTGCCGCCGTCGGCCTGCCGCTGATCACCTTCATCGCCAGTCGCTATGGCTGGCGCGCGGCCTATGGCGAGATCGGCGCGCTTGGTTGTCTCAGCTTCCTGTTGTTGCTGCTGCGGCTGCCGGCAGGCCTGAAGGGCGCCGCGGTGGACCTGAAGACCTGGGCCGAGGTCGGCCGCAACACGACGATCCTGCTGCTGCTTGCGATCACCATGCTGCAGATGTCGGGGCAGTTCGTGGTGTTCACCTTCATGGGCCCGCTGCTTGGCAAGCTCACCGGCGCCGGCCCCGATGCGATCGGCATGGTGTTCGCACTGTACGGCGTCTGCGGCTTCCTCGGCGTCGTCATCGCCACCCGCATCGTCGACACCTGGGGTCCTTATCGCACCTCGCTGCTGTTCACCTGCCTGCTGCTGACCGGGGTCGCCGGCTGGGCGCTGGGCGCGGGCACGCTTGCGCTCATGACGGCCGGGGTCGCAGTCTGGGGTCTCGGCTTTGCCTCGACCAATTCGATGCAGCAGGTGCGGCTGGTCGCGGCCGCGCCGGCGCTTGCATCGGCCACCGTCGCGCTCAACACCTCCGTCCTCTATGTCGGCCAGGCCGTCGGCTCCGCCATCGGCGGAGTGTTATTCGCCCGCGAGCTCCTGCATGCGCTCGGCTTCGTCGCAGTCGGTTTCGTCGTGCTGGCGCTGACCCTGGTGGTCCTTACCCGGCCCCGTCGGGCTGCAGCCAGGCTCTGACGGGGCGCGTTTTCGTGTGCGCAAGATGCTTGGCAAACGGCGCGCGGGAGCGCTAGAAGGCCGGTCATGGGGACCAAAGAGAGTTGACTGAAATGAGGATGATTCTGGCGGTTGCCGCGGTGCTCTATTCAGCCTCCGCGTTCGCGCAAGCCGACAAGCCACCGATGGTCGGGGACAAGCCCTTGGTGCAGGTCAAGCCCAAAGGGACCAAGGAGGCGGCCGCGAAGCCGGCCGCGGCGCCGAAGGGCAAGCCGCAGTCGATCGCCGCGCGGCTCCAGGCCTGCCTCGAGATCGACGATGGCACCAAGGACCGCCTCAACTGCTACGACGCCGTGATGCCGCCGGCCCCGAAGCCGAAGCCGGCGAAGGCCAAGGGCTACGCCGATTGCCGGTTCTTCAAGGAAGAGGACGAGCGGCTGGCCTGCTTCAACGGCTTTGCCGAGAGCATTCCGAAGCTGCCCAAAAGCTGAGGCTGGACCGGCCGAGGCTCAGTCGCAGATCCGGCAGAGCACGGCCCGGAAGGCAACGCCCGGTGCCTGCAGCGCGTTGCCTTCGAATTCCGCGGTGTCGCCGTCCTCCCGGCCGGCGAGCGCCAACGTGACCCGGTCGACGCCGAACAGCGCCTTGAAGGACGGGTCGTCGTTGTAGCGCTGGGTCGAGATCTTGACCTTGATGCTGTCGCCTGCACCCGTATAGGTGCCGATGAAGGCGAAAGCGGAATTGCCACCGCGCATCCGGCCATCCGTCACATAGACGACACCGCAGCCCGTACCGTGCACGGTGTGGAAGTCGACCTTGTACAATCCCTGACGCACTGCCTGTCCCCGCACAATTCCAATCACGACTTGGCCGGCACGTTATGGCCGTTGCCGGCGGAAGCAATCCGGGGGCTTCCGGGGATGTCAGCCATCAACATCACATTTTGATCAAAGCCTGAGGCAATTACAGGCAGCGCAGTCAAATGCCGACTGGCGCAATATTCCGAGGGTACGCTTTAACGGCTCGATACTGACGGGGTGCTGGCGGCGACGCGCGTCACCGCGAGCGAGGGCGTCGCCGCCATCTTCACCAGCACGTCCTTGAGCGGATCCCGCGTCCAGGCGCGGGTGACGTAGTCGCGATGGGTGATGCCGTCGGCGGTCTCGACGAACACCACACTGCCAGGCCGCAACGGTTCGTCCATGTCCTCGGAAACGCTGATGCCTTTCTGGCGAAGCGTGCTCATCAGCTCGCGGTCGCGCCGGGCGGTGCCGCGGGTGTAGGCGCTGACGAAGAAGCCGGAGCGGTGGCTCTCGATCCAGGATGCGAACTTGTCCATTTCGCCATAGACGGCGTCGAGCAGCACGACGCCGCGGACGCGGTCGCTGATGCCGCCGACCTCCAGGCTCCAGGCCGTCGGCAGGAAGCCGCCGCTGTAACCGACGATCACGATCGGCATGGTGGCGAAGGCGCGCGCGCTGTTGGGATCGCCAGTGACGCGGGCGAGATGCTCGGCCGATTCCGCCATGAAGCGCTTGAAGCCGCCCGGCTGCCAGAACTTGCCGGCGCTGGAATCGGCGGCATCGACCGCCAGCTGCGGGGCGAGCAGCACGGCGTTGGCACCGGAATCGGTGATCTGCTTGGGCACCAGCTGGCGATCGCGCACGTCGCGTTCGAGCGTCGCGCCATTGCCGTGGAAGAACACCACGATCACGCCCGGCTTGCGCACGTCGAAATGCTCGGGCACGTGCACCAGCACGCGGCTGTCATTGTAGGTCTCGTCCTGCCAGAACACGCGCCCCGAATAGCTGCGATGGCCGCGACGGTCGCCCTTGGCAATGTTGAGGAAGGGCGCGTCGGAGGCGGGATTGTTGCCGAAATAGGGGAAGGCCGACGACTTCATGCTGACGAGGGTCGTCAGGTCGTCGCGCGGCGGACGTTTGAAGGGGACCTGCGGCTCGAGCGAAGCGACCTTGTAGGGCGCCTGCTCGGGCGGCTGCCGCTGCACGGCGCGCTTGGGCGAGAAGTCCGACATCTGCCGCTGCAGCAGACTCTCGCTCGCCGAGGGGAAGCGCTCCTTGAATTGCGCGGCGGGGAAGCGATCCTCGAACGTGTCGCCGCTTGCGACCTGCCGGTTTGTCTTCGCAACGACCTGACTGCCCCCTTGGACATTGGCCTGCGAGCTCGCCGCAAGCGCCGCCGGGTTCGGTGCCTGGCCGCATTGAACCAGTGTCAGCGACAACGGCACCAAAGCTGAGATCAGGCCGACCCGGAGCGCACGACCGCGCCGACCGGACTGTGTCCGATCGGCACGACGATCAGCTCTCATTTTCGGAACGGCCCCGACCATCCACCCATGACCCCAAAGTCACGTCCATCGGCAAACTCTCAACAATTGAGCCGACCGGCGTTTAGGCGACGTTAAGCGTCCGGAGAAACTTCCCCACATCCGGAACGCTCAAAAGGACCATGCAATCGTGTCCTGATTGTGGGGAAGAGGATCGGGACTTACCGGGGTAACGGCAGTCTTTTCGCCTGATAGGCGAGCAAGAGGTGCCAAAATACCCGTTTCGGCCGCCTCATTTAACCCTTGTTAACCCTGCTTGAATTGACTGAGCCAAATTGCACGATGGGCCCGCGAGGCAATGACGCCTTAAGGCGAAGGACCTCCGATGACGGCATCAGATGCGGCAACTGCCCCCTGGACTGGCCGGCTGACCGGAGGCGGGGTCTCGGTTCTGGTCGCAACCGCCATCGTCGTGGCCGACATGATCGGGGTCGGCGTGTTCACCAGCCTCGGCTTCCAGGTCAAGGACATCCCGTCCGGCTTCTCGATCCTGCTGCTGTGGACTATCGGCGGCATCGTCGCGCTGTGCGGGGTGTTCGCCTACAGCGAGCTCGGGGCGATGTTTCCGCGCTCGAGCGGCGAGTACAATTTCCTCGGCCGGACCTATCATCCGGCGTTCGGCTTTCTTGCCGGCTGGGTCTCGGCGACGGTGGGCTTCGCCGCGCCGGTGGCGCTCGCAGCGATGGCGTTCGGCGAATACGCCAAGTCGGTCGTGCCCGATCTGCCGCCGATCCCGCTCGCCATCGCCGTGGTGTGGCTGGTCTCGCTCGTGCAATTGACCGGCGTCAGGCACTCCTCGACCTTCCAGCTGATCTCGACCATCATCAAGGTCGTGTTGATCGTCGCCTTCCTGGTCGCCGGCTTCGTCATCGGCGTGCCGCAGCCGATCGCCTTCACGCCGCAGCCGGGCGATCTCGCCCACATCGTCAGCGCGCCGTTCGCGATCGGGCTCGTCTTCGTGATGTATTCGTTCTCCGGCTGGAATGCCGCGACCTACATCATCGGCGAGATGAACACGCCGCAGCAGAGCCTGCCGCGCGCGCTGCTCGCGGGCACGCTGATCGTGCTCGTGCTCTATGTCGCGCTGAACGCGGTGTTTCTCTACTCTACGCCGGTCGGTGCGCTGGCCGGCCAGCTCGACGTTGCCAGCGTTGCCGGCAGCGCGATCTTCGGCAGCCTCGGCGGCCGCATCGTCGGCGCGATGATCTGCGTCGGCCTGATCTCCTCGATCTCTGCGATGATGTGGATCGGGCCCCGCGTGATGATGACGATGGGGGAGGACATTCCGGCGTTACGGGTGTTCTCGAAACGATCGGTCAGCGGCGCGCCGGCCTACGCCATCCTGTTTCAGCTCGCGGTCGCCAATCTGCTGCTGTTCACGCGCAGCTTCGAGGCGGTGCTCGACTTCATCCAGTTCGCACTGTTGTTCTGCTCGTTCTTCACGGTTGCCGGCGTCATCAAGCTGCGCATCACCGATCCCGATTTGCCCAGGCCGTATCGCGCCTGGGGATACCCGTTCACGCCGCTCGTTTTCCTGCTCGTGACCGGGTTCATGATGTACTACCTGTTGACCGAGCGGCCGCTGCAGTCGCTCTCGGGGATGCTGGTCATGCTCTCGGGCTTGTTGATTTACGCTGTTTTCCGTAGGCGGCCGGTCGCCGCTGGCAATATAGACAATTGCGAATAGACATGCTTCGACCCTTCAGAATTGCGGCCGCTGCTCTCGCCCTGCTGGCCGTGGCGGTCTCGTCCGCCCGCGCCGCCGACATTACCTTCGATGATACAGCGCGCTTCCTCGCCGGCATGCCGCCTTCTGCAGGCTCTCCGCTGCTGCCGCTCACGCAGGATCCGACCTGGCAGCGTCATGCGAAATTCTTCGACGGCGCCTTCGCCCAGCTCGAGCAGCGCCAGCTCTCGAAGATCCGCGACTGGGCCGACGTCAATCTCGCCGCGCCGCGGCCGACCATGTTCTATATGTTCAGCGGTCCCGATTTTCTCTACGCCAACGCCTTCTATTCCAAGGCCAGCACCTACGTGCTCGGCGCACTGGAGCCGGTCGGCGCCGTGCCCGATCTGACGCGGCTGCCGCGCGGCTCGGTCGGCGCGGCACTCTACAATGTCGAGCGTTCGCTCGGTTCGATCCTGAGCTTCTCGTTCTTCATCACCAAGCAGATGAAGGTCGACCTGCACGCCAACCAGGTCAACGGCACCTTGCCGATCCTCTATGTGTTCCTGGCGCGCTCGGGCAAGACCATCCGCAACGTCGAGATGGTCGCGCTCGACGACAAGGGGGGAGTACATGTCGGCGACGACAATCCGGGGCGCAACGCCACGCGCGGTGTTCGCATCACCTTCGCCGGCAGCGATGGCGAAGCGCGCACGCTGTATTACTTCTCGACCGACCTTTCCAATGCCGGCGCGCGCAACACCGGTTTCCTGAAATTCTGCGAGACGCTGGGGCTCGGCAACAGCCTGCTCAAGAGCGCATCCTATCTGCTGCACAAGAGCGACTTTGCGGTGGTCCGTGACTGGCTGCTCGCCAACAGCGCCACCATCATCCAGGACGATTCCGGCATTCCGCTTGCGAATTACGGCGCGCGGCAATGGCGTTTCTTCCCGTTCGGCCGCTATCTCGGGCCGATCGGCGAATTCCCCGGCCGCTACCAGGAACGCTACGCCGAATTGTTCACGCGCGCCCAGCCGATCGATTTCGGCGTCGGCTACCGCTGGCGGATGCACGAGTCGAATTTGCTGCTGGCGGTGAAAGTGCCGGGCACCGAGACGGTGCCGGGCGGGGAGGCCACCTCGTCGGCCGAACCGACGCCAAGGCCGCCGCGTCCGAGACGGCTGCGTCCACCCGAGCCGATCCCGCCGCCGCCCGGTCGTTTCTACTGGTTCCGCTGACTACCAGTGCACGCTCTGGCTCGGCACGATGAACGCCGTCGTGCTCGGCGGCGTCGCAAGGCTCGATGCCAGGTACCAGCCGGAGCCGAGCACGAGCGCCAGCAAGGCGACGATCGCGAGCAGATCCATGGTTCTGGGGTCGTGATGCCGCCTGGAGCCGGGAATGGGCTCCGGTCCGAAGTGAAAATGAGGGCTGATTTTCCAGCGCATTGTTGTTTCCTCCCGCGGGAGCGTCAAAACAACGCGGTAAGGACGTCCGAGGTTCCGCTCAGGCCATTGATGCGCAATGCATCGCAGCAATCTCAGGGTGCATTGACGCCGCGCCAGCGGCCATAGCGCCAAGGCAGATACCAGCGTGCGCCTTGCGGGGCGGTGAGCGGCACGTTGTCGATGCCCGACGTGCCGAAGGGGTTGCAGCGCAGCAGCCGCGCGAGCGTCATCCAGCCGCCAGCCCAAAGCCCGAACCGTTCGATCGCCTCATCGCCATATACTGAGCAGGTCGGCAGATGCCGGCAATTGTAGCCGACCAGCGGCGACAGCGTGTGCCGGTAAAGCCAGATCAGGGCCCGGCCGAATCTGCGTGGAAGCCGAAGTGCCCCTTCGACCGAACTGGAACAATGCCCGCAGGCTGAATGCTTCATGTGCGCTATGCTGCCAAGCTAGGCGAGGTGTTGCACGGTTCCGATGCGTGGAACTGTAAGCTGTTGTTTGCGCGCCATATTTCGCGTGCTTTTGGGGAGCAGTGCAGCAAGTACCTATGGACGATCTGTATTCCCCCGGATACCATTTTTGTGACGTCCATGTGTAGAATCGTTGGACGGAAAACGGGGCTTGCCTGAATCGCCTCTGGGCTTGGGGAAGGGACCAGTTTGAAACTTCTGACGTCGCTCAATCTTCGCGGCTGGTTGCTGGTGGGAACCGCCGTCTGTGGAGTCGCGCTGGCTGGCGCCGTCGCGACGTTCGGGTCGTCGGCCCGCGCGGGTAGCGCTCTCGAAGAGCGCAAGCTGCCGATGAAGTTCAACTGGGTCGCCTGCGAGCCGAACTGCCGCGGCTGGGTCAGCGCGGTGGGCATCATCACCGCCGACACGCCAAAGGATTTTGAAGAGTTTTCTCGCGGACGCCAGCTCGGCGGGGCGACGGTGGTGCTCGATTCCAGCGGCGGTTCCGTCAATGACGCGATCACGCTCGGCCGTCGCTTCCGCAATCTCGGACTCCTGACCACGGTCGGCGTGAGCCTCCGCGGCGGGCAGTCGGCCCGCCCGGCGGTCGCGCCCGAGGCCTATTGCGAATCCATGTGCGTGTTTCTGCTTCTCGCCGGCAAGAAGCGCTACGTGCCGGAAGCTGCCCATGTCCGCGTCCACCAGATCTGGATGGGCGACCGCGCCGATGATGCCAAGGCGGCGAGCTACAGCGCGCAGGATCTGATGATCGTGGAGCGCGACATCGGTCG
>RXJC01000561.1 GCA_003963435.1 Bradyrhizobiaceae bacterium | reverse complement strand
GACCGGCGCGGCCTCGGAGGAGGTGCTGCACTCGGCCAAGACGCTGTCATCCGAAAGCACCCGGCTGCGCGCCGAGCTCGACCGCTTCATGGGGAATATCCGCGCGGCGTAGAGGCTGCGAAAGTAACGCGTCGCGTGGAGCAGGGTGGATTAGCGAAGCGTAATCCACCACCTCGCATTCAGCTTAAATGGTGGGTTACGGCTTTGCCTAACCCACTCTACTGATTTTGGCTGGTCTCACTCCCTCCCGAACGCCCGCTTCAGCTCCACCTTCGCCTTCTCCAGCCGCGCGCGCTGCGTCTTCGGCAGCGTCTTGCCGGCGCGGTTGATGTAGAAGGTCAGCATCGACAGCGCCGAGCGATAAGCGCCGGCCTTGCGGCGTGAGCTGTGCTCGGCCGATCGCTTCAGCGACGTCGCGATCTTCTTCGGGCTGTCCAGCTTGAACACGCCCTGCTTGAGGTCGAGCGCATCACTCTGCTCGGTTACGCGCTGCGACCAGCGCTTCGGTGTGGCGCGCTTCGAGCTCTTGCGCGCAGTGCTACGTCCAGCGCTCGGCTTCTTGTGCGCGGGTTTGCGGGATTGTGTCCTCTTTCTGACATGAGCCATGCGTCAACTCCTTGCGGCCTCATCGAAAACGGACCTCCGCAACGACCGTTCCTGCGGGAACCCGGGCTCGCCGCCGACGTTGTCGCAGGTGACGGGCGGAATGCCGCACCCCGATGATCGGATCGTCCCCGTTCACATCATGTGATCAGGGGGCCGCCGCCATTGATCGAACGCAACAGCCCGATGGAATTGCAGCAAAGCCCAGCGCTGAACCATGCATCTGGGGTCGCGGCGGACGCGACCGACCGCATCGTCGAGACCAGCATCCCGGCGCGGCTCGACGCGCTGCCCTGGAGCGGCTTTCACACCCGCGTCGTGCTTGCGCTCGGCATCACGTGGATCCTCGACGGGCTCGAGGTGACGCTGGCCGGCGCGCTCTCCGGCGCCCTGAAGCAGAGCCCGTCGCTTCACTTTTCCAATCTCGATCTCGGCATTGCCAATTCCGCCTATCTCGCCGGCGCCGTGATCGGCGCGCTCGGCTTCGGCTGGCTCACCGACCGCATCGGCCGCAAGAAGCTGTTCTTCATCACGCTGGCGCTCTACCTCTCGGCGACCGCCGCGACGGCCTTGTCATGGGGTGTCGCGAGCTACGCGCTGTTTCGTTTTCTCACCGGCGCCGGCATCGGCGGCGAATACACCGCGATCAACTCGACCATCCAGGAACTGGTGCCGGCGCGCTATCGCGGCTGGACCGATCTCGTCATCAACGGCAGCTTCTGGATCGGCGCCGCGATGGGGGCGGTCGCGGCCATCGTTCTGCTCGATCCCGCCGTGATCGCGCCCGATCTCGGCTGGCGTCTCGCTTATCTGATCGGCGCGAGCATCGGTCTCGTCGTGCTGTTGATGCGAATGTGGATTCCGGAAAGCCCGCGCTGGCTGATGATCCATGGCCGTCCCGACCAGGCCCATGCCATCGTCGGCGAGATCGAGCGCTCGGTGATCGGACATGACCAGGATACGAGCGAGGCGCGCTTTACCAAAATCCGGCTGAAGATGCGCGACCACACGCCGATCGCTGAGGTCGTGCACACGCTGTTCTCGGCGTATCGTCAGCGCGCGCTGGTCGGCCTTGCCCTGATGAGCGCGCAGGCGTTCTTCTACAATGCCATCTTCTTCACCTTCGCGCTGGTGCTGACCGATTTCTACGGCATCAAGGCGGATCACGTCGGCTGGTACCTGCTGCCCTTTGCGGCCGGCAATTTCCTCGGCCCCCTGCTGCTCGGCCGGCTGTTCGATACGCTGGGACGCCGCACCATGATCATGTTCACCTATGGCGTGTCGGGCCTCTTGCTGGCGCTCTCGGGCTATCTGTTCTCCGCAGGCGTGCTCAGCGCGCAGGGACAGACCATCGCCTGGATGGTGATCTTCTTCTTCGCCTCGCCGGCCGCGAGCGCGGCCTATCTCACCGTCAGCGAGACTTTCCCGCTCGAAGTCCGCGCGCTGGCGATCGCAGTGTTCTACGCGATCGGCACCGGCATCGGCGGCGTGATCGGGCCGGCGCTGTTCGGCGCGCTGATCGACACGGGCTCGCGCACCAGCGTGTTCGCCGGCTATCTGCTGGGGGCTTTCCTGATGATCGCGGCTGCGATCGTGGCGTGGCGCTATGCCGTCTCCGCGGAGCGCAAATCGCTCGAACAAATTGCGCGCCCGCTCGCCTTTATGGAGTAGACTGATGAAATCGGAACTTGCAGAAATGGCGATGGACCAGCAGCGCACCATGCTAGACGACGACACGCCCGAAACGGTGCCGGTGCCGCATGCGCTGGTGCCGCATCTCGACGAGACCGCAATTCTGCTCGACATCGACGGGACCCTGCTCGACCTGATGCCGACCCCGCGTGAGGTGTGGGTGCCGCCGGGCCTGTCGGACACGCTGCACCGGTTGACCGAGCGCACCTCCGGCGCGCTGGCCTTGGTCAGCGGCCGCTCGCTCAACGACATCGACCTGATCTTCGCGCCCGACGTGTTTCGCGCCGTCGCCGGCCACGGCGCCGAGATGCGGCTGTCGGTGGACAATGAAGCCGACGACGTGCACGCGCCGCCGCTGGACAAGGAGCTGAAGCGGCGGCTGGCGGCCATCGCCAAGCTTTCGCCCGGCATTCTGCTCGAGGACAAGGGCTATTCGCTCGCGCTGCATTACCGCCTCGCGCCGCATGCGGAGAAGGCGATCTACGAATCCGTCTCGGTGATCCGCGCCGACCTGCCCAACGCGCCGATCGAGGTGCTGCCCGGCAAGTTCGTCTGCGAGATCAAGCATTCCGGATTCACCAAGGCGACCGGCGTGCGCGAGCTGATGAAGCGCGAGCCGTTCAGAGGACGGCGTCCGATCTTCATCGGCGACGACGTCACCGATGAAACCGTGTTCGCGATCATGCCCGACATGAACGGGCTCGCCTTCTCGGTCGGTCGTCGTGCCATGGGCGTAAATGGCCATTTCGACGCGCCAAGCGACGTGCGTGCGTTCCTGGCCCGGCTGCTGGACGATACGCGCCTCGATTAAGGCAGGTCACCTCGCCGCCACATTGTCGCTTGCGGGTCCGCCACAGGGCCCGATCGATGCTGCGCGACATAGGCCGGGAAACCCTCCTGCTTGCAGCAGAATTCGACCAGTTCCTTCAAGGAAACTGGTTCCAACGCTCTTGCCCGACTTTGGTTTCATTTGGCGGAAACGATGACAGGAACCATATTGATGAACGGCAGTTAAACGGGGTGGAATGAAACAGGAGGGGACGACCTGTGAACTTAGTCGTCGTTTCAAATCGCGTCGCCCGCGGCAAACCTAACGAGCCCATGACGGGCGGCCTTGCGGCGGCGCTTCTGCCGGTGGTGGAGCATTCGGGCGCGATTTGGGTGGGTTCCTCGGGCCGGGTGCGTGATGGCCATCAGAAGGAACCGTTCGCCGAGATCGAAGCGCTGGGCACCGGCGCCATCGCGACGCTGGATCTGCCGGCGGCGCATTACGGCGGCTATTACGAAGGCTTTGCCAATTCGGCGCTGTGGCCGGCGCTGCATTCGCGCAGCGATCTGATCCGCGTCTCACGCGAAGACTATGTCAGCTATCGCGAGGTCAACGCCTTCATGGCGCGTGCCTTGATGCGCTTCCGGAAGACGGAGACCGCGTTCTGGGTGCAGGATTATCATTTCCTCGCGCTCGGCGCCGAACTGCGTGATCTCGGCGTCGACGACCCGATCGGCTTCTTCCTGCACACGCCTTGGCCCGTGTCTGCTGTGATGCAGGGCGTTCCCAATCATCGCGAGTTGATCACGGCGATGCTGGCCTACGATCTGCTCGGCTTCCAGACCAATGATGATTGCCAGAACTTCCTCGCTTATGTCGGCGGCGAGCTCGGTCTCGCCATCGAGGACGGCGTTGCAATCTCGCAGCATGGCCGCACTCGCTGCGAGGTCTTTCCGATCGGCATCGATGCGGAAAAATTCGCGGCCTATGCGGCCAAGTCGGCATCGCATCCTGACGTGTCGCGGCTGCGCCGCAGCCTCAACGGCGAACGTCTCGCGATCGGCGTCGACCGCCTCGACTATTCCAAGGGCCTCGTCAA
>RXJC01000311.1 GCA_003963435.1 Bradyrhizobiaceae bacterium | reverse complement strand
TCCACCGCGACCGCGTCACCCACGCCGATCTCGCCACCTTCGATCACCTCGGCATAGACGCCGCAATCCATGTGGCCGAGATGGCGCGAGAGCGTCGGCGGGATCTCGAGGTCGCGCTGGGCCGTCACCGGGTCAACATTGGTGGCGGGGCAGCGGACGATGCGCTTGACCACCTTCAGCCGCGCCTGTCCGATCGCAAGCGTCTGGTCGACGAGGTCGAGCTCCGACCAGGCCGGCCAGCCCTTGACGTAGAGATTGGCGCGGAAGCGCAAGGGATGCACGGCTGTGCCGCCCAGCATGGTCTCGATGGCGCGGACGCTGCCGAGATTGATGATGGAGACCACCTTGCGGGCGACGTCGGAGAAGCTGTGGTCGCGGCCGGACAGCAGCTTCGGCGGCCCCTTCAGCTCCGGCTGAAAATTCTCCGCGAAGTAGCGCTCGATGGCGGCACGCCCGGCCGCGGTCTCGAGGTCCCCGCTGGCGACGATCTGGCCGTCCCTGCGGATGGTCAGGACATTGGTGGCGTCGTCGAAGCGGCTGTCGAGCTCGGCCAGCCGCTCATTGCGCGCCAGCATCAGGAACTGGATTTTCGGCTTCCATTCCGGCCGCTCGGGATCGAAGCCGCTCGGGCCGTTCTCGATGGCGTAGCGGCGGTCGGCGGGCAGGGTCTGCCCCGTCCGCAAGGGGACGCGGCGCAGGGGCTCCGGCGTCAGGCCCTTGATGGGGTAGCGATAGAGGCCGGTGATCTCGGCGGTCTGGCTGGCTGAGCTTGCGGGAGGGGTCATGCCGTTCCTTAAGGGATTCGCCCCGCCCCCGCCAAGCCGGCGGGGCAGCGCACGAAATTGTGAAGGCACCTCTTTCGCACCCGCAACCTGCTTCCCACATCTGGCTCAGGCCGGCGCTAAGCCGGCAAAAACCGTGGTTCCCGCTTGAGAATCCTCAATGCGGTCAGCCGCAACCCAATGAAGATGCCGTATTGGGGTGCCTTAGTGGGCCCCAAGGGCAGGCCGAGGGACAGACAAGATGAATATCGAGAAATACACTGAACGCTCCAGGGGCTTCATCCAGTCCGCGCAGTCGCTCGCGATGCGCGAGGGGCACCAGCAGTTTTCGACCCTGCACGTGCTGAAGGTCCTGCTGGACGACAATGAGGGGCTGGCTTCCGGCCTGATCGACCGCGCCGGCGGCAATTCCCGTGCAATCCTGAAGGCGACGGAGGAGGCTCTCGGCAAGGTGCCGAAGGTCTCCGGCGGCGGCGCCGGGCAGATCTATCTGGCGCCCGAACTCGCCCGCACTTTCGATGCTGCTGAGAAGGCCGGCGAGAAGGCCGGCGACAGCTTCGTCACGGTCGAGCGGCTTTTGCTCGGCCTTACGCTGGAGAAGACCAGCGAGGCCGGTACGATCCTGAACAAGGGCGGCGTCACCCCGCAAAATCTCAACGCGGCGATCGAGGCGCTGCGCAAGGGCCGTACGGCCGACAGCGCGACCGCCGAGAACGCCTATGACGCGCTGAAGAAATATGCCCGCGACCTGACCCAGGCTGCGCGCGACGGCAAGCTCGACCCGGTCATCGGCCGCGACGAGGAGATCCGCCGCACGATCCAGGTGCTGTCGCGCCGGACCAAGAACAATCCCGTCCTGATCGGCGAGCCCGGCGTCGGCAAGACCGCCATCGCGGAAGGCCTCGCGCTGCGCATCGTCAATGGCGACGTGCCCGAGAGCCTGAAGGACAAGAAGCTGCTGTCGCTCGATCTCGGCGCGCTGATCGCCGGCGCGAAATATCGCGGTGAGTTCGAGGAACGGCTGAAGGCCGTGCTCCAGGAAGTCACCGGGAGCGAGGGCACTTTCATCCTGTTCATCGACGAGATGCACACGCTGATCGGCGCCGGCAAGGGCGATGGCGCCATGGACGCCTCCAACCTGCTCAAGCCGGCGCTTGCCCGCGGCGAGCTGCACTGCATCGGCGCGACCACGCTCGACGAGTACCAGAAGCACGTCGAGAAGGACGCCGCGCTGGCGCGGCGCTTCCAGCCGATCTTCGTCAGCGAGCCCTCGGTCGAGGACACCATCTCGATCCTGCGCGGGCTGAAGGACAAGTATGAGCAGCACCATGGCGTGCGGATCACCGATTCCGCGCTGGTTGCGGCGACGACCCTGTCCAACCGCTACATCACCGACCGTTTCCTGCCCGACAAGGCGATCGACCTGATGGACGAGGCCGCAGCGCGGCTGAAGATGCAGGTCGATTCCAAGCCGGAAGAGCTGGATTCGCTCGACCGCGAGATCATCCGGCTCAAGATCGAGCAGGAAGCGCTGAAGAAGGAAAGCGACCTCGGCTCCAAGTCCCGGCTCCAGACGCTGGAGAAGGACCTGGCCGAGCTCGAGGAGAAGTCGGCGGCGCTGACGGCGCGCTGGAGCGCGGAGAAGAACAAGCTCTCCGATGCCCAGAAGCTGAAGGCCGAGCTCGACGGCTTGCGGGTCGAACTTGCCAATGCGCAGCGGCGCGGCGAATTCCAGAAGGCCGGCGAGCTGGCCTATGGCCGGATTCCGCAGCTCGAGAAGCAGCTGGCCGAGATCGAGGCCAAGGAGAACTCCGGCGAGATGATGGAGGAGGCGGTCACCGCCAACCACATCGCGCAGGTGGTCTCGCGCTGGACCGGGGTGCCCGTCGACAAGATGCTGGAAGGCGAGAAGGAGAAGCTCCTGAAGATGGAGGAGCAGCTCGGCCAACGCGTCGTCGGCCAGGCCGAGGCCGTCCGTGCGGTCGCGACCGCCGTGCGTCGCTCGCGCGCCGGCCTGCAGGACCCGCACCGCCCCACCGGCTCGTTCATGTTCCTGGGGCCGACCGGCGTCGGCAAGACCGAGCTGACGAAAGCGCTGGCGGAGTACCTGTTCAACGACGAGACCGCGATGGTCCGCCTCGACATGTCCGAATACATGGAGAAGCACTCGGTCTCGCGGCTGATCGGCGCGCCTCCGGGCTATGTCGGCTATGACGAGGGCGGCGCGCTCACCGAAGCGGTGCGGCGCCGGCCTTACCAGGTCGTGCTGTTCGACGAGATCGAGAAGGCGCATCCTGACGTCTTCAACGTCCTGCTGCAGGTGCTCGACGACGGCCGCCTGACCGACGGCCAGGGCCGCACTGTCGACTTCCGCAACACGCTGATCATCATGACCTCGAACCTCGGTTCGGAATTCCTGGTGAACCAGCCGGAGGGCGAGGACACCTCGGCCGTGCGCGAGCAGGTGATGGGAATGGTGCGGGGACACTTCCGCCCCGAATTCCTCAACCGCGTCGACGAGATCATCCTGTTCCACCGCCTGCAGCGCAGCGAGATGGGCCGGATCGTCGAGATCCAGTTCGCACGGCTGCAGAAGCTCCTGACCGATCGCAAGATCGTGCTGAGCCTCGACGCTGCCGGCCGCGACTGGCTGGCTGCCAAGGGCT
>RXJC01000119.1:4541-7138 GCA_003963435.1 Bradyrhizobiaceae bacterium | reverse complement strand
CCTGACGTCTATGTCCGCCCCGGTCCCGACGGCGGCTGGCATGTCGAGCTCAACAGCGACACCTTGCCGCGCGTGCTGGTCAACCAGACCTATTATTCCCAGCTGTCGAAGAAGATCGGCAAGGACGGCGACAAGTCCTACTTCACCGATGCGCTGCAGAACGCGACCTGGCTGGTGCGTGCGCTCGACCAGCGCGCCCGCACCATCCTGAAAGTTGCAACCGAGATCGTGCGCCAGCAGGATGGCTTCTTCACCCACGGTGTCGCGCATTTGCGGCCGCTGAATCTGAAGGCCGTGGCCGACGCCATCCAGATGCACGAATCCACGGTGTCGCGCGTTACCGCCAACAAGTACATGGCGACCAACCGCGGCACGTTCGAGCTGAAATATTTCTTCACGGCCTCGATCGCCTCCGCCGACGGCGGCGAGGCGCATTCCGCCGAAGCCGTGCGCCACCACATCAAGCAGCTGATCGATTCGGAGGAGCCCACCGCGATCCTGTCGGACGACACCATCGTGGAACGCTTGCGCGCCTCGGGCATTGATATTGCCCGCCGCACGGTCGCGAAGTACCGCGAAGCCATGCGCATTCCTTCCTCGGTGCAGCGACGCCGCGACAAGCAGAGCGCTCTTGGTAACGTCCTCTCCACCGCATTGTCCGATCGTTCCCGCAATCCCGAACCGGCCTGATTGCGCTGGCACGAAATCGCGCTACTCTCGGTCCCCCGTCGAGACGGGATACAAGCACGCGCATGACATGCGCGGGATATTCCAAAGGTGCGATGACATGTCGTCGCTCCGGAGCACGTGAACCAGGCGAGGCATCACATGACTCTCAGAATCTCGGGCAAGAGCATCAGCGTCGGTGAGGCCCTGCGCGGCCGCGTTGCCGACCGCACCGACGAGGTGCTGCGCAAATATTTCGACGGCAATTATTCCGGCCACATCACGCTGAGCAAGGACGGCTTCGGCTTCCGAACCGATTGCGCCCTGCACCTCGATTCGGGGATCACGCTGGAGGCCGATTCGAACGCGCCGGACGCCTATGCCAGCGCCGACCAGGCGCTGCTGATGATCGAGAAGCGGCTGCGCCGCTACAAGAACCGTCTGAAGGACCGCTCCGCCCGCAAGGCCCATGTCGCCTCCGAGGCCATGGCTGCGCTGGATGCGACCGCTTACGTGCTGGAGGCGCCGGGCGAGGGCGAGGAGGAAGTCACGGACTACAGCCCGGTGATCATCGCGGAGCAAACCTCGTCGTTGAGGCAGCTTTCGGTCAGCGAGGCGGTCATGGAACTCGACCTCAGCGGCGCCCCCTGCCTGGTATTCCAGCATGGCTCTTCGGGCCGGGTGAACATCATTTACCGCCGGGCGGACGGCAATGTCGGCTGGATCGATCCGCCGGGTGCCAAGGCCGACGGCAAGGCCTAAGGGTGAGGCAAAGGGCGGCCCAAAAGTGGCCTCCGTACGATTCCGGCCCTTAACAATGACCGTGGCAAAGCCGCACGCGGGAGTTGGCACCGGGATTGCGTTGGAGTAGAAGCCCCCCACATCTGGACTTGGCAGGACCTTGCTAAAGGAACCTGGGGCTAAGTCCCGCTCCTGCTTCAAGTTATTGACGCCGGCCGAGCTTGGTCTATCAAGCAGGCCAAATCGGAACCTGACGGTTTAATTCACCTCGGAAAGCCTCCATGCCGATTACCGATCTGGTCGCACCCGAGGCGATTCTCCCGGCATTGAAAGTCAACAGCAAGAAGCAGGCCTTGCAGGAGCTTGCGGCCAAGGCCGCCGAGCTGACCGGACAGAACGAGCGTTCCGTGTTCGAGGTGCTGCTGCAGCGTGAGAAGCTCGGCACCACCGCGGTCGGCTATGGCGTTGCCATTCCGCACGGCAAGCTGCCCAAGCTCGAAAAGATCTTTGGTCTGTTCGCGCGGCTCGACCGCCCGATCGATTTCGAGGCCATGGACGGCCAGCCGGTCGATCTCGTCTTCCTGCTGCTCGCACCCGAAGGCGCCGGCGCCGACCACCTCAAGGCGCTCGCCCGCATCGCCCGCCTGCTGCGCGACCAGGACATCGCCAAGAAGCTGCGCGCCTCGCGCGACGCCCAGGCGATCTATTCGGTGCTGGCCCTGCCGCCGGCGACCGCGGCGTAAGCCTCCCGCCCGTTCGAACCCGCACTGCTTCGTCTGCGACTTATTTTGCAGCCGGGCGCTGCGATATGTCGTCACCATGCTCGCCTGCGACCGGCACAATTTCGGCGCGGGGATTTGTCGACATGACGTGCGGTTCGGTCGGCCGGCTTTTCGGTCTGGGTCTGGTTTGCTCCCTCGCCATCGCTGTTACGAACGTGGCTCGCGCTGACCAGGCGTCGAACGATCGCGTCATCGCGGAGAAGACGGAGATCATTGCGGCGGACCCGACCAATGCCGCCGCCTACGAGCTGCGTGGCGAAGCCTATTACATCAAGCACGACTGGAATCGCGCCTTCGAGGATTGCAGCGCCGCGATCCGGATCGATCCGAATTTCGGGCGGGCCTATCATTGCCGCGGCCGCGCTTATTCCGCCAAAGGCGATCGCGATCACGCCATGGCCGACTACA
>RXJC01000119.1:0-4491 GCA_003963435.1 Bradyrhizobiaceae bacterium | reverse complement strand
AACAGGCGTGATTACGATCTCGCGATCGCGGGCTTCACCGATGCGATCGAACGCAGCCCCAAGCAGGCTTACCGTGCGCTGGTCATGAGAGGCGAAGCGTACGCTGCGAAGGGCGATGCCGATCACGCCGTCGCCGACTACAGCGAGGCGATGCAGCGCAATCCAGCCGCCGCCTGGCCCTATGAGCTGCGGAGCACCCTTCGTCTCACCAAGGGTGACATCGGTGCGGCTCTGGATGACTGCGACAGCGCCGTGCGCCTGGAGCCCGGAAATGCCGGCGGTCACTATTGTCGGGCCATGGTGTTCCTGAAAAAGGACGATTTCGACGGCACCATCCGCGAGCTGGATGATGTCACCAGGATCATGCCGTCTTTCGAGAAGGCCTATGTCATTCGCGGCGTGGTCCTGCACAGGAAGGGCGACGACAAACGTGCCCTTGCAGATCTCGACGAAGCCATTCGATTACAGCCGGGGAATTTGGAGGCCTACCACAATCGTGCGGGCGTGTTCCGGGACCTCGGACAGCACGATCGTGCGCTCGTCGACTACAACGAGGCGCTCCGGCTCGATCCGAACAACCAGGCCACCCTGGCCAATCGCGGCCTGCTCTACATGATGCGATCCGACGCCAAGCATGCGCGTGCGGATTTCAACAGCGTGCTCGCGCTGCCGCCGAACGACAAATGGGCCGTCGACACCGCGCGCGAAGGGCTGGGTTTTTTGAAGTGATGCGAAAGTAGGGCGACGAATGTCGTCTCTCGTGTCCCGGCTCGGCGCAGCAACGCGCAAGCGTTGCTGCGCCGAGCCGGGACCCAGTGCCTCACGGACCGCGGTCAACCGAATGGGCCCCGGCTCTGCAGCGCACCGCTAAAGGAGCGTTGCACTGCGTCCGGGGCACGAGAGTTGAGCACTCTGGGGCCTCACGCACCGTCATTGCGAGCGCAGCGAAGCAATCCAGACTGCCTCCGCGGAGGAATTCTGGATTGCTTCGTCGCAAGTGCTCCTCGCAATGACGACGCGGAAACATCCGTTGCGCAAAATGAAAACGGGCACGCCTTCGTCTGAAGGCATGCCCGCTCAAAACTCTCTTCGTGCGACGTGCGTGCGCTCAGTGCACGCTGACGGCTTGCAGCTCGTTGCTCCAGGCGTTGGCGATCGCGGCTTCGCGGCTGTCGGTCAGCATGATCGGCGTGCCGTCGGCGGCGTGGAGCGCGAAGAGCTTGAGGCCCGGCGCGATTTTCGGCGCTTCGGGGAACAGGCCCGGCACGTCTTCTGAGCGGATCTGCCTGACATAGGCGATATGGCCTTCGCCCAGGGTTGCCAGCGTCTCCGGAGAGACATTCTTGGCTTCGTATTCGAACGCAACGTGACCTTCACTCATGGTCTCGACTCCTCTGGAACACTAAGCGGTCGAGTCCGCTACTCGTTCCATTATTCGTGCTCATTGATAGCGATTGTCTTAACGATCCTCTCCGGTTCAGGCCGGGCGAGATCGATCGACAACAGCCCGTTCTTCAGATCCGCACCCAGCACCAGCATCCCCTCCGCCAGCACGAAGGTGCGCTGGAAGTGACGCGCGGCGATGCCGCGATGGATGTATTGCCGGGTCTTGTCGTCCTGCTGACGCCCGCGGATCACGAGCTGGTTTTCCTCAATGGTTACATCGAGTTGGTCGCGCGTAAATCCGGCGACCGCCAGCGTGATACGTAACCGCTCGGGCTGGCCGTCCGCGCCGCCGCACCTCTCGATATTGTAGGGAGGGTAGCCGTCGGCGCCTTTGACGACGCGATCGAGCACGCGCTCAATCTCGTCGAAGCCCAGAAGGAACGGACTGGATAACGTGGGAACACGAGACATAGTTTACAAAGTCCTCGCAGAAGCGACTTTGGTGTGTCGGGGCCCGCAAGTGGCACCCCTTGATCAGCAATATGGGCACGTTCCCGTGTTGGTTCAAGGACGTAGCGGGGAGGCTGTGGATGGGCATTGCCCAGTCAGATGCTGCTAGATCGTCATGGCCGGGCTTGTCCCGGCCATCCACGGCCTGGCTCGCGGCGCCCAGAACGTGGATGCCCGGGACAAGCCCGGGCATGACGATTTCACTGCTAAATTTCTCCAACGAAAACAGTGCCCCTCCTACTGTGCATGGGGTTGTTTTCGCACTTTTGGGTGGGAGGGCCTTGGACCCCTCAGGCTTCCAGCCGCTTCCGCCCATCGGCGCTGAACAAATGCAGCTTGTTGCGCAATGCCGCGACCCGGATTTTCGCGCCGATGGCGGGCGCCTCGGTTCCGGGAATGCGCACGATGATCTCGCCGGGCGGCAGCTCGCCGGGCGTGGCGGCGAGGTGCTGCTCTTCCTGCTCGCGGGAGCCGTAGACGAAGGTTTCGGCGCCGACGCGCTCGATCGCTTCCACGGTGAGCGGCAGGGCGACGCCGCCGGCCGGAGTCTGGTCGGTGATGACGAAATCTTCCGGGCGGATGCCGAGAATGCCGGCATCGGCCGCGGCGCTGCCGGCGAGCTGCGCGCGGATCTCCTCGGGGCGCGTCGCCATCAAGTTCATCGGCGGTGCGCCGATGAAGGAGGCGACGAAAGTGGTCGCCGGCTTCTCGTAGATCGCCAGCGGATTGCCGACCTGCTCGACCTGGCCGCCGTTCATCACGACGAGAATGTCGGCGAGCGTCATCGCCTCTAACTGGTCGTGGGTGACGTAGATCGACGTGGTGTTGAGCCGGCGTTGCAATTTGCGGATCTCGACCCGCATCGCGATGCGCAGCTTGGCGTCGAGATTGGAGAGCGGCTCGTCGAACAGGAACACTTTCGGCTGGCGTACGATGGCGCGGCCCATGGCGACGCGCTGGCGCTGGCCGCCGGAGAGCTGGCGCGGCTTGCGCTCCAGCATGGCGGACAGCTCGAGCACGCGCGCGGCTTCCTCGACGCGGGTCTTGATCTCGGCTTCCGCCATGCCGCGATTGCGCAGGCCGTAGGCCATGTTGTTGTAGACGCTCATATGCGGATAGAGCGCGTAGTTCTGGAACACCATCGCGATGTCGCGGTCGGCAGGCTCGATCTGGTTGACGATGCGGCCGCCGATGTCGATCTCGCCGCCGGTGACGGTCTCGAGCCCTGCGACCATGCGCAGCAAGGTGGACTTGCCGCAGCCGGAGGGGCCGACCAGCACGCAGAACTGTCCGTCGCCGACATCGACGTTGACGCCCTTGATGGCCTCGAAGCCGCCGGGATAGGTCTTGCGGACGTTGCGCAGAGTGACGTTAGCCATGGGGTTTTCCGGCGAATGGCGAATAGGGAGTGGCGAATGGGGATTGGTTGGTACTCAAGGCGGACGCAGCGACCCCATTCGCTACTCGCCATTCGCTATTCGCCATCTTCACTTTTCCGTCTCGACCAGTCCGCGCACGAACAGCTTCTGCATCACGACGACGACGAACACCGGCGGCAGCATCGCGAGCACGGCCGTCGCCATCACGATCGGCCATTCGGTCAGCGCGTCGGTGGTGGTGATCATCTTGCGGATGCCGACCTGGATGGTCTGCATGTCGTCGCGGGTGGTGATGAGCAACGGCCAGAGATACTGGTTCCAGCCGAGGATGAACAGGATCACGAACAGCGCCGCCATGTTGGTGCGCGACAGCGGCAGCAGCGTATCCCAGAAGAACCGCAAGGGCCCGGCGCCGTCGATGCGCGAGGCCTCCAGCAATTCGTCCGGCACCGTCATGAAGAACTGCCGGAACAGCAGCGTCGCCGTGGCCGAGGCGATCAGCGGCAGCGCGAGGCCCGCATAGCTGTCGAGCATGTGCAGGTCGGCGACGATCTTGTAGGTCGGATAGATGCGCACCTCGACCGGCAGCATCAAGGTGATGAAGATCAGCCAGAAGATCGGCATCCGGAGCGGAAAGCGGAAATACACGATCGCATAGGCCGAGATGATCGAGATCGCGATCTTGCCGACCGCGATCAGGAGCGCCATCACCAGCGAGTTCAGCATCATGTTGCCGACAGGCTCGCGGGTCGAGCCGCTCGTGCCGACGAAGATGGTCTGGTAGTAGACCTCGAAGAAGTGGCCGCCCGGCAGCAGCGACATCTGCCCGTTCGCGATCAGGGCGTTGTCCTGGGTCGAGGCGATGATCGCGATGTAGACCGGGAACGCGACGATCGCGATCCCGATCCAGAGAATGATGTGGGCGACGTAGCGCCGGAAGCCCTCTTCCTCGACCATCAGTAGGTCACCTTGCGTTCGACGAAGCGGAACTGGATTCCGGTGAGCACGATGACCATGACCATCAGCACGACCGACTGCGCCGCCGAGCTGCCGAGATTGCCCCCGAGCAGGCCGTCGGAATAGACCTTGTAGACCAGCGTCTCCGTTGACTTGCCGGGCCCGCCGCGGGTCATGGTGTCGATGATGCCGAAAGTGTCGAAGAAGGCGTAGACGATGTTGACGACCAGAAGGAAGAAGATGGTCGGCGACAGCAGCG
>RXJC01000481.1 GCA_003963435.1 Bradyrhizobiaceae bacterium | reverse complement strand
CTGCCTCGCTGCTGGCGTCGAGCGCAGCCTTCGCCCAGTCGACGACCGAACAAGGCGCCAGGGACGGCGCGCGTGCGGGCGCTGAGGTTGGCGGCCCGATCGGCGCGATGGTGGGCGGCACCGTCGGTGCGGCCGTCGGCGCTGGTCTGGAAATTCCGAATGCGGTGCTGGGTGGAATCCCGCGCAACGATTCCGTCGTGATCCACGAGCGCGTCGTCGTCGGCGAGCCGCTGCCGCCGACCGTGGTGCTCCGCCCTGTGCCGAACTACACCGAGTATCGCTATGCGGTCGTGAACGATCGTCGCGTCATCGTCGAGCCGCGCACGCGCCGCGTGGTCAAGATCATCGACTGACCGATAGTTCTATGCGTTGAAAGCATGGGCCCTGCGGAGTGTCACTCCGCGGGGCCTTCGCTCGTCATGGCGGGCCCGGCGCGAAACCGCGCGAGCAGCCAATCGGCCGCGGCCGCGAGCGCAAAGCCGAGGCAGGCGGTAAGGGCGTCGACGAGAAAATCCTCCAGCCTGGCGTGGCGTCCGGGTGCCCAAAATTGCATCAGCTCGAGCACGCCGATCAGGACCACGGCGGCCGCTGCGCTGAACAGGCGCCGGCGCCGGTAGGCGAGGCCGAAGGCCAGGCCCACCAGGATGAATGCGAGGGCATGTTCGCCGTCCTGGCCGAGGTCGGAATGGGGCCGCAGGCCGGGGGGGCCGAGGGTCGCGAAAGTCACGGCGGCTGCGAGCAGCCAGGCAATGGATCGAACCAGAATGGACATCTGTTGCGCTTAGCACAGGTCGGCTGCCGACCGGTACCGTCCTTCCATCAGATCGCCGTGTAGTTAATGACGAAATGTTAAAGTAGCTCGCGCACGCCGAGCCCGTGCATGAAACGCTCCCGGATCTGTACGGGATCACGCCTTGTCGTGCCGACGCCGGGCTTGTCGTCGATGCGGACCGCGATCAGGTGCGGCTCGGTGGCGGACATCGCCGCTTCCACCAAGCGTTCGAAATCCTCCTCATCCGCAGCCCAGGCGCTGTTGGCAAGGCCGGAGCCGACGGCGATGGCAACGATGTCGGCGACACCAGCCGCAGGCGTCGGCTGTGCACCGGTAATCTGGTAGATGCCGTTGTCCATCACGATCATGATGAGGTTCTTCGGCTTCAATGCCGCAATGGTCGCGAGCGCGCCGAGCTGCATCAGCAGCGAGCCGTCGCCTTCGAGCGCGAAGACGCGGCGGCCGGGCTGCGCCAGCGCCACGCCGAGCGCGATCGGGAAGGCCAGCCCCATGCTGCCCAGCATGTAGAAATTCTGCGGGCGGTGCCCGGCGGCCCAGAGGTCGAAATTGGTGTTGCCGATGCCGCCGATCACGGCTTCCTCGTGCTTGAGCTTTGCGATCAGGCGCGAGGTCACGTCGAAGCGGTTCATCACCTTGGTGTTGCGTGTGGTCATTTTTGAGTTCATTGGCCCCGCCTCACTTGTCGAACGTCTTGCCGCCGGTGAGCAGCGGGTTGAGGATCAGCGCCACGGGCGCCTGGGTCGTGACGGCCTGCTTGATCGAGCGATCGGCGATGAATTCGAGCTCGTCGAGCCGGGTGATGGTGTGGTGCTCCAGCGCCAGCGAATCCAGCACCGGGCGCATGGTGCGGCAGACCAGCGACTGGCCGTAGTTGAACTCGCCGAGCGTGCCGCGCTCGGAGACGAACATGATCAGGGGGATCTGGTAGGGCACCGCGAGCGAGGCCAGCACGTTGGCGAGTGTCGCAAAGCCGGAGGTCTGCATCAGCACCGCGCCGCGCCGTCCGCCCATCCAGGCGCCGGAGACGATGCCGACTGCCTCCTCCTCGCGGGCGGTGGCGAAGGTGGTGAAGAAGGGATCGGCGTGCAGGTTCTTGATCAGCGGGGTGAGCACGCGGTCGGGCACGTAGGGGACGAGGCTGATCTCGTTCCGTTTCAGGGTTTGCAGGACGATGCCGTGCCAGCTCCCGTCGCTGGACCCCTGTGCCGCCTGGGGCGAAGTCTGCTGTTCCGCAATCGCCATTGCGTTCTCCCTCGCGCCGCGCATGCTTCTTGATCTCGACCGTCGCGGCAATCGGCCGAACTTGACGGAGCGGGCGGGATTGTCAACATGTCCCGGCCGGCACCATGATCTGCACCAGACAGCCTGCCGTAGCCGGCATCGCCGTGCCATAAGCGGCGACAACGAGAAAACAGGAGGGAGGCACGGACCGGGGGCGCATCGCGCTGACCTTGCGGTGCCCCTCGAGAGAGCCGGAAGGGTCCTGATGTCCGTCAACAACAAGCGCGTCTTCTACGTCAAGTACCTGGCCAATCCGATCTATGTGGAGATCCTGAAAGCGCGGCCCGACGTCCGGCTCGACCGCATCGAGAACGAGAGCCCCGAAGATTTCTTTGCGCCGATCCTGAGCGCGGCCCACGTTTACCAGATCGGCGCCGCCCGCGACGAGCTCGCCCCGCATTTCCATGTCGATGCCGCCTTCCTGAAGCGCACGCCGAACCTGCTGCTGGTCTCCAGCAACGGTGCGGGCTTCGACCCCGTCGACGTCGAGGCCTGCACCGACGCGGGCGTCCTGGTCGTCAACCAGTCCGGCGGCAACGCCCATTCGGTGGCCGAGCACGCGCTGGCGATGATGCTGACGCTGTCCAAGCGCATCATCCAGTCGGATCGCCGCCTGCGCCGCGAGCGCGACGTCAACCGCAACGATCTCGTCGGCAACGAGGTCGAGCACAAGACCGTCGGCATCATCGGCCTCGGCAATGTCGGCCGCCGCATCGCCGCGCTGTGCAAGGGCCTGCTCGGCATGAAGGTGCTGGCTTACGATCCGTATCTCACCGCCGAGGTGATGGCCGAGCGGGGCGGGGAGAAGGTGGAACTGGACGAGCTCTTGCGCCGTGCCGATTTCGTCTCGATCTCCTGCCCGCTCAACAAGGGCAGCCGCAACATGATCAGCACGCGCGAGTTCGCCCTGATGCAGCCGCATGCCTACTTCATCACCACGGCGCGCGGCTTCATCCATGACGAGGACGCGTTGCTCCAGGCCCTGCGCGACAAGCGCATCGCCGGTGCCGGCCTCGACGTCTGGTCCAAGGAGCCGCCGCCGCCGGAGCACCCGTTGCTCCAGCTCGACAACGTGCTGGCGAGCCCGCACACCGCGGGCGTGACCGTCGAGGCGCGCCAGAACATGGGCCGGATCGCGGCCGAGCAGGTGCTGGACACGCTCGACGGCAAGCGCCCCCCGCGCATCATCAATCCCGAGGTCTGGCCGGTTTACGCGGAGCGCTTCAAGCAGGCGTTCGGGGTGATGCCGGGGTAATGGTACGAAAGGTCCGCGCCCGGTCATTGGTTACCACGACGCCAAGGCAATGCGCCGCTTCTTATCGATCGGATAAGTGAACGCGTATCACTTGTTCTGTAGTTGAAAGTCCATGAGCATCTTCTCGATTGCGACATCCGGACTCTCTGCGGCGAGCTTGCGCGTGAACGTCGCCGCCAGCAACATCGCCAACGTTCGTACGACCGGCCCGCTGCCAGGCTCGGACGGCGCGAGCACGCCGGCCGCTACGGGCAGTTCGAGTATTGCTCCGACGTTCCCCGCAGCGTACGTGCCATTGCGCGTCGATCAGGTCGACCAATCGAGCGGCTCGACGCCGGGCGGCACGATCGCGACGGTGTCGACGGTATCGCCGAGCTATACCCCACAATCCGACCCAAGCGCGCCCTTCGCAAACGGCGATGGCCTGGTCGCAGCACCGAATGTCGATATCGCCAGCGAATTCGTGCAACTGGCCGCGGCAAAGTACAGCTTCATTGCCAACGCGAAGGTCATTCAGGCCTACGCGGAGACGGAAAAGTCGCTGCTCGATATGACCGCATGAGGGCAGGGCTGCCGCCTGAATGGGCGGCGGGAACCTTGCCGGCCTTGATCCGCGTCAAAATCTCCTTTCCCCGGCCGGCCTAAATGGGGCTAGAGTGCTGTCGGGGCAGCAGGGAGGTCCCATGTCAACCTATGTCGTCAAGTTCATGAAGAACGTGCTCGGCGAGTACGGCCGGCAGAGCGAGATCTGTCAGGGTACGCTGGAGATCGACGCCGCCGACGAGGACGAGGCCAGGGAACGGGCGAAGGCCAGGTTCTGCAAGGACCAGGCCCTGCATCACTGGTCGCTGCATGCCGACCGCATCCATGTAAGACCGGCCGACTTTCCGTCTTGAGGCCTATCGGCCCGGTGTCGCGACGGGCGGAGGCGCCGTCGTCCCGGCGCCGAGCGAGCGCTGCACCATGACGGTGTCGGACCAGCGGCC
>RXJC01000571.1 GCA_003963435.1 Bradyrhizobiaceae bacterium | reverse complement strand
TCGGGCACGTGGCCGTGCGCTTTCGCCGTAAAGGAATCGACCCGGGCGTCGGCGGGCAAGCGGGAACCCTGGCCGTCCAAGGAAATCGCGCCGTCAAATTGGCCAGCGTAATTCAACCGGGCACCGTAAAAAGGGTTAATATCTAAGTAAGTATGGACTGCCTAAGCTTGCATAGCATTACCAAGTCCTTAGCGAAACCATCTAATGCTTGTGTGATTTCGCGTCACTTGGCGGCAGGAACCCTCGAGGAGCGGGGCCTTCCCAGAGAAACCGAAGTCGTATCGCAAATATTCGAAAGTCGAATTCGGCTCTTCGTCGTTCATTTCCAGTCATCCAAAGTAAATTGGCGCATAGTCCAAAAACGGATACTTGCAGCATCTTCAGGAGGCGGGGACCCGTAATATCCTGCGGCAAATACGGAGATAAATCTGTGACCTAACTAACAGAACCCCATGAAATAGGGGGTCGTTAGCCATTCGAAGCAGATTCGGCCCCCTCACAACCTGCACCTGCAATTGGCTCCCATTCGCGGCGTCACGACACCTCCTAGCCGTCGAATCGTAAAGTTTTACGCAATTTGGCCAGGCTCGTTTCAGCCTGTCCCGCAGTTTTGGGAGCCCCGGCCGGCGCGTTAAGCAGAACAAAACGGCCCGTCTCGCACTATCTCCGCGAAAGCAACAAATCCCGGCACGCTGAGGTCGAGGGGGACCTGGCGAAGCCTGGGAAGGGGATGTCAGATGGAGACCGCTGCTCGCTCGCGCGCCTGGCGCGCTATCCTTGTCCTGTGCGGACTGGTCCTGTTCGGATCGGCCGCCGAGCTTCGTGCCGGCACGCTGCTGTCGCCGGGGGCCGGCCTTCTCGTGCGCAAATCCGCCGAGCCGTTCGGCGTATTCGCCTTCGCCATCTCGTCCGGCAGCCTGCAGCGGAAATGGTCGGCCCTGAAGAGCAGGCTCGACGACGACATGGTGCAGCTTGCGCTGTGCGACGGCGACCGGGACAATTGCGCGTCGCCCGCGGCCTTGAAGCTGCTCGCCATCGTCGACCAGGCCCGGGCCCGCGACGGCCGCGCCCGGCTCGGCGAGACCAACCGCGCCATCAACCTCGCCATCCACCCCGCCAACGACGGCATTGACGACGTCTGGAGCTCGCCGCTTGCGACCTTCGCGCGCGGCGCCGGCGATTGCGAAGACTACGCCATTGCCAAGCTGGCCGCGCTGCGGCTCGCGGGCGTCGCCGCCGAAGACCTCCGCATCGTCGTGGTGCGCGACGTCAGGGCCGGTGAGGAGCATGCGGTGACCGCGGCGAAGCTCGACGGCCACTGGCTGATGCTCGACAACCGCCGCATGGCGATGGTCGAGGACGGCGCTGCGCGGAGCTACCAGCCGCTGTTCACGCTCTACCAGTCGGCCGTTCTGAAATATGTCGACGAGCCGGTGCAGGTCTCGGTGGCCGCCGCCGAGACTCATTGATCGTCCCGTCGCGCGGATGGAGCCAGCGGGTCGGCGCAAAGCCGCCGCCCGATGACAAGCTCCGCGCAACCCGGGGCCGCTGTCATCTGTCGCACGAATCCCGGATTACGCTTGCGCTCCATCCGGGCTGCGGACCAGACCTTCCCCACAACCCCATTCCACCGCGCGATCCCAGACGCTAGCATGGCGCCTTCCATGCGGGGACGTCGGAAATGCGATTCATCGTGCTGTCTGTGCTTGCGCTGCTGGCGCTCGCCGCACCTGCGTCCGCGCAGTCCGACCGCCCCATCGCCGACCGGCTGCCGCTGTTTGCGAAGAACAACTGCCAGCAGATTCGCGACCCCGGCAATCAATTGTTCTGCGGCGATCCCACCCTTGCCGCCGCCGCCGAGACGCTGAGCACGGCGATCGAGGCGCGCCTCGCCCGCCTGCCCGATCGCTTGCCCGCGATCGAGGAGAATGCGATCTGGGTCCGCCAGCGCAACCTCGGCTGCGGCATCGTCGGCCAGAGCGCGATCCGCACTGAGGATTTCGATCGGGTGAAGGCCTGCCTGCTCAAGGTGACCGAGGAGCGCGCCGCGATCGTCGGCGATCCCGGTTTCGACTGCCTCGCCGCCAACACCGCAGCCGGCGCCGTGATCTGCGCGGATCCGTCGCTGGCGCTGGCCGAGACCGAGCTCAACGGCCTCGTGCTCGGTCTGATCGGCAAGCTGGACCCGACCGCGGCACGCTTTGCCTTTGCCGAATACGGCCGATGGACCCGGGAGCGCGACCGCAAATGCAATCTCGTCGGCAAGGAGAACGTGCCGTTGCAGGAGCTCGAATCCGCGGAGGATTGTCTCGCCGAGCATTTGAAGCGCAAGACCGACGAAATCCGCGCGGCAAAGGGTGATCCCAAGAAGGTGTTCGGCCGGCAGGTCGCAGCCCGCGTCCCCGACACCGACGCGGTCGACTTCTGCGCGGCGCGGATCCACGCGGCCAATTCCTGCGGGAATTTCCTTCGCATCAACCGCGTCTACGCGCTCGACAGTCAGGTGACAGACCAGGAGGCGCAAGTCACCGGCGAGATCGAGATGGCGGTGCTGGCCCCCTTCACCATGTGCAGCAAGGTCGCCTCCAGCTGCACCGGCACCTGCTGGGACGCCAGGACGGGACGTCCGCAGCCGGGCGGCGCCAACAAGGAGCGTTCGGCCGAAGCCTTCAACGTGACACGCCGGCTGCGGATCCAGCGGACATTTGCGTTCGTCAAGGCCGCCGACGGCTGGCGCTGCCGCGAGGACGAGCTGGCGCCGGTAACTTCGGGCAACGCGAGCGGGGGATCGTGAGCACTTACCCTCCCCTGGAGGGGCCCTGGAGGGGGAGGGTCGGCTCACATGGAGCGCAACGAAATGTGAGACGGGGTGGGGTGACGGTCTCTCGGCTTTGCGGCACTGCCCGCGCTGAGAGATCACCCCACCCCGCTCGCGCTGCGCGCGATCGACCCTCCCCTGCAGGGGAGGGTGAACGCCAAGCATCAGAACATCAGATTGTCCTTCACCAGCACCCAGCGGCCGCCCTTGACCTGCTGTACCTGGGTGATGGTGTTGGCGAGATGGTCGGTCTTGGAGAACTTGGTCGGCGGCGAGTTGAAGATGTCGAGGAATTTCTCGCCGGACTCGAGCGAGTCCAGCATCTTCTGACCCGTGAGATCCTTGCCCGCCTTCTGCGCGTAGAAGGCGAAGGTCATCATCGCATTGTAGCCGATGATGGCCTGCGTATTGGCGTCGGTGCCGAACATCTTCTTGTAGTTGACGAGCCAGTCCTTGACCTTGCCCTTCGCAGTGTCCTCGTAAGGAATCTCGAAGCCGCTTGCTGCGTAGAGGCCTTCGACGGCGTCCTTGCCGAGCATCGGCACTTCCATCACGTTGGTCGGGGTGGCGCCGAGGAAGGTGACGTCCCAACCGAGCTTCTTCGCTTCGGTCATGGCGCCGATCGGCTCACGCAGGACCGCGCCGAGCACGACGAGGTCGCAGCCGTCGGATTTCATCTTGGCGATCTGCGCGCTGAAGTCGGAAGCGCCGCGCTTGTAGCTCGTGATCGAAGCCGGCTGCACCTTCATCGCAGTGAGCTGCTGGTTGAAACCATCGAGCACGTTTTTGCCGTACTCGTCGTCCTGATGCATGATGCAGGGCTTCTTGAAGTTCTTCCACTCCATCATGTATTTCAGCGCCGCGCGCGTGCTCTCGACATAGGGCAGCAAATTGTTGAACTTGAGCCGCTCCTGCGGCTTGGCCGGATCGAACTTGAAGGTGAACTCGGCTGCCGTCAGCGGAAAGAGCTGAAGCACGCCGGCATCGAGCAGGATGTCCTGCGCGGCGAGCACGGTGGGCGATCCCATCGCTCCGACCATCGCGAAGATCTTGTCGCGTTCGATCAGTTTTTGCGATGCCAGCACGGCCTTCTTCGGATCATAGCCGCTGTCCTCGATGACCAGGCGGATCTTGCGGCCGTTGACGCCGCCGCCCGCGTTGATCTCCTCGACCGCCATCTTCATGCCGTTGGAAACAGGAACGCCCCAGCCCTTGATCGGGCCCGACAGATCCTGGTGAGTGCCGACGACGATCTCGGTTGCCGAGATGCCCTCGTTGGTGACCTTGGTTTGCGCCGCGGCCGGCAGACAGGTGAGCACCATTGCACTCACAGCAAGGCCGAACGCGCTGAACGATTTCGACATTGACGTCTCCTCTCCTAAAGGCCCGTGTTACGCGAAGGGCGGGGGCCGTCGCTCCTTCGCTTTCTCGAACGTGACTTTTTTGCGCATGCCCCTTCTCGGAAAACCATGCGCGCGCGTCACGCCACCGCGCGCTGCCGATACATCGCTTCGATCTCGGCGGCGTAACGCTTGTTCACGAAGCCGCGCTTCAGCTTCATGGTCGGCGTCAGCTCCTCGTCCTCCGGCGTGAGCTGGCGCTCGATCAGGTAGAACTTCTTGATGGTCTCGACGCGGGCGAAATTGCCGTTGACCTGCTCGATCTCGCGCCAGATCAAGTCCTGGATCTCCGTCGCCCGGCACAGGCTCGCGTAATTGGTGAAGGGGATGTCGTGATCCTGGGCGAACTTCTCGACGTTCTCCTGATCGATCATCACGAGGCAGGTCAGATACGGCCGCTGGTCGCCGATCACGACGGCGTCCGAGATGTAGGGCGAGAATTTGAGCTGGTTCTCGATCTCGGACGGGGTGATGTTCTTGCCGCCGGAAGTGATGATGAT
>RXJC01000252.1 GCA_003963435.1 Bradyrhizobiaceae bacterium | reverse complement strand
AGGCCATGATCGCAGGCACCTATCCCGGCGTGATCATCTCCGCCGCGCAGCGCCAGGCGGCGTGGCTGCACAAATCCGCCCTCGCCATCGCCGATGGCCAGCCTGCCTCCGCCGTGCTCGACGGCAGCTATCCGCGCCTGCATTTTTCACGAAAGCCCGCCGTCGAGACCGCGCTGCGCAATTTCAGCCCGGCGCGGCTCGCAGCCGTCATCGAGCAGCTCGCAACCGCAGCGCTCGAGACCCGCAAGCAATCGACACTGGCCGCCGCCATCGCCCAGCGCACGTTGATGGCGATCGCAGCAAATGCGAAGCGGCGCGGCTGAGCGCTCTCCGCTCCAACGTCACGCGGGCGCACCTCTCCACGTCATTGCGAGGAGCGTAAGCGACGAAGCAATCCAGAGCCTCTCCGCGGAAAGATTCTGGATTGCTTCGCTGCGCTCGCAATGACTGTGTCGGCACAGATGCGCACCACACTCTCGCTGTCAACCCCGCGAACGCGGGGATCCATGAGAGACTGGCCTACAGCGCGCCCTTGGCCAGCCGCTTCATCACCTCGTCGAGCTGATCGAGGTTGCGGTAGTTGATCTGGACCGAGCCGCCGGGATCGCGGTGATTGACGGTGACCTTGAGGCCGAGCGCATCGCTGACGCGCTTCTCGAGATCGATCGTGTCGGGGTCTTTTTCCCTGCCGCCGGTCGCGCGCGCCTTTTGCGGCTTGCGCTCCGGCACGCCCTCTTCATGCGCGAGCGCCTCGGTCTGGCGGACGTTGAGGCCCTCTTCGACGATGCGCTTGGCGGCCGCGAGCGGATCGGGCACACCGATCAGCGCGCGGGCGTGACCCGCCGTCAGCTCGCCGGTCGCGATGAAAGCCTGGACCTCGGCCGGCAGCTTGGTCAACCGCATCATGTTGGCGACGTGGCTGCGGCTCTTGCCGACGACCTTGGCGATATCCTCCTGGCTGCGTTTGAACTCGTTGGCGAGCGCGTGATAGCCCTGCGCCTCCTCCATCGGGTTCAAGTCTTCGCGCTGCACGTTCTCGACGATCGCGAACTCCAGCGCGTCGCTGTCGCTGATGTCGACCGGCACGATCGGCACCTCGTGCAGACCGGCCATCTGCGAGGCGCGCCAGCGCCGTTCGCCGGCGATGATCTCGAAACGATCCTGCGCGCCCTTCACCGGGCGCACCACGATCGGCTGGATCACGCCGTGCTGCTTGATGGACTCAGAGAGCTCCTTCAGCTCGGCGTCGGAAAAGGTGCGGCGTGGATTGCGCGGATTGGCCTTGATGAATTCGATCGGCACCTTGCGCTGCGCGCGCGGCCGATCGACGTGCTGAGCCTCGCCGCCGACGTCGCCGATCAGACTTGCAAGACCCCGGCCCAGTCGCGAACGCGCTTCGTCGGCCATCGCCAGCTCCCTTGGATTCACTTGGCAGCACTCCAGAACTGAATTGTCGTAGGGTGGGCAAAGCGAAGCGTGCCCACCAATTGTCGATGTGCGGAAGATGGTGGGCACGGCGAAGACGCCTTTGCCCACCCTACTGCACCGCTAATGCGTCGTCCGCAGCTCGCGCTCGCGCTGGATCACTTCGGTGGCGAGCCGCAAGTAAGCTTCGCTGCCGACGCATTTGAGGTCGTAGACCAGCACCGGCTTGCCGTAGGACGGCGCCTCCGAGATACGCACGTTGCGCGGGATCATGGTCTTGTAGACCTTCTCGCCCATGAACTGGCGGACGTCGGCGACGACCTGGTTGGAGAGGTTGTTGCGCGAGTCGAACATGGTGAGCACGATGCCGTGGATCGACAGGTTCGGATTCAGCGTCGAGCGCACCTGCTCCACCGTCTGCAGCAATTGCGACAGACCTTCGAGCGCGAAGAACTCGCACTGCAGTGGCACCAGGATCGCGTCGGATGCCGCCATCGCGTTGACCGTGAGCAGGTTGAGCGAGGGCGGGCAATCGATCAGCACATAGGTGTAGTCGGCGTCCGGCGAGACGTTGTTGTTGAGCGCGCCGATCGCATCGCGCAGCTTGAAGGCGCGGCCGGGCGTGGTGCCGAGCTCGAGCTCGAGGCCGGAGAGATCCATGGTGGAAGGCGCGATATGCAGCCGCGGCACCGCGGTCGACACCACGGCCTCACGCAAGGCGGCTTCGCCGACCAGCACGTCATAGGTCGAGCAGGAGCGGTTGCGGCGATCGATCCCGAGGCCGGTCGAGGCGTTGCCCTGGGGATCGAGATCGACGATCAGGACGCGCTCGCCGATCGCCGCGAGCGCCGTGCCGAGGTTGATCGCTGTGGTTGTTTTGCCCACGCCGCCCTTCTGATTCGCCAGCGCCAGGATGCGCGGATGGCCGTGCGGGACTTCTCCAGCCTCTTTTGGGGTCTGGTCTTGCTGCGGCTCGTCAATCACGGTCATCGAAATTCCCCACTCAACCCCTGAGCGCCTCAGCCAAGCCGCTCAACTGAATTCAGCTCGACGATCCATCCGTCGCCTGTGCGGCTTTGGTGGAGCTGCGGCTGAATATTCCAATATTTAGCGGCTTCGGTCAATTCAGCCTCTACATCTTGACCCTTGAGGAATAACGCCTTTGCGCCCTGGCGCATCAGCGGCTCCGCAAAGCCGATGAGTTGATGTAGCGGAGCCAGCGCACGCGCGGTGACGCAATCGACGGGGCCGGTGATTCTATCCACATTATCCCCGATCTCAGCGAGATGTACGACTCCCGGAGATGTGGTGACGCGAATGGCTTCGCGCAAAAACGC
>RXJC01000345.1 GCA_003963435.1 Bradyrhizobiaceae bacterium | reverse complement strand
CCTCGAGGTGATGGTGCCGCTGATCGCGACCAAGATGGAGCTCGACCTCGTCAAGGCGCGCATCGACGCCACCGCGCAGGCGGTGATGCGCGAGACCAACACCAAGATCGCCTATCAGGTCGGCACCATGATCGAGCTGCCGCGCGCCTGCCTGCTGGCGGCAGAGATCGCCGAGAGCGCCGAGTTCTTCTCGTTCGGCACCAACGACCTGACCCAGACCACCTACGGCATCAGCCGCGACGATGCGGCGAGCTTTCTGGGGACCTACGTATCCAAGGGCATCCTTCCGATCGATCCCTTCATCTCCCTGGATCAGGAAGGCGTCGGCGAACTCGTCAAGATCGGCGTCGCACGCGGCCGCAAGACGCGCGCGAAGCTCAAGGTCGGCATCTGCGGCGAGCACGGCGGCGATCCCGCTTCCGTCGCCTTCTGCCACCATATCGGCCTCGACTACGTCTCCTGCTCGCCCTACCGCGTGCCGATCGCCCGCCTCGCCGCGGCTCAGGCTGCGCTGGGCAAGGCGGTCGCGAGCCAGGCGTAGGCAGAACTAGAGTGCTGGAAAGCAAGAGGCGGGGCGAAAGCTCCGCCTCTCTTCTTTTGGGCGCCGCTGTCTCCGCGTCATTGCGAGGAGCTCAGCGACAAAATTGCGTAGCAATTTTGCGCAGATGCGACGAAGCAATCCAGTCTGTCTCCGCGGATGGATTCCTGGATTGCTTCCGACTTCGCCAAGGCTTCGGCGGACAAGTCGCTACGCTCGCAATGACGAGATTCTGGGACATTCGTTTGCCACATACCCGCTGTCATCACCCGCGACGGAGGGTGATCCAGCACTCCGAGACGGTCGTGATTGAGTCGAGAAGCCGGGGGGCGTACTGGATGCTCCGCCTGCGCGGAGCATGACACGGGTTACGAGGAAGCATCTTGCGCAAACGCCGGCATCGGAACTCACGCGCGTCCCGTATTGATACGTGCGCGCAAGAGTTCCTTCACCATTTGCGTTGACCGGTTGTTTACCGCTTCACGTGACGACGCATTTACCACCGCGCGTCATCGCCCCGTGAAAACACCTGTGTTCGCTTGAGTGTGCTGCACGCGCAACGCCGATTAACGCCCCGGCAACCTAAATTGGATACTTACGATAAAGATCGAATTGCACGGATGTACTGCCGTTCGGTTTTTCTGGCGTAAGCGTAGCGTGAGCGTGTTGATGTCAGTGTTGCGTAACCATCCGAAGGGCGCGCGGTTCGCGTCCTTCGGCATCGGTCTCTGCATCTTCGCATTGATGCCGAGAGAGACCGGCTATCAGGACATTGCCTCCTTGCTGGCGCGCCAACCCGGCGTCGCCGAGCGTTGGCAGAAGCAGGTATTCTCCGCGGCGTCCTCGATCCAGCTCGCCACCTACAGCTTCTCCCGTCCCATCGGCACCTCGGTTCCGCAGAGCGCGATGGTGCGCCTCGCGAGCCTCGACGGCCGCGACGTCACCGGCGCGATCAGCCGTAATCCGGCGCTGCAGACTGCGCCGCGCTATCAGGCTTCCGACTTCCCCAAGGTCGATCGCTCCATGAAGGGTGATCGCCTCGCAATCGTCGCTCCGACCCAGGCGCCCGAGACGGCTGCGCCCGCAGCGTCACCGTCGCAGGAGGATCCCGCGACGTCGAACAGCTCGGTGTTCGGCGCCAAGACGGCCGCGTTGCCACGGCCGATGTCGCCGGAGTCCGCGGCAGCGCTCGATCCAGAGCTCCAGGAAGCGCTGCGCGCCCCGCCGCTGCAGCAATACACCAATGCCCCCCAGGCCAGCGACGCCGCGCGCTCGCTCGCGACCGCGCCGCTGGAGGCGCTGAAGCGGACCACCGCGCCGACGACGCCTGTGCGCGATCCGTTCAGCGTCAAGACTTCCAACCTGTTCTTCGGCAGCTCCTCGCTCGGCGGCAATCTCGAGAGCATCGAGAGCTGGCAACCCGGCGCCGAGCCGCTGATCGTGATGCCGGATCCGGACATGAAGGTGACGGCCGCGCTGACGCCGCCGACGGCGGAGGTCGCCAAGGACATCGAGAGCGGCGAGAGCGTCGCGCCGAAGGGCGAGGTCAACGCCGATAATCAGCGCGCCAAATCGCCGGCGGAGCGGCTCGCGCTCGACGACAAGTCGCGCGCCAAATCCGAGAAGTGCCTCGCCGAAGCCGTCTATTTCGAATCGCGCGGCGAGGCCGTGCGCGGTCAGATCGCGGTGGCGCAGGTCGTGATGAACCGCGTGTTCTCAGGCAAATATCCGGACACCGTGTGCGGGGCGGTCTATCAGAACAAGCACCGTCATTTCGCCTGCCAATTCACCTTTGCCTGCGACAACAATCCCGACGTGATCCGCGAGCCCGAGATGTGGGAGCGCGCCAAGAAGATCGCCAAAGCCATGCTCGACGGCCAGATCTGGCTGCCGGAAGTCGGCAAGTCCACGCACTATCATGCCTATTGGGTGCGCCCGTCCTGGGTTGCCGAGATGAAGAAGATGTACAAGACCGGCGTGCACACCTTCTACCGCCCGCGCGCCTGGGGCGACGGCAGCGAGGAGCCGAGCTGGGGCACGCCGGCCCAGACCGCCGCGCTCTCCGCCGAGCTCGCGCAGGAAGCCAAGAGCTCCGCCGAGATGGGTGTGACCGAGCGGAGGTAGCGTTCCTTCTCTCTCCCCGCTTGCGGGGAGAGGGAGAGCACCAATCACATCTCGATATCCAGCGCGCAGTCGAAGTTCGGCGCCGAATGCGTCAGCGCGCCGGCTGAAGCGTAGTCGACGCCGGTCGCCGCGATCGCGGCGATCGATTCCAGCGTGACCCCGCCGGACGCCTCCAGTTCGAGGCGCCCCTCGTTCATCCGCACCGCCTCGCGCAGCGTCGCAAGGTCCATGTTGTCGAGCAGCACGGCGTCGGCCATTCCGCTGTCCAGCACCTCGCGCAGCTGCGTCAGCGTGTCGACCTCGATCTCGATCTTGACGAGATGGCCGGCGTAGCTGCGGGCGCGCTCCAGCACGGGACGGACGCCGCCGGCGACCGCGATGTGGTTGTCCTTGATCAGGATCGCATCGTCGAGGCCGAAGCGGTGGTTGAAGCCGCCGCCGCAGCGCACCGCGTATTTCTCCAGCGCGCGCAACCCCGGAGTGGTCTTTCGCGTGCAGCAGATGCGCATCGCCGTACCTTCGGTGCGTGCGACATAATCCGCCGTCAGCGTTGCGACGCCCGACAGCCGCCCGACGAAGTTGAGCGCCGTTCGTTCCGCCGTGAGGATAGCCCGCGCAGGGCCCGAGATCGTCAGCAATTGCTGCCCGCGAGCGACGCGCGCGGCGTCGCGGACATGCGCGCGCACCTCGATGTCGGGCGACAGCTTCTGCAACGTCGCAAGCGCGAGCGGCAGGCCTGTGATCACGCCGGACTGGCGCGCGACCAGGACCGCCTGGGCCTTGGTCGCTTCGGGAATTGTCGCAAGCGAGGTGATGTCGCCGGCGCGGCCGAGGTCCTCGTCGAGCGCGCGCTGCACGGCCGCGTCGATCGCGAGCGGCGAGAGGAAGGCGTCGGGATAGAGCAGTGAAGTCGGGTTCATTGGAGCTTCCTTCAGGCAAGCATGGACTTGGCGGTGCGCGGCAGCGGCCGCGCGCTCAGGCCTTCGGCGACCTTGCGCGTAGCGGCGAGGGTGGTCATCGTTCGCTGCGCCAGCGCAGGCACATCCGTCGGGTGGTCGCTGCGGAAATGCGCGCCGCGGCTTTCGCGCCGGCTCCATGCCGAGGCCGCGAC
>RXJC01000446.1 GCA_003963435.1 Bradyrhizobiaceae bacterium | reverse complement strand
GGCGGTATTGGTCCCGCTCGGCAATAAACCCGTTGCGGCTTCGGGATCGTCGCACTAGCTTCGCCCGCTCATATCGAGCGTCCGAGGCTTTACGCGATGACCAGATTTCTTTTCGTTGTTCCTTTGCTCCTGTGTGCGTCCGCCGCGTCAGCGCAGCAGCAGCCCGGCCACGACGCCTGCGCGCGCGACGTCACGCGCTTTTGCCGCCCCGTGATGAACAATGGCGATAGCGCCGTGCTCGCCTGCCTGAAGCAGAATCGCCCGAAGCTGAGCAAGGGCTGCGAGAAGGTGCTGACAGAGCACGGGCAGTAGCGGCTCTTGTAGCCTGGATGGAGCGAAGCGAAATCCGGGTTTTGTCTCGGCGGCGAAGCTGTCCCGGATTGCGCTTCGCTCCATCCGGGCTACGACGAAACCTAAGTGCTGCTTCCCGCCGCCGTCGCAACCACCGGCAGCACTTCGGCGCTGGCACGATCCGGCGTCTCCTCCTTCCAGCGCACCGAGCCGAACGGGCGTTCCAGCATGCGGCGGATCCGCACCGGCTCGGGGCCGATGTGGAAAGCGATCGCCTGCTGATGCAGCGCGCGTTCGGACTGGGTCGAGCGGTTGCGCTGGCGCAGATAGTCGAACCAGGTCGGGCAGTGATAGCGCTCGGTCCACAATTCCGGATCGGCGATGTCGCGGGCGATCGACCAGCCATAGGCGCCGTTGCGCTGCCGGGAGAGCTGCACGTCCTGCATCACGTTGTGGAACGCACGCGCGTTGTCCTGCGCGACGCGATATTCGATCTCGACGACCAGGGGGCCGCTGCGACCCGTCAGGGACAGCTTCACCTCGGGATCGGCCAATATATCGGCATCCTCGTTGCGGGCCCCGACGCGCGGCATCGTCAGCCAGACCCCGAGCAACGGCGAGATCAGCATCAGGCCGGCCGCGGTCAGCAGTGCGATCTCGACGCCGGCATAGTCGGTGAGATGGCCCCAGCCCCAGGCGCCGATCGCAATGCCGCCGGAAATCGAGGCCTGGAACGCCGCGAGCGAGCGGCCGGCGACCCAGCGCGGCGCCGAGAGCTGCACGCCGATATTGAACAGTGCGATCGCGGCCATCCAGACCGCGCCGGCCAGCACCAGCGCCGCTGCGGTCAGCACCGGCTCCGTGCTGAGGGCAAGCGCGGCCATCGCGAATGCCATCGAGATGGTGCAGGCGCGGATCGCGGCCTCACCGCTCATGCGCTTGCGCAGTTCGTGGATGTTGAGTGCGCCGATCACGGCGCCCATGCCGAAGGCGCCGAGCATGATGCCGTAGGTCTGCGCGCCGCCATGCAGCAGGTCACGCGCGACCAGCGGCATCAACGCCATGATGGCGCCGCCGATCAAGCCCATCACCAGCGTGCGCAACAGCACGATCTTGATCGGCGGCGAATTGGTGATGTAGCGGAAGCCCGAGACCATGGCGCGGTTGAGCTTTTCCCGGGGCAGCCGCGACGGCTCGACCGAGCGGCGCCACAGCAGCAGCACCACGAGCAGCGGCAGGTAGAGGATCGCGTTGCAGGCGAAGGCGGCCACCGCGCCGAGCGCGGCGACGATCACGCCGCCGACCGCGGGGCCGAAGCTGCGCGCGATGTTGTAGCTGATGCCGTTCAGCGCGACCGCCGAAGGCAATGCATCGGGCGGCACCTGTTCGCTGACCGAGGATTGCCACGCCGGGCCGAACAGCGCATTGCCGCTCCCCACCACGAAGCAGAAGGCCAGCAGCGTCTCGGGGGTGATGAGATTGAATCCGGCCAGCACCGTCAGTGCGGTCGCGCCGGTGAGCGCGATCATCAAGGAGACCAGGGTGACGATGCGGCGGTCATACATGTCGGCGATGGCGCCGGCCGGCATCGAGATCAGCATGATCGGCAGCATCAAGGCGGTCTGCACCAGCGCCACCTGGTCGGCCGACGCCGCCATCTGCGTCATCGCCCAGGCCGCGCCCACGCCCTGGATCAAGAGGCCGAGATTGGAGAGCAGGCTGGCGAGCCAGATGCGCCGGAACACGGTGTAGCGCAGCGGCGCGGTGATGCCGTCGGCCATTTTCTGACGGTTTGGCGGCTCGGTCATATCCCCTTCCATATCGGCTGGCAGAAGTGGTGCAGGCGATTCCGGCGAATTCTTTGATGCCTGCGAAAGTCCTTCGCTGTCCAGTGGTTAGGCCGCTATAAGCGGTGCAAAGAGGCGGTTTGCCGGGGAGGAACAGATGAAGCTGTCGCGACGGATGATCTTGCTGGGTGCTGGCAGCTTGCCTTTCGCAACTGCGAGCTTGCGGAGCGGAGCCCTGGCGCAATCCGCGCCGGCGGCGGCGTTGCCCGGCGAGCCGCCGCCACCGATCTTGTTCGTCCACGGCAATGGCGACTACGACGCGCTCTGGATGACGACGCTGTGGCGGATGGAATCCAACGGCATCGCGCGCGATCGCATGATGGCGATCAACTTCACCGACCCCAATGCGCGCACAGACGACAAGGTCGAGCAGGCGAACCGGTCCTCGACCGAGGATCAGCGCCGCGAGCTGGCCGCTGCCATCACTGAACTGAAGCGCCGGACCGGCGCACCGCGCGTGGCGCTGGTCGGCAGCTCGCGCGGCGGCTATGCGATCCGCAACGTCATCAAGAATGGCGGCGCCGGCGACGTCAGCCACGCCGTGCTTTGCGGCACGCCCAATCACGGCGTGTTCGCGACCGACGATCAGCCCAACAACGAGTTCAACGGCCGTGGCACCTTCCTGCGCGGCCTGAACGAGGGCGAGAGCGAGGTGACGCCGGGCGTTGCCTTCCTGACGCTGCGCAGCGACGGCATGGACAAATACGCCCAGGCTGACGGCCGTTTCATCGGCAAGCCCGGCACGCCGACCGGCGTCACCAATGAAGGGCCGGAGCTGAAGGGCGCCACCAACCTCGTGCTCGGCGCGCGCGACCATCGCGAGGTGGCGTTCCACCCGCGCGCGTTCCGGGAGATCTACAAGTTCATCGCGGGACGCGAGCCGGCGCGCATCGCGATCGTGCCGGAGCCGACCGTCAAGCTCAGCGGCCTCGTCACGGGCACGCCCGGCGGTGTGCCGACCAATCGCCCGGTGGCGGGTGCAACCGTCGATATCTTCCGCGTCGATCCTGATACCGGTGAGCGCAAGGGCGGCGTTGTGCATAGCGCAAAAACC
>RXJC01000109.1 GCA_003963435.1 Bradyrhizobiaceae bacterium | reverse complement strand
GCCGGCCGATCGAGGAGATCATTCCGAACAGCCTGATGCGCAAGGTGGTCGAGACCGGCGAGCCGATCCTGCTCGACATCATGGAGCTCGGCGGCGAGCAGCTCGTCGTCACCCGCATGCCGATCGAGGACGAGAACGGGACGGTGATCGGCGCGATCGGTTTCGTGCTCTATGACCACCTCGAAAGCCTGAAGCCGCTGCTCGCCCGCGTCGCCCAGCTCGAGAGCGACCTGCGCCTGGCACGACGGCAATTGTCCAACGCCCGCGCGGCGCGCTTCACCTTCGCCGACTTCGTCGGCACCACGCCTGGGATCGCGCAGGTCAAGGCGCTGGCGAGCCGCGCCGCGCGGCAGAACGTCACCGTGCTGCTCACCGGCGAGACCGGAACGGGCAAGGAGATGCTGGCGCAGGCGATCCACAACGCCTCCTCGCGTGCGGACAAGCCGTTCGTCAGCGTCAACGTTGCTGCGATCCCCGACACGCTGATCGAGTCGGAGTTCTTCGGCACCGCGCCGGGCGCTTACACCGGCGCCGACCGCAGGGGACGCGAGGGCAAATTCCGCATCGCCGACGGCGGCACGCTGTTCCTCGACGAGATCGGCGAGATGCCGTTGCAATTGCAGTCCAAGCTGCTCCGCGTGCTGCAGGAGCGCGAGATCGAGCCGCTCGGCTCGGACAGGATCTCCAAGGTCGACGTGCGCGTGGTCGCGGCGACCAATGTGGATCTGCGCAAGCGCGTCAGCGAGGGCGCGTTCCGCGCCGATCTCTATTATCGGCTCAACGTGCTCTCGATCGAGCTGCCGCCGCTGCGCCAGTGCCTGGACGATCTCGCCGAGATCAGCGCCCGGCTGCTGGAGGAGATCAGCGCATCCGGCGACTACGTCAAGGCCAAGATCACGCCGAGCGCGCTCGCCGCACTCGCGCGCTATGACTGGCCGGGCAACGTCCGCGAGCTCCGCAACATCCTGGAGCGGGCGCTGATCCTCAGCGATTCCGGCCGCCTGACCGGCGAGGACGTCGCGCGCATTCTTCCCGTCGGCACCGAAGTCAGGCCCGCCGCCTCCGAGCGCCCGGCCGGCCTCGTCGTGCCCTATGCCGAGGCCGAGGCCGAGTTCGAGAAGCACACGCTCGAGCAGGCGCTCGCCGCCAGCAACGGCCAGATCACCGAAGCCGCCCGGATGCTGCGGATCTCGCGCGCGACCTTCTACAAGAAGCTCGCCAAGTTCGGCCTCGCCGCAGGACCGGCCTCCGTCTGAGTTTCGAGACACGGACCTGTCCGGAGTCTCGGATTCCGGACAGGGTGCCTGGTTACTCCACCGCCGCGAACATGCGGAAATTGCCGTAGCTTCGGCCGTTTTCCGCGAACCGGCGATATCTGGCGCGGAGCTTGCTCTACGCCTGTCGTCTCTCGTGGAAAGCAGCTGTCCCAGGGCTGTGCCTCACGATAAGATCAACGCACAAAAACAACGGCATACGGTCGAAGGGATCGGGAGGACCACCGTGAGCCATCATCCGGCTCTGCCTTACCTACGCAATTCCGAGAAGGGCAAGGTCGTCACCGCGGCTGAAGCCGTCATGCTGATCCGCGACGGCGACACGGTGGCGACCGGCGGCTTCGTCGGCATCGGCTTTGCCGAGGAGATCGCGATCGCGCTGGAGGAGCTCTATCTCTCTCACGAGGGCGATGCGCCCTATACGCAGGGCAAGCCGCGCAATCTGACGCTGGTCTATGCGGCGGGCCAGGGCGACGGCAAGCAGCGCGGCCTCAACCATTTCGCGCACGAAGGGCTGGTCAGGCGTGTGATCGGGGGACATTGGGGTCTTGCGCCGAAATTGCAGCAGCTCGCGATCGCGAACCAGATCGAGGCCTACAACCTGCCGCAGGGCGTCATCACGCATCTGTTCCGCGACATCGCCGCGCACCGCCCCGGCCATGTCACCCGCGTCGGCATGGGCACCTTCGTCGATCCCCGGCAAGGCGGCGGCAAGCTGAACGCGCGCACCACCGAGGATCTGGTGGAGCTGATCAAGATCGGCGAGGAAGAGTGCCTGCTCTACAAGACCTTTCCGATTCAAGTCGGGATCATCCGCGCCACCACCGGCGATCCCGACGGCAATCTCACCATGGAGAAGGAGGCGCTGACGCTGGAAGCGCTGGCCATTGCGATGGCGGCGCATAATTCCGGCGGCATCGTCATCGCCCAGGTCGAACGCGTGGCCGAAGCCGGCAGCCTCAACCCGCGGCAGGTGAAAATTCCCGGCATCCTCGTCGACTGCGTCGTGGTGGCAAGGCCCGAGAACCACTGGCAGACCTTCGGCACGCAATACAATCCGGCGTTCTCGAGCGAGATCCGTGTCCGCGCCGCCTCGCTGCCGGCGATGCCGGTCAGCGAGCGCAAGATCATCGCCCGGCGCGCCGCCCTCGAACTCAAGGCCAACAGCGTCGTCAATCTCGGCATCGGCATGCCGGAGGGAATAGCCTCCGTTGCCAACGAGGAACGGATCATCGACCTCATCACGCTGACGGCGGAGCCCGGCGTGATCGGCGGCATTCCCGCGAGCGGCATCGATTTCGGCGCGGCGATCAACACGCAGGCGGTGATCGACCAGCCCTATCAGTTCGACTTCTACGACGGCGGCGGTCTCGATGCAGCGTTCCTCGGGCTCGCCCAGGTCGACCGCGCCGGCAATCTCAATGTCAGCAAGTTCGGGCCGAAGCTCGCGGGCGCCGGCGGTTTCATCAACATCAGCCAGAAC
>RXJC01000386.1 GCA_003963435.1 Bradyrhizobiaceae bacterium | reverse complement strand
GCGGATCAAGTCATGCGCCGGGCCGAACTGCACCAATGTCGCGATCGGTGGTGCGACGAAGGATCGTCTCTATATCACGGAGTCTTCGACCGGCAGCGTGCTGGTGGCGGATATCGCTGGACTGTGAGCTCTGACATGAAAACAAAACCCTTCGGCAAGACCGGCGCCAAGGTCTCCGTCATCGGGCAGGGCACCTGGTATCTCGATCACGGCGACCGCAGCCACGCGATTGCGGCGCTTCAGCGCGGGCTCGATCTCGGCATGACTCACATCGACACCGCCGAGATGTATGGCGACGCCGAGCTCGTCATTGCCGATGCCATCGCGGGACGGCGCGACGAAGTGTTCCTCGTATCAAAAGTGCTGCCCAGCAACGCCTCGCGCCGCGGAACGATCACCGCCTGCGAGCGCTCGCTGAAGCGGCTCAAGACCGATCGCCTTGATTGTTATCTGCTGCATTGGCGCGGCTCCTATCCGCTGGAAGATACCGTTGCCGCGTTCGAGGAGCTGGTGAAGGCAGGGAAGATCAAATCCTGGGGCGTTTCCAATTTCGATGCCGATGACCTCGACGAGATCCTCGATGTCGCCGGCGAAGGCCGCATCGCCTGCAATCAGGTGCTCTATCACCTGAAGGAACGCGCGATCGAGCACGCGGTGATCCCGTGGTGCGAGAAGCGCGGGGTCGCGGTGGTCGCCTATTCGCCGTTCGGGCACGACGATTTCCCGGATGCGCGCAGCAAGGGCGGTGCCGTGCTGGCGCGCATTGCGGAGGACCGTCGCGCGACGCCGCGTCAAGTCGCGTTGAGCTTCCTGACCCGGGTAACTACGGTGTTCGCGATCCCGAAGGCGTCGTCGGCCGAACATGCCGGCGAGAATGCGGCGGCCGGCGACCTCGTGCTGACCAAAGACGACATCGCTGCGCTCGATGCGGCGTTTCCGCGCGGACCGAAGCCGCGCAGCCTGCCGATGCTGTAGTGCACAAACGCCCATTATTAACGGAGCATTGACGCGCGCGGCGGTGCGCGCATATCGGCATCCTGTTTTCGGAAGTTGTGAACGCGACGCATTTGTCGTTTTTTACGACCGTTCTCGATTCGCATTTTGCCCGGGTTCCAGCCGTGACACCGCCGCCCGCCGCAGCCGCAAGGCTCGACAATATCCCCATGCCCGCGCCGGAGAAAAAGCAGAAGGCTCGCCGCGCGCCTGCGCGTGTCGATCATCCCTTCAAGGGCATTGCGCTGGTGCTGCTGTCGACGGTGTTTCTCGGCACCTCCGACACGACGGCGAAATATCTCTCGACCAGCCTGCCCTCGATCGAGATCACCTGGATCCGCTTCGTCACCTTCGCGCTGATGTTCACGCCGGTGATGCTGCCGGGCTCGCCGCTCCACGCGATGCGCACCGAGCGTCTCGGCCTGCAGTTGATGCGCGGTGCCGCGCTGCTCGGCTCCTCCCTGTTCTTCATCACCGGTCTGAGCTTCCTTCCGATCGCGGAAGCTTCCGCGACCGGCTTCGTCTCGCCGCTGTTCGTCACCGCGCTGTCGATCGTCTTCCTCAGCGAAAAGGTCGGTATGCGCCGCTGGATCGCGACCGGGATCGGCCTGACGGGCGTGCTGATCATCCTGCGGCCGGGCACCAGCGCGTTCCACGCCGCCGCGTTCTTCCCGATCATCTCGGCATTCTGCTGGGCTGCCGCGCTGATCCTGACGCGGATGATGAGCGGGCGTGAGGCCGTCCTCACCACCATGGCCTATTCGGCGCTGACCGGCGTTGCCATCCTTTCTCTGATGGTGCCTTTCGTCTGGGTCACGCCGAGCTGGTCCGCAATTGGTCTCGGCATCGTGATCGGGGTCGCCTCGACCGTCGGTCAGTGGATCATCGTATTGGCGTATCGCTACGGCGATGCCTCGGTACTGGCGCCGTTCTCCTACACGCAACTGCTCTGGGTCAGCATTCTCGGCTTCTTCATCTTCGGCGAAGTGCCTGACGTCTGGACCGTGGTCGGCGCCGCCTTCATCGTCGCCAGCGGCCTCTACATCGCTCATCGCGAGCGCGTCCGCAGGGCCCAGCTCCTGGTGCTGGAAGAGCGTTCCCCGAACCCCTGACGCAAGTCGCCGCGTAGGCTTTGTGTTATCAACGGCTCCAACCATTCAGCGAGGAGCCGGATGCGCGCAGCGATTTTCAGGAACGGTGAGATTGTCGCTGACCGGATGGCGGAGCCGGTGCCCGGCCCTGGCCAGGTGCTGGTCAAGACGCTCGCCTGCGGCATCTGCGGCTCCGACCTGCACGCGCGACAGCACGCCGATCGCATGGTGGAGATGGCGCGGAAGACCGGGCGCGCGCCGATGGACCTCACCCGCGACGTCGTGTTCGGCCACGAATTCTGTTGCGAGGTGGTCGAGTACGGCCCCGGTACTGAGCGCAAGCTCAAGCCGGGCACGCATGTCTGTTCGTTGCCCGCGCTGCTGACGCCGGAGGGCATCAAGGGGATCGGCTATTCCAACGATTTCGTGGGCGGCTACGCGGAACAGATGATCCTCAGCGAAGCGCTGCTGCTCGAGGTGCCGAACGGTCTCGCCCCGGAACACGCGGCGTTGACCGAGCCGCTGGCCGTCGGCGTTCACGCCGTGGCGAAGGCCAACATCCGTGGCGGGGAGGTGCCGCTCGTGATCGGCTGCGGCCCGGTCGGGCTTGCGGTGATCGCCGCGCTGAAGCTTCGCGGACTGCATCCCATCGTCGCCGCCGACTATTCGCCGGCACGGCGCGCGCTCGCAGCCAAGCTCGGGGCCGATATCGTCGTCGATCCCAGGGTATCGCAGCCCTATGCGACCTGGGCCGAGCACGCGCAGATGTCGGATGCGGAGAAGGCGGCGCGGCCGCCGTTCCAGGCCATGCTGCCGGCGCTGAAGCCTGCGATCATCTTCGAATGCGTCGGCATTCCCGGCCTGCTGCAGCAGGTGTTCGAGGGCGCTCCGCGTGACGCGCGCATCGTCGTGGTCGGCGTCTGCATGGAGAGCGACAGAAACGAGCCCATGCTCGGCATCATGAAAGAACTCAACGTCCAATACGTGCTCGGCTACACGCCGGAGGAGTTCGCCGCGTCGCTGCGCCTGATCGCGGAAGGGCAGGTGGACGCCGCCGCGATGGTGACGGCGGAGGTCGGCCTCGACGGCGTCGCCAAGGCCTTCGCCGACCTCGCCAATCCCGAAGCGCACACCAAGATCATCGTGCAGCCGTGGCGGTGAGAGGCTACACCGGCAGCGCGATCGAGTACTTCACCTGGCTGAGCGCAAAGCTCGACTCGATCGAGGCGATGCCGTCGAGCCGGGTCAGCTTGGTCTTCAGGAACGTCTCGTAGGAGGCGAGGTCGGCCGCGACGACGCGCAGGAGATAGTCGCGGTTGCCGGTCATCAGATAGCACTCGAGCACCTCGTCCCATTTCGAGATCGCGCGCGCGAAGCGGTTGAGATCCTCCTCCTTCT
>RXJC01000352.1 GCA_003963435.1 Bradyrhizobiaceae bacterium | reverse complement strand
TGCGGATCTGGCCGGTCATGGCCATGCGGTTGTCGGTGTCGATGTTGATCTTGCGCACGCCGTTCTTGATGCCGCGCTGGATCTCGCTGACCGGCACGCCCCAGGTCGGCTTCATCTTGCCACCATAGGCGTTGATGATGTCCTGCAGCTCCTGCGGCACCGAGGACGAACCGTGCATGACCAGATGCGTGTTCGGCAGCTTGCGGTGGATCTCCTCGATCACGTTCATGGCGAGGATGTCGCCGTCGGGCTTGCGGGTGAACTTGTAGGCGCCGTGGGACGTGCCCATCGCGATCGCGAGCGCGTCGACCTTGGTCTCCTGCACGAACTTCACGGCCTCGTCCGGGTTGGTCAGGAGCTGGTCGTGGCTGAGCTTGCCCTCGGCGCCGTGGCCGTCTTCCTTGTCGCCCATGCCGGTCTCGAGCGAGCCGAGCACGCCGAGCTCGCCTTCCACCGAGATGCCGCCGAGATGGGCCATGTCGGTCACGGTCTTGGTGACGCCGACATTGTAGCCCCAGTCGCCGGGCGTCTTGCCGTCGGCCTTGAGCGAGCCGTCCATCATCACCGAGGTGAAGCCGGCCTGGATCGCGGTCATGCAGGTCGCCGGCTCGTTGCCGTGGTCGAGATGCACGCAGACCGGAATGTGCGGATAGATTTCGGTGACCGCGTCCATCATGTGCTTGAGCATGACGTCGTTGGCATAGGAGCGCGCGCCGCGCGAGGCCTGGATGATGACGGGCGCGTCGACCTGGTTGGCCGCGTCCATGATCGCCAGCGCCTGCTCCATGTTGTTGATGTTGAAGGCCGGTACGCCGTAATCGTTCTCCGCCGCGTGGTCGAGCAGTTGACGTAACGTGATCCGAGCCATCTGTCTTTTTCTCCCGTTGGGGCCTAAGGGCCGCTTGATTACTTGATGCGCAGAACTTCAACGCCGGGCAGGGGCTTGCCTTCCATCCATTCGAGGAACGCGCCACCGGCGGTCGAGACATAGGTGAAGTCACCGGCCACATGGGCCTGGTTGAGCGCCGCGACGGTGTCGCCGCCGCCCGCGATCGAGATCAGCTTCTTGGCCTTGGTGCGCTCGGCGGCGTGCTTGGCGGCCGCCACCGTGCCGCGGTCGAACGGCTGCATCTCGAATGCGCCAAGCGGCCCGTTCCAGACCAGCGTCGCCGCGTCGTCGATCGCGGCGTGGACGCGGGCGATCGACTGCGGGCCGACGTCGAGGATCATGCCGTCGGCCGGGATCGCATCGAGCCCATAGGCGTGCGACGGCGCGTTGGCGGCGAAGTGATAGGCAACCGTTGCGTCCACGGGAAGGATGATCGCGCAATTGGCGGCGTCGGCCTTCTCCATGATGCGCAGCGCGGTCGCGGCGAGATCCTTCTCGGCCAGCGACTTGCCGACCGCGACGCCCTGGGCGTGCAGGAAGGTGTTGGCCATGCCGCCGCCGATCACGAGCGCATCGACCTTGGTGACGAGGTTTTCGAGCAGGTCGATCTTGGTCGAGACCTTGGCTCCGCCGATGATGGCGATGACGGGCTTGGTCGGCGAGCCCAGCGCCTTCTCCAGAGCGTCGAGCTCGGCCTGCATGGTGCGGCCGGCATAGGCCGGCAGCTTGTGGCCGAGGCCTTCGGTCGAGGCGTGGGCGCGGTGCGCGGCCGAGAACGCGTCGTTGACCCAGATGTCGCCGAGCTTTGCGAGCTCCGCGACGAAGGCGGGATCGTTCTTTTCCTCTTCCTTGTGGAAGCGGGTGTTTTCCAGGCACAGGATGTCGCCGTCGTGCAGGCTCGCGACCGCCTTGGCCGCCGCCTCGCCGATGCAGTCGTCCGCGAAGGCGACCGGCTTCTTCACCACCTTCGACAGCGCTTCCGCAACGGGCTTCAGCGACTCCTTGGCATCGCGCCCCTTCGGCCGGCCGAAATGCGCGAGCAGGATGACCTTGCCGCCCTTGTCCGAGATTTCGCTGATGGTCGGCGCGACGCGCTCGAGCCGGGTCGTGTCGGTGACGCGGCCATTGTCCATGGGCACGTTCAGATCGACGCGCAGCAGCACGCGCTTGCCCTTCACGTCGACGTCGTCGAGGGTGCGGAATTTGTTGGTCATCTCTGGCTCTCTTGTCCCGGGCCTCTGGGAGGTCATTCCGGGGCGGTGCGCTAGCACCGAACCCGGAATCTCGAGATTCCGGGTCTGGTCCTTCGGACCATCCCGGAATGACAGCGCGAAGAGCGCCGGATCCTCAGATCACCTTCGCCATCGCGACGGCGGTGTCCGCCATGCGGTTGGAGAAGCCCCACTCGTTGTCGTACCAGGACATCACGCGCACCAGGGTGCCGTTCTGCACCTTGGTCTGGTCCTCGTGGAAGGTCGAGGAGTGCGGATCGTGGTTGAAGTCGATCGAGACGTTCGGCGCGCTGGTGTAGCCGAGGATGCCCTTGAGCTGCTGCTCGCTGGCGCGCTTCATCGCCGCGTTGATTTCCTTGGCGTCGGTGGTGCGCTTGGCGACGATCTTGAGATCGACCACCGAGACGTTCGGGGTCGGCACGCGGATCGCGACGCCGTCGAGCTTGCCCTTCAGCTCGGGCAGCACGAGGCCGATCGCCTTGGCGGCACCGGTCGAGGTCGGGATCATCGACATCGCCGCCGCGCGGCCGCGGTAGAGATCCTTGTGCAGCGTGTCCAGCGTCGGCTGGTCGCCGGTATAGGCGTGGATCGTGGTCATGAAGCCGGTCTCGATGCCGACGAGATCGTTCAGCACCTTGGCGACCGGCGCGAGGCAATTGGTGGTGCAGCTGCCGTTGGAGACGACGAGGTGATCCTTGGTCAGCGTGTCGTGGTTGACGCCGTAGACGATGGTGGCATCGGCGCCGTCGGCGGGCGCGGAGACCAGCACGCGCTTGGCGCCGGCGGTCAGATGCGCGGAGGCCTTGTCCTTCGAGGTGAAGATGCCGGTGCACTCCATCGCGATGTCGACGCCGAGATCCTTCCAGGGCAGCTTGGAGGGATCGCGCTCGGCGCTCACCTTGATCTTGCCGTTGCCGAGGCTGATCGAGTCGCCATCGACGGTGACGGTGCCGGGGAAGCGGCCATGGACGCTGTCGAAACGAAGCAGGTGGGCGTTGGTCTCGACCGGGCCGAGGTCGTTGATGCCGACGACCTCGATGTCCTTGCGGCCGGACTCTGCGATCGCCCGCAGGACGTTGCGGCCGATGCGGCCAAAACCGTTAATTGCCACGCGGACTACCATGTTTCGTCTCCTTCAATGACCGTTGTCATCCCGCACAACGCGCTACTACGCGCCTGCGAGGGTTTTTTTAGGGGCGGACGCCCGGTTCGGCCGGGCGGTGCTTGATCATATGAGAGATTACGTAGTCCTTTTTTGCGGCAAGCTCAACTCTCAGGAAATGCGCTTCAGCACAGCGTTAACCGCGGCCTCGGCGGTAATACCGAAGTGCTTGTAAAGCTCCTTGGCAGGGCCGCTTTCGCCGAAGGAATGCATGCCGATGAATGCGCCGTCCTGGCCGATTACGGCATCCCAGCCCCAGCGCACGGCGGCCTCGATCGCCACCGTCACCGGCGCGTTGCCGATGATTGCGGCACGTTTCGCCTCTGGTTGCGCTAACAACAGCTCGAGCGAGGGAACGGAGACAACGCGCGAGGCGATGCCGCGTTCCGCGAGCTGTTTCTGGGCGGCGACCGCGATCTCGACCTCGGAGCCGGACGCGAACAGCGTCGCCTTGGCTTCGCCCTGGGCTGCGACCAGTTCATAGGCACCGGCCGCGCACGGATTGTCGTTCGGTGCGGTGGTACGCAGCTGCGGCAGGTTCTGGCGGGTCAGCGCCAGCACGGTCGGGCCGTCGATCCGGTTGAGCGCCAGCTCCCAGCACTCGGCGACTTCCATCGCATCGCACGGACGGAATACGCGCATGTTCGGAATGGCGCGCAGCGCGGCGAGGTGCTCGACCGGCTGGTGGGTCGGGCCGTCTTCGCCGAGGCCGATGGAGTCGTGGGTCATCACGTAGACGACGCCGGCGCGCATCAGCGCAGCGAGGCGCATCGCGGGCCGCGCGTAATCGGTGAACACCAGGAAGGTCGCGCCGTTCGGTGCGAAGCCGCCGTGCAGGAAGATGCCGTTCATCGCGGCGGCCATGCCGTGCTCACGGATGCCGTAATGGATGAAGCGGCCCTTCGGGGTCTTGGCCGAGAACGCGGTTGCCGATTTCGCCTTGTTGTTGTTGGAGCCGGTGAGGTCGGCCGAGCCCGCCAGGAATTCCATCGGCATCGCGGCGGCGATGACTTCGATCACCGCTTCCGAGGATTTGCGGGTCGCGGCCGTCATCGGCTTTTCCAGCAGCTCTTTCTTGTAGGCGCGCACCGCCTTGGCGAGCGAGGCCGGACGCTCGTGGCGCAGGCGGCGCTCGAACTCGGCGCGCTTGCGGCTGCCGAGCTCGCCGAGCCGTGCTTCCCATTCCTGCCGCGCCGAAGCGCCGCGGCTGCCGGCGGCGCGCCAGGCCTTCAGCACGTCATCCGGCACCGCGAACGGCTCGAGCGAAATGCCGAGATTTTCCTTGGCGGCCTTGAGCTCGTCGGCCCCTAACGCCTCGCCATGCACCTTCGAGGTGCCGGCCTTGTGCGGCGCGCCGAAGCCGATGGTGGTGCGGCAGGCGATCAGGGTCGGCTTGCTGGACTTTTTCGCACGCGTGATCGCCGCGGCGATCGCCGCCTGGTCATGGCCGTCGATCTTCTCGGCGGCCCAGCCGGCGGACTTGAAGCGCTTCACCTGGTCGACGGAATCGGCGA
>RXJC01000644.1 GCA_003963435.1 Bradyrhizobiaceae bacterium | reverse complement strand
GAAGGCGGTGCCCATCAGTGTGCCCATGATCGAGCCGGTGCCGCCGATGATGATCATGGCCAGGAACAGGATCGAGCGCTCGATGCCGAAACCTTCCTGGGAGACCACGAGCTGATAGTGCGCGTAGAGCGCGCCGGCGATGCCGGCGAAGAACGCGGCGAGGCCGAACGACAGCGTGCGGTACTTCGTCAGGTTGATTCCCATGATCTCGGCAGAGAGATAATGGTCCCGGATCGCCACCAGCGCACGGCCGTCGCGGGTGCGCATCAGATTCGTGACCAGGATGTAGCTCGCCAGCACATAGGCCAGCACGACGTAGAAGTACTGTTTGTCGCCGCGCAGCGTGTAGCCGAAGATCGAGAACGGGTTTGCGCTCGCCGGCACCGAGCCGCCGGTGAACCACTCGGCGCGGGAGAAGAAGTCGAGCAGGATATATTGCGCGGCCAGCGTCGCGATGACGAGATAGAGACCCTTCAGGCGCGCCGCCGGGATGCCGAAGATCAACCCGACCAGCGCGGTGACGATGCCCGCGAGCGGGATCGCGAAGAACACCGGGATCGGCGCGTTGTTGGAGATGTAGGCCGAGGTGAAGGCGCCGAGCAGGAAGAAGGCGGCATGCCCGATCGAGATCTGGCCGGTGAAGCCGACGAGGATATTCAGGCCGAGCGCCGCGATCGAGAAGATGCCGATCTGGATCAGGATGCTGAGCCAGTAGCCGCTGAAGAATTGCGGCGCGAGGCACAGCAGCAGCACGCCTGCGATGGCGAAGTTGCGGCTCGTCGTGGTCGGGAAGATCGTGGTGTCGGCCGCGTAGGAGGTGCGGAAATCACCAGCAGGGATGAGGGCAGGGCCGGCCATGGGTCAGATCCGTTCGATGTCGTGGGTGCCGAACAGCCCGTAGGGCTTGATCATCAGCACGATGATGAGGACGTAGAACGGCGCGATCTCGTAGAGATTGCCCCAGTGCAGGTACTCGCTGTCGACATATTGCGCGACGTTCTCGAGTAGCCCGATGATGATGCCGCCGAGCACCGCGCCGCCGACGGAATCGAGCCCGCCGAGGATCGCTGCCGGGAACACCTTGATGCCATAGGCGGCAAGGCCCGACGACACGCCGTTCACGACGGCGACGACGACACCGGCGACCGCCGACACGGTGGCCGAGATCGCCCAGGCCATCGCAAACACGCTCTTGACGGAAATGCCGAGCGATTGGGCGACTTGCTGGTTGAACGCGGTGGCGCGCATCGCAAGACCGTATTTGGAGGCGCGGAAGAACCAGGCCATGCCGATCATCATCGCGACCGACACCACGAGGCTCATGACATAGACGGTCTGGATCTGTAAGCCCAACAGGCTGACCGACTGGCTCTCGAACACGCGCGGGAACGGCTGCGGATTGACGCCGAACATCCATTTCAGCGTCGCCTGCAGCACGGTGGAGAGGCCGATCGTCACCATGATGACGGAAATGATGGGCTCGCCGATCATCGGCCGCAGGATCAGGACCTGGATTGCAATGCCGAACACGAACATGAACACCAGCGTGATCGGCATGCCGATCCAGAACGGCACCTGGTACTTCGCCAGCAGCGCCCAGCACACCCAGGCGCCGACCAGCAGCAGCTCGCCTTGCGCGAAGTTGACGACCTGCGTCGCCTTGTAGATCAGCACGAACGACATCGCGACCACGCCGTAGAGCGTGCCGACCACGAGGCCGTTGACGAGGAGCTGGATGAGGAAGGCGGTGTTCATGTCGATGTCCGCGCAAACTGCAGAGGCGATGACGGTGCACCCTCTCCCCTTGTGGGCGAGGGTGGCTTCGCGAAGCGAAGACGGGTGAGGGGTTCTCTCGGCACTGACGGTGCGGAGAGAGGACCCCTCACCCGAGTGAGGGGGTGATGGGCAGCGGAGATGCCCTCTCCCACAAGGGGAGAGGGCGCATCGACAGGCATCGCGGGATGGACAGGAACTGAATTCACTCCGCCGCCTCCGCCATATGCCCGTGCCCACCCAGATCCACCACGCGCAACGTCGTCCGCACGCGTTGCGTGGTGCCGTCCTGGAAGCGGATCACGGTGTCGACGGGGATTTCGGCATCGCCGCGGTAGATGGCGTCGATGATCCCGGCGTATTTCTCGTTGATGACGCTACGGCGCACCTTTCGCGTCCGGGTGAGCTCGCCGTCGTCGGCGTCGAGTTCCTTGTAGAGCAGCAGGAAGCGCGAGATGCGCTGCGCCGGCGGCAGCGTGGCGTTGACCGTCTCGACCTCCTTCCGAAGCAGCGCATAGACTTCAGGCCGCGAGGCGAGGTCGCTGTAGGTGGTGAACGAGAGCCGGTTCTTCTCCGCCCATTTCGAGATGATGGAGTAGCGGATGCAAATCATCGCCGCGAGCGCGTCACGGCCGGCTCCCAGCACCACGGCTTCGGCGATGTAGGGTGAGAATTTCAGCTTGTTCTCGATGAACTGCGGCGAAAAGCGCTCGCCGCGCGAGGTCTCGGCGAGATCCTTGATGCGGTCGATGACGACGAGCTGCTGGTTGGCGTTGAAATAGCCGGCATCGCCCGACAGCATCCAGCCGTCCTTGATGTCGGCGATGCTCGCCTCCGGGTTCTTGTAGTAGCCCAGGAACATGTTGGGATGCCGCACCACGATCTCGCCGACGCCATGGACGTCGGGATTGTCGATGCGGATCTCGACATTGTCGGCCATCGGCACGCCGGTCGTGTCAGGATCGACCTTGCCCTCGGGATGCAGCGTATAGGCACCAAGCAATT
>RXJC01000285.1 GCA_003963435.1 Bradyrhizobiaceae bacterium | reverse complement strand
GCGGCCGAAGCCGATGACCAGCACGGTCTTGCCGTAGAGATCGAACGGAAGCATGCCGAGCCGGTCGGCCCATTTGCCGTCCTTGACGCAGGCGTGCAGCTCCTGCGCGCGCTTGGCGAGCGTCAGCATCATGAACAGCGCGGCTTCCGCGACCGAGGGCGAGTTGGCGCTGCCGGCGACCATCAGCGGCACCTTGCGGCGGGAGAGGGCGGGCACGTCAACGGCGTCGTAGCCGACGCCGATGCGGGTCACCACCTTCATGTCCTTTGCGGCCTCGAGCTCGGTCTCGCCGAACGCGGTCGCGCCGAGCGCAACGCCATGGACCGGCGCATGGCTCTTCAGCATGGCTTCGAAATCCCCAGCCGAGATCAAATTCGAAAACTCGACGAGCTCGATATCGTCCCGTTGGGTGAGGAGGGCGCGCGCCCCTGGCGACAAAGTTTGCGTTACGAAAATCTTCTTCTTGTTGGTCGCCATCGTCCCCTGCCTGCGCGAGTTTCTTGGACCGGCGTCACAACACGACGCCGGTCGCCTCGTTTAGCAGGTGCATATTGTTGAGGTCCATCGCCAAACGCATGGGAGCCCCGTCCGTAGCGCCGGCATTGGGATCGACGCGGCCGCAGACCGGCGTACCATCGAGCCCGAAATAGACCAGCGTCTCCATGCCCATCGGCTCGGTGACGTCGAGCACGGTATCGAAGGGCTCCACGCCTGGTCCGAGATGCGCGTGCGACTCGGTGAGATGCTCGGGGCGGATGCCGAGCAGCAGCTTCTCGGTGCGCGGCAGCGCGTTGTAGCGCGCGGCGCGGGCCGGCGGCAGCGCGAACGCGATGCGATCGGTGAGGCGGATCTGCAGCGTGCCGCCGACATCCTCGAGCCGACACGGGATGAAGTTCATCGCGGGCGAGCCGATGAAGCCGGCGACGAAGCGCGTTGCCGGCTTGTGGTAGAGCTCGTTCGGCGTGCCGATCTGCTCGATCCGTCCCTTGTTCATCACCACCACGCGGTCGGCCAGCGTCATGGCCTCGACCTGGTCATGGGTGACGTAGACGGTCGTGGTGCGCACCTTCTGGTGCACCTTCTTGATCTCGATCCGCATCTGCACGCGCAGTTTCGCGTCGAGATTGGACAGCGGCTCGTCGAACAGGAAGACCTTCGGGTTGCGCACGATGGCCCGGCCCATCGCGACGCGCTGGCGCTGGCCGCCGGAGAGCTGCTTCGGCTTGCGGTCGATCAGGTCGGTGATGTCGAGCAGGCGGGCGGCTTCCGTCACCCGCGCCTTGATCTCGGCCTTCGGATAGTGCTTCAGGCGCAGCCCGAACGACATGTTCTCCGCGACCGTCATGTGCGGATACAGGGCGTAGTTCTGGAACACCATGGCGATGTCGCGGTCCTTCGGCGGGACGTCATTGACCACATCGCCGCCGATCATGATGTCGCCGTCGCTGATGTCCTCGAGGCCCGCGATCATGCGCAGCGTGGTCGACTTGCCGCAGCCGGAGGGACCGACCAGCACGATGAACTCGTGGTCGGCGATGTCGAGGTCGATGCCACGCACGGCCTCGACGTCGTCGTAACGCTTGACTACCTTCCGCAAAGCAACGTCAGCCATCGAATTTCAGCTCCTCGCCATCAACCCTTGGTCGCACCGGCGGTCAGGCCGGCAATGTAGTAGTCCATCAGGAAAGCGTAGATGATCAGCGGCGGCGCCGCGCCGAGCAGCGCGCCGGTCATGATCTGTCCCCAGTTGAACACGTCGCCCTTGATCAGCGTCGTGATGATGCCGACCGGCAGCACCTGCTGGTCCGTCGAGGTCGTGAACACCAACGGGTAGAGGAATTGTGCCCACGACACCGTGAAGGCGAAAATCGTTGCCGCAATCAGGCCGGGCAGCGCCACGGGGATGAAGATCCGCGTGAGCGTCTGGAACCATGACGCACCGTCGATAATGGCAGCTTCATCGAGCTCCTTGGGGATCGACGCGAAGTAGCCGATCATGATCCACGTGCAGAATGGGACTGTGAGCGTTGGATAGACGAGCAGCAGGACGTACCACCTATTGAGCAGCTGAACTCCGGTCCACTCCTGGAAGGTCGCGAACATCTTGAACAGCGGAATGAATAACAGGCTGTCCGGGATCAGGTAGGTGAGAAAGACGCCCGTGGCCAGCGCGGTCGAGCCCCAGAATTTCATCCGTGCCAAAGCGAAGGCGGCGGGGACGCTGATCAGCATGGTGATGGCGACCACGACGATGGAGACGATGGCCGAATTCCAGAAGAAGCGCAGGAACTGGCTCGAGGTCAGCAGTTCGACATAATTACCGAGGGTCGGATGGAAGACCCACCACGGATTCGTCGCCGCAGAAATCTCGGCACTGCTCTTCAGTGACGTGATCAGCATGTAGAGCGGCGGCGTCAACGAAAAGATCGCAAACAGCGCCAGGAAGAAATAGGACCAGCGCAAGGCCCAGGCGCGGTCGCGGCTGATGCTGCCCTGTTTTACTTTCCGGCGGGGGCCCGCCTTGTCCAACGTTACTGTTGTCATCAGGCTTCGTTCCCCCGCTTGTTGATGTCCCGCAGAATGAAGATCGCTGCGACCGCGAGGATCGGGAACATGAAGAGCGATACGCTTGCGCCGAGCGGAATGTCGCTGCCCTCGATGCCGACCTTGAAAGCCCAGGTGGCAAAAATGTGCGTCTGGTCGAGCGGGCCGCCCGCAGTCAAAATCCGCACGATGTCGAAGTTGGCGAAAGTGACGATCAGCGAAAACAGTGCCGTGATCGCGATGATGTTGCGCATCATTGGCAAGGTCACATACCAGATGCGCTGCCACCAGTTCGCACCATCGATGGAGGCGGCCTCGTAGAGCTGGTCGGGAACGGATTTCAGGGCGGCCAGATACATGATCATGAAGAAGGGCGCGCCGATCCAGATGTTGACCAGAATGACGGAGAAACGTGCCCAGGCGGCGTCGCCGGTCCACGGGATCGGACCGATTCCGAAAAACGACAGCGTATAGTTGAACGCGGAGTAGGAGGGATCGAACAGCCACAGCCATGCCAGTGTGCTCATCGCGGGCGGGATGACCCAGGGCACCAGCAGCATGCCGCGCCATTTGCGCTGACCCTTGGCCGGAATGTTGTGGACGAAATGGGCGACGATGAAGCCGATCAGCGCCTTGAAGACCACGGCCGTGATCGCGAAGATGCAGGATTGCTCCACGACGAGCCAGAATGTCTCGCGCTTGAACAGGAACTGAAAGTTGCCCAAGCCGACGAACTTGGTCATCGACTTGCTCAAGGTCGCAAGGTGCAACGAGTAGAGCGCCGGATACAGCACCAGCACGGCAATCAAGACGATGAGTGGCAGCGTCATGAGAAACGCGACCGTCGACTTGTGCTTCACTGCGTTGCGCAGACTCGATCGCTTGCGGACGCCGGCGGAACGGGTAACGCTGGCTTGCCCAACGACAACATCAGCCATGATTGAAATCCCTCGTAGGGTCTACAGGGAAACCGGCGTTTGCCGGTTTCCGGCGGTCTTGACGCGCGGACGGATCGCGCGGACGGACCGCACTTTCGTGCGGCCGCCGCGGTGATCTCCGTCTAGCTGCGCATGAAGCCTTCGCACTCGCCCTCCGCCCAGGCCAGCACGTCTTCCATCTTCTCGCCCTGGGCGTATTTGAGCGCCATTTTCGTCAGGGTGCCCTGAGCGTAGATCTGCTGAGCGATCTTGGGCGGCGCGGGAGAGGCGGCAATTGACAGCTTCTGATGATTGTAGGGGTTCGGGTAACTGAACAGGGTGCCCTTCGGCGGCCCCTCTTCGGCCCACACCTTGAGGGTTGTGAGCTTCTCGAACGCCGGCAGATCGTAGCCACCGCTCGCGACGACGAGCTTCTCGATCGACGAAGGTTTCGACAGATGAACGAGCAAGCTCTTGGCCGCCTCCTTGTTCTTCGAGAAATTCCAGGTCGCCCAGAAGTAGGGCAGATACGGCGCGAAACGTCCCTTGGGACCGGCCGGGAAGCCATGCGTCCAGCACTGTTCTGCGACTTGCGGCGCATCTCTCTTGGCGACGGCCCAAGCGCTTGGCGGATTCATGATCATGGCGCCTTTGCCCGAGACGAGCCATTTGTTGTTCGAAGCGTCATCCCACGCCCCCACGTCAGGGGGCAGCAACGGAATCAGTTTCTTGTAGAACTCCAGTGCCTGGCGAACATTGTCCGTCTTGACGGTCACCTCGCCCTTGGCATTGACCAGGTCTGCCCCGAACGCACTGAAGAATGCGCCTGCCGAGTCGACGCTGTCGCTCGTCATGCCGAGCCCGATGCCGAAGGGGCTACCGCCCTTGTGGCATGCCTCAGCGGCCTTGAGAAAAGTATCGAGAGTCCAGTTGTCCGCCTTCGGCGGGCTGCCGGCGGGATACATCGCCTGAACGTCGATGTTGGCGAACTTCTTCATCAGATCGATGCGGGAGCAGGGGCCCTTGATCTGGCTTCCGATGCACGCCGGGACGCCCAGCCATTTTCCGTTCGCCTGCCCGAGATATTTGACGGTGTCGTTGACGGCGCCGTTTTCCTTGACGATCGCATCCATGATGTCGTTGACGGGCTCGAGATATTCCGCATTGGCATGCGGCCACCAAGTCGGCATCGCCAGAATATCGTGGCCTGATTTCGCTTGCGCCTCGGCCGCAATCGTCACGAGATTCTTGTTGCCCTGACTGGTGATGTAGTCGATGGAGACTTCGACCTTCTCCTTTGCGGCCCATTCGTTGACCAGCTCGGTCGAGGCCTTGTTGGCGCCGGGGACCCAATGGTCCCAGAAGCCGATCGAGAGCTTGCCGGCGGCGTAAGCGCCCCGGACATAGGGCGCCGTGATCAGCGCCGCAGAGGACATTGCAGTGGCAGCCACAAATTGACGTCGCGTCAGTCTCTTGCGTGACATCTCGTTTCCTCGCTTGGGTGTTGTTGTTGGAGTTTCCTCTAAGACTTCTTTTCCGAGTTTCTCGTTGGATTTTCTTATTGGCGCCGTCGGCCGACGTGAACAAATCCACGCAAGCCGCAGCAAATTGGTAGCGCGATCAGATCATGATTGTTCGCGTCTGTCGAGAAAGCCGAACGGCTCGCCGCATAGAACTAACGTTGCGTGTTGGAACGTGGGAGTGCCACGCCGGTCGTGCGCTGCGCTCGCTTGTTTTGCGGCGCACACGTCGCGTGAACCCGGCCGCGAACGATCCGTGCGCAATTACGCCGCAGTTCCGAATAAGCCTGCATAACCGCTTCGCGCGAAAGACTTTTCGGACGTGGACTGCAGTGGGCTGCGTCTGGACCACCAAGTGGCGAAAACGATAGAGTTGCAGGCGGCGGAGCCTTCCGCCGCAACAGGCCAGTCAGATCGAGAATGGAGACGAGAATGATCAAACCGGCGCCGTCAGCGCGGCTTCACATGCGGCGATGTTTCGCGCTGGGGGCCGTGACCCTGCTCCTGCTCGGTGCCGTCACAGTGGCCAATGCTCAAGGCTTGGTCAAAGGGGTTCAGGACGGCGCTGCGGCCGGAAACAAGGCGGCAGGTCCGGTCGGTGGCGTGCTCGGCGGCGCGATCGGCGGTGTGGTCGGCGTCTTCACCGGCGTGCTCGGCGTCGGCAACAACAATGGCGGCAATCCGCCGCCGGCCGCCAAGGACACCGGCAAGGACACCAGCAAGGACGCCAAGCAGCAGGGCGCGTCCAAGGACAAGGATGGCAAGAGCGCCAAGGCGGGCAAGGGCGGCAAGGCGAGCAAGGAGGCGAAGAACGCGCCGCAGGGCAAGGATG
>RXJC01000207.1 GCA_003963435.1 Bradyrhizobiaceae bacterium | reverse complement strand
GAGACGAAATTCGCCGGCCCCTTCAGCGAGACCTGCAGATGCTCGATCTCGCCGAGATCGCGCTTGAGGCTGCGGCCGGCGCGGCGCGCGGCCTTGACCATGACGTTGATAGTGGCGGAGTACAGCATGGGCTTTCGGTCTTGATCGGGGGAGAAGGGCGAGAAATCGCGCCTGTTTGGGGGATTGGGTGCCCTGCGAGAGCCCTCAGGTCAAGTCATTTGGTCCCGAGCCATTTTTTGGCGGCGGCCTCCGCCTTGGCCCGGTCCTCGGCCGGCAAATCGGACAATTGCTTGTCGAGCTCCGGGTCGCCCTTGCCGGCGGTCTTGGCCACCAGGTGCCATTTGAAGCCTTCGACCTTGTCCATGGGTGTGCCCACGCCGTTGATCAGCACCCAGGCCAGCCGGTTCTGCGCGATCGCGCTGCCCTGGCGGGAGGCCTTGCGGAGTAGGGCGACGGCGGCCGGCTGGTTCTTCGGCGTGCCGGTGCCGTTGAACATGGCGATGGCATATTCGACCTCGGCATCGACATTGTCGGCGAGCGAGGCGGCCTGCAGCAGCCGTACCGCGCGTTCCGGGTCCTTCGGCACGCCGGTGCCTTCCTTGTAGAAGGTTGCGAGTGCGTATTGCGCCTCGGGCAGGCCGGCATCGGCGGCCTGGCGCAGCAGCTCGGCGGAGCGCCTGACGTCCTGCGGCAGGGTCTGGCCGTCGAGGTAGAGCAGCGCGAGGTTATAGGCGGCCTTGGGTTCGCCGAGCTTGGCGGCGGACGCCATCAGCTTCACCGCCTCGTTCTTGTCGAGCGAGCCGCCGCGGCCGGAGATGCGCAGCATGGCCAGCGCGAACATCGCCTCGCGGTCGCCGGCATCCGCGGCGCGCTTGTACCATTCGGCGGCCTTGGCGTAGTCGCGCCGGATCCCCATGGCGTTGGAATAGAGCTCGCCGAGCATGGTCATCGCCTTGGGATCGCCGGCTTGCGCGCGCGCCGTGGCGAGGTCGAACGCGGTCTTGTACTGGCCGCGCTGATAGGCGCCGTACACGAGGTCGGCGTTGGAATTGTCGGTCGGCGGCGCCGGGATCACGGTCGGGGTCGGCGTCGGCTTGGAGGACGGAGCCGGCTTGGGCGAGGCCGAAGGCTTTGGCGCCGGCGCAGCCTCCTTCTTCCTGGCCGGCGCGTGCGGCTTGGCCTTCTGCTTCTCGGGCGTCGCGCTCGGGACAGTCGCCGGCGGGGCGATCTGGAGCTGCGCGGCCGCGGGCACCGTGAGCAGCAGCGTGGCCAGCAGGGTGATGCAGGGGAGCTTCATGTCGGGCGCTAGCCGTGCTCGCCGCCCGCAGGATTCCGGTCGGCCGTCGCCGTCGCATAGCCCTGCTTGATCGCAGCGTCCGCCTCGATCAGGGCGGCCTTGGGCCCACGCGGATCGGCCCAGATGAAGTCGCCGACCAGCACGAAATCGGCGCCGCTGAGGGCGAAGTCGTGGGCCTCTTCCAGGGACGTCGCGAAGCCGACGCAGGGCGGCTCGAACAGCTCGGCCCACCAATCCAGCCGCTCCGCGATCGCTTGCGCCTGGGGACGCTGGCCCTTCGCGTCGGGCTCGCCGAACAGCACGTAATCCGCGCCGATCTCGCCCGCTTCCATGGAGTGATGCCGCGTTGTCAGCCCGCCGACACCGGCGATGCGATCGGGCTTGAGCGACGGCAGCGCCTCTTTCAGCGCGGCGATGCCGGGCAGGTGCGCGCCGTCGGCGCCGCCGCGCGCGACCAGCTCGGCATGGCCGTCGACCAGCAGCGCCGCGCCGGCCTTCTGCACCGGCGGTGCGAAGCTCTTGATGCGCGTGATCATGGTGCGCTGGTCGGTCTCCTTCAGCCGCAGCAGCACGGCCGCGACATCGGCGGCGGCGAGCAGGGCCGGCAGCTCGGCAAGGAGGGCTGCGGGATCGTCGACGACGGGCGTCGCGAGGTAGAGGCGCGGCGCCGGGCGCGGCGGAGGCGGTTTGTTCGACAAGATCTAGGCTGCCTTCTGTTCCAGGCTACTCTGCCATTCGCCCTTGGAGGCGAGGCCGTTCATGCGCGCGCGATGGCTGAAGGCGGCTTGGCCGGCCGCGACGTTCTCCGCCTTGCCGGACCAGGCCTTCTGTGGGGCTGCCTGCAGCGCGCGGCCGTAGGAGAAGGTCAGGCCCCAGGGCAGGGGGCCGAGCTTGTGCATGGCGTTGAGATGGGCGGTGGCTTCCTCGTCCGACTGGCCGCCGGAGAGGAAGGCGATGCCGGGCACCGCCGCGGGCACGCAGGCCTTCAGCAGCCGGATCGTCTTCTCCGCAACCTCCTCGACGGAGGCCTGCTTCGCGCATTTCTTGCCTGAGATCGCCATGTTGGGCTTTAGCACCATGCCTTCGAGCGCGACGCGCTGCACGCGCAATTCCTGGAAGGTCTTGTTGAGCACGCGTTGCGTCACTTCATAGCAGCGGTCGATGTCGTGGTCGCCGTCCATCAGCACCTCGGGCTCGACGATCGGCACGATCTGCGCGGCCTGGCACAGCGCGGCATAGCGCGCCAGCGCGTGGGCGTTGACGCTGATCGCGGTCATCGAGGGGATACCGCTGCCGATGTCGATCACGGCGCGCCATTTGGCAAAGCGCGCGCCGCGCTCGTAGTATTTCTTCAAGCGCTCGGCGAGCTTGTCGAGCCCGACGGTGACGAGCTCGCCCGGGCACATCGGCAGGGCCTGCGTGCCCTCGTCGACCTTGATGCCGGGAATGGCGCCGCTACTCTCGATCAGCTTCACCAGCGGCGTGCCGTCGGCGGCATTCTGCCAGATCGTCTCGTCATAGAGGATCACGCCGGAAATATACTGGCTCATGGCCTCCGTCGAGCGGAACAGCATCTCGCGATAGTCGCGGCGGTTCGCTTCGGTGGATTCCACGCCGATCGCGTCAAAGCGCTTCTTGATGGTGCCGGAGGATTCGTCGGCGGCAAGGATGCCCTTGCCCGGCGCGACCATGGCGGTCGCTATCCTGTTGAGCTCAGTCAGATTCATCGAGAGGCCCTCCCAAAACGATTCTGCCCTTGCCCGTGAAAGTAGACCGTTCTCGGGCAATTGCCGAGTTAACGTTGGTCGCAGGGTAAAGGGCGGGCACACCTCCCCGCCGGCGGCAGTAATCACGTCTGAGGTCGGAGCCATGGGGCGCCGCCGCATCCACAGCGTCATGGCCGGGCTTGTCCCGGCCATCCACGCCTTGCTCCGGGCGCCCAAGAACGTGGATGCCCGGGACAAGCCCGGGCATGACGACCTCTCGTGGATCTCTATCTATGACAGCCCTGCTACAAGTAGGGCTCGGGCGGTGCCGGCATCTAGGCGACCTTCGGGTCCAGCTCGCCCTTGGCGTAGCGCTTGGCCATCTCGGCGGTGGTCAGGACGCGCTTGATCTTGGCGGCCTGGCCTGCGGTGTTGAACTCCTGGAGGCGCTGCTTGCACAGCTTGGTCATGGCTTCCATCGCCGGCTTCAGGTACTTGCGCGGATCGAACTCTTCCGGGCTGTCCTTGAGCACCTTGCGGATCTGGCCGGTCATGGCCATGCGGTTGTCGGTGTCGATGTTGATCTTGCGCACGCCGTTCTTGATGCCGCGCTGGATCTCGCTGACC
>RXJC01000131.1 GCA_003963435.1 Bradyrhizobiaceae bacterium | reverse complement strand
TCCTTCTTGGTCTCCATGTCGCGGCCGAACGGGGTGAGCTCGGTGATGGACGCGCTCTCGCCCATGCCGAACTCGCAGCGGCCGTTCGAGAGCAGGTCGAGCACCGCGACGCGCTCGGCGACGCGGGCCGGATGGTTGGTGGTGAGCTGGAGGATGCCGTGGCCGAGCCGGATATTCCCAGTGCGCTGGCTGGCCGCGGCGAGGAAGGATTCCGGCGAAGGCGAGTGCGAATATTCCTCGAGGAAGTGATGCTCGACCACCCAGGCGTGGTCGTAGCCGAGCTTGTCGGCGAGCTCCATCTGCGAGAGCGCGTTCTGGTAGAGGGCGAGTTCGTCGCCGGCCACCCAGGGCCGCGGCAATTGCAGCTCGTAGAAGATGCCGAACTTCATGCGTCGCTCTCCCGCTTTTTTATGGTTAGGGTCATCTTAATGTGCGATGCGCCGCTGTCTACGGAGCGGGAATTCCGCTGTGCGGGAGGATGATCCCTCTCGGGCGTGGCGAGAGGCACCTGCCCTCGCAGCGCTGCGACATCAATGCAGGCCCGCGGCTTGATCCAGATCAACGCTGCGCCGGCCCGTCTGCATCAGAAATGCAGCAAGGCAACGGCCCGGATGCCGTCCCGATTCCCCATCACATTTCGAGAGACCGAATATGTCGGCCCCTGACGACGCGATGTCGCGCGTGCGCCGTAAGCGCATGGAGATATTCGCCTTCCTGTTTCTGACCGCGGTCGTGATGCCCGTCCTCGCGGTCGGAACCGTGGGCAGTTACGGGCTCGGCGTCTGGATCTACCAGATGTTTGCCGGTCCTCCCGGCCCGCCGCCCGCCGCGCATTGATTCCCCTCCAGCGAAAGACAGGCATCATGCCTCACGCGACACTCAATCGCCGCGCCTTGATCACCGGCCGTGTGCTCAGTGCCGACCGCGTCATCGCGCCGCCGGGCGCCGAGATCGCCAGCATCATCGTGCAGGCGCGGCCCGAACGTCTCGCCGAGCTCGAGGCCGAGATCACCGCGCTGCCGGGCTGCGAGATTCACGGCCGCGACCCGCGCGGCAAGCTCGTCGTGGTGACCGAAGCACCCGACGCCGGTAGCCTCGGCACCATGCTCAACACCATCCAGTCGCTGCCCAACGTCTATTCCGCGGCACTGGTCTTCCACGCCATCGAAACCGCCTGAGTCAGGAAGAGCCATCATGACATCGCCAAAGCTCGACCGCCGCCAGATGCTCAAGCTCGAGGCAGCCGCAATCGCGGCCGCCGCCGCCGGCATGCCGGCTCCGGCGCTCGCCGCTAATCTCGTCACCGAGCGCGAAGCAACTGAAATGAAATGGGATAAGGCCGCCTGCCGCTTCTGCGGCACGGGCTGCTCCGTGATGGTCGGGACCAAGGAGAACCGCGTCGTCGCGACGCACGGCGACATCAAGGCCGAGGTCAATCGCGGCCTCAACTGCGTCAAGGGCTACTTTCTCTCCAAGATCATGTACGGCCACGACCGCCTGACCCAGCCGATGCTCCGCAAGACGAACGGCAAATATGACAAGAACGGCGAATTCACGCCGGTGTCCTGGACCGAAGCCTTCGACATCATGGAGGTGAAGTGGAAGGATGCGATCAAGAAGCGCGGACCGAACGGCGTCGCCATGTTCGGCTCGGGCCAGTGGACGATCTGGGAAGGCTATGCCGCCTCGAAACTGTTCAAGGCCGGCTTCCGCACCAACAACATCGATCCCAATGCACGCCACTGCATGGCTTCGGCCGTGGCCGGCATGATGCGCACTTTCGGCATCGACGAGCCGCCCGGCTGCTATGACGATATCGAGGCCACCGACGCCTTCGTGCTGTGGGGCTCCAACATGGCGGAGATGCATCCGATCCTGTGGACGCGCGTGGCCGACCGGCGGCTCTCCGCGCCGCATGTCCGCGTCGCCGTGCTCTCGACCTTCGAGCATCGCTCGTTCGACCTCGCAGACATCGGCATGATCTTCAAGCCGCAGACCGACCTCTATCTGCTGAACGCCATCGCCAACCACATCATCAAGACCGGCCGCGTCAACAAGGACTTCGTCGCGGCGCACACCGTGTTCAAGCGCGGCCAGACCGACATCGGTTACGGCCTGCGGCCTGAGCATCCCCTGCAGAAGAAGGCGACCGGCGCGGCCAAGGCCAACGACTCCACCGACATGAGCTACGACGACTACGTCAAGTTCGTCTCGGACTATACTCTGGAGAAGGCCGCGCAGATGTCCGGTGTGCCGCTCAACAGGTTGGAAGCGCTTGCCGAACTCTACGCTGATCCCAAAACCAAGGTGGTCTCGTTCTGGACCATGGGCTTCAACCAGCACACCCGCGGCGTCTGGTGCAACAACCTCGTCTACAACATCCATCTTCTAACCGGAAAGATCTCCTCCCCCGGCAACAGCCCGTTCTCGCTGACCGGCCAGCCGTCGGCCTGCGGCACCGCGCGCGAAGTCGGCACCTTCTCGCACCGTTTGCCCGCCGACATGGTGGTGACCAACAAAGCGCATCGCGATCACGCCGAGCACATCTGGCAACTGCCTGAAGGCACCATTCCCGACAAGAACGGCGCGCACGCCGTGCTGCAGAGCCGGATGCTCAAGGACGGCCTGATCAATGCCTATTGGGTCCAGGTCAACAACAACCTTCAGGCGGGCCCGAACGCCAACGAGGAGACCTATCCGGGCTTCCGCAACCCCGACAATTTCATTGTGGTCTCCGATGCCTATCCGTCGGTGACGGCGCTCGCCGCCGATCTGATCCTGCCGACCGCGATGTGGGTGGAAAAGGAGGGCGCCTATGGCAATGCCGAGCGGCGCACCCAGTTCTGGCATCAGCTCGTCTCGGCGCCGGGCGAGTCAAAGTCGGATCTCTGGCAGCTCATGGAGTTCTCCAAGCGCTTCAAGATCGAGGAAGTGTGGCCTGAGGAGCTGATCGCCAAGAAGCCCGAATATCGCGGCAAGACGCTGTTCGACGTGCTCTACAAGAACGGCCAGGTCGACAAATTCCCCGTGAGCGACATCGAGCCCGGCTACGCCAACGACGAATCCAAGGCATTCGGCTTCTACGTCCACAAGGGCCTGTTCGAGGAATATGCCCAGTTTGGCCGAGGCCATGGCCATGACCTCGCGCCGTTCGACACCTATCACAAAGAGCGCGGACTGCGCTGGCCCGTGGTCAACGGCCAGGAGACCAAGTGGCGCTTCCGCGAAGGCAGCGACCCCTACGTCAAGTCCGGCACCGGCGTGCAGTTCTACGGCTATCCCGACGGCAGGGCCCGCATCTTCGCATTGCCATACGAGCCGCCGGCAGAATCGCCCGACAACGACTATCCGTTCTGGCTCTCGACCGGCCGCGTGCTGGAACACTGGCACTCCGGCACCATGACGCGCCGCGTGCCCGAGCTCTACAAGGCGTTTCCCGAGGCGGTCTGCTTCATGCATCCGGACGACGCTTCGGACGCCAAGCTGCGCCGCGGCGACGAGGTGAAGGTGGTCTCCCGACGCGGCTTCATACGTGCGCGCGTCGAGACGCGCGGCCGCGACCGGCCGCCGCGCGGCCTCGTCTTCGTGCCGTGGTTCGACGAATCCAAGCTGATCAACAAGGTGACGCTGGACGCCACCGATCCGATCTCGCTGCAGACCGACTTCAAGAAATGCGCCGTGCGCATCGAGCGGGTGAATTTATCATGATGAAACGATTTGCAATCGCCCTGCTCGCCTTCGCGGTGGCAGCGGGCGCAAGCTCGCTGACCGCGCAGACGGTGACGTCGGGCCTGCGCGGGCCGACCCCGCTCAACGACGAGGGGCCGGCGCCGCCGATGCTGCCGAACCGCAACACCTCGGAGCGAGAGGTGCGCAACTATCCCGAGCAGCCGCCGGTCATTCCGCATACCATCGACGGTTACCAGATCGATCTCAAAGGCAACAAGTGCCTGTCCTGCCACGCGCGGGCCCGCACCGCGGAATCGCAGGCGCCGATGGTCTCGATCACGCATTTCATGGACCGTGACGGCCAATTCCTCGGTTCGGTCTCGCCGCGCCGCTTCTTCTGCACCGAATGCCACGTGCCGCAGAACACGGCCAACCCGCCCGTCAGCAACGATTTCACGGACATCGATACGCTGCTGTCGCGCGCAAGCCCTGGTGGCCGGCGATGACCACGACCGCTGACGAACCCGGTGCAGAGATGAAGGCCAAGCGCGGTTTCATTGCGCGAAGCTGGAACTTTGCGTTGGAGCTCTGGCGGGTGCTGACCCGGCCGAGCTCGGTGTTCGCGCTCGGCACACTCGTGCTGGCCGGCTTCGTGGCCGGCGTGATCTTCTGGGGCGGCTTCAACACCGCACTGGAATTGACCAACACGGAGAAGTTCTGCACCGGCTGCCACGAGATGAAGGACAACGTCTTTGCCGAGCTGAAGTCGACCATCCACTTCAGCAATCGCTCCGGCGTGCGCGCGACCTGTCCGGACTGCCACGTTCCGCACAACTGGACCGACAAGATCGCGCGCAAGATGCAGGCTTCCAAGGAGGTCTGGGGCAAGATCTTCGGCACGATCGACACGCGCGAGAAATTCCAGGAGCACCGGCTCGAGCTCGCGATTCACGAATGGGCACGCTTCAAGGCCAACGACTCCCTGGAATGCCGCAACTGCCACAGCGCCGATTCCATGGACATCACCAAGCAGTCGCCGCGAGCCTCGGTAGCGCACCAGCGCTTCCTGTTCACCAAGGAAAAGACCTGCATCGACTGCCACAAGGGCATCGCCCATCAGCTGCCTGACATGCGCGGCGTTCCGGGCTGGCAATAGGGTTAGCCCGGCGACTTGAATGAGCGGTACGAATGGTTAATTTTGCGGGATGGCGAATCGCTACCTTTCGCCCTCCCTCAAGACAGTCATGCCGACATTCACCCCGCATCAGGATGCCGCTCTGAAGGCCGTTGGCGACTGGCTCAAGGCCAAGCCTGGCCGTAGCGGCACGCCGCAGGTGTTTCGGCTGTTCGGCTTCGCCGGGACCGGCAAGACGACGCTCGCCCGGCACATCGCCGACGGCGTCGACGGCGAGGTGAAGTTCGCCGCCTTCACCGGCAAGGCCGCCCTGGTCATGCGCAACAAGGGCTGCGACGAGGCCTCCACCATCCACTCGCTGATCTACCGCGCCCGCGAATCCGGCGAGGAGCAGCCGAGCTTCGAATTGTGGGACGATGCGCCCGCCTCGAAGGCGAAGCTGATCGTGATCGACGAATGCTCGATGGTCGATGCCGAGCTCGGGCGCGACCTGATGTCGTTCGACTGCCCGCTGCTGGTGCTGGGCGACCCCGCGCAGCTGCCGCCGATCCAGGGCGGCGGTTTCTTCACCAACACCACGCCGGACGCGATGCTGACCGAGGTGCACCGCCAGGCGCAGGACGATCCGATCGTGCGGATGTCGATGGACGTGCGCGAAGGCCGCGAGCTCGACATCGGCCGCTACGGCGAGAGCGAGGTGGTCTCGCGCAAGGAGCTCGACCCCGACCGGGTCATGGGCGCCGACCAGGTCCTGGTCGGCCGCAACAACACGAGGCGCGCGTACAACATGCGGGTGCGCCAGCGCCAGAACATCGAGGACGCCTTTCCGGTCGCCGGCGACAAGCTGGTGTGCCTGCGCAACAACCGCAAGAAGGGCCTGTTCAACGGCGGCCTGTGGCGCGTGAAGTCGCGCAACACCTCGCGCTCGAAATCGCGCATCCTCTCGATGCGGCTGTCGCCGGACGAGGATTTCGGCCACAAGGTGACCAAGGTCTCGGTGCGCGCCGATTGCTTCGAGGGCGGCATCGAGCAGATCGCCTGGGAGCAGCGCAAACCCTACGACGAGTTCGACTACGGCTACGTGCTCACCGTGCACAAGTCGCAGGGCTCGCAATGGGACGACGTCGTGCTGTTCGACGAGAGCTTTGCGTTCCAGGAGTCCAGGGCGCGCTGGCTCTACACGGGGATCACGCGAGCGGCGAAGCGGCTGAGTATCGTGGTGTGATGCCGTCATCCGGACCGCGCCGATGCATTCACCAAGCGCTAGGCTTTGCGATGTATCACCGCCGTCGGCAGGAGGACTGGCATGGCCGAACGAAGAACCGATTACCGCGATGCGCGCGATGATACCTTCGGCGCGAGCCGTCGCGGGTTTCTGAGATCGGCAGGCATCGCGGCCGGCACGCTCGCCGCATCGATCGCGGCACCGAGACTTGCGCGCTCTGCTCCGCTACGCGCGGCGCATGCGCGGCCGGACAAGCCGGTGCGGGTCTCCAAGCAACGGCTCGACGCGCTGGCGGCGCAATTCTATGCCGTGTTCAACGAGCACGACGTGCTGCCCAAGGACTTCTCCGAGAAACATCAAGCGCGCTACGACGTCGAGCTGCGGCGTATCACCACCACGACGCACGTGCCTGAGACGAAGGAGCGCGTGAGGGTCAGCGCGCTCGTCGCGGTCCCCGTCGGCGTGCGCGGCGCGCTGCCTGTGCTGTCCTGGCAGCACGGCACGATCCTGTCGTTCGACCAGGTTCCTTCGAACCTGCTGCGCCTCGGCGACGAAGCCTACCAGCTCCGCGACAATGTCGACTCGCTGGAGACGCTGTTCAACATCCAGCGCTTCGCCGGCAACGGCTATGCCGTCATCGCCGCCGACTACATCGGCAAGGGCCCCTATCGCGACGGCCGTAGCGAAGCTTACGGGGTGAAGGGCGCCACGGTGCAGTGCTGCCTCGACGTCCTCAAGGCCGGCCTCCTCGAGCTAGAGGCGCTCGGTCTCCGCCGATCCGCGCTGTTTCTGAACGGCTGGTCGCAAGGCGCGCTGAACACGCAATGGCTCAAGCAGGAGATGCAACGCCGCGGCATTAAGGTGACGGCCACCGCGGCCCAGAGCCCGTTCAACAATCTCGCCGAGAGCTTCCGTTACTGGGTCAACCCGACAGCCTTCATTCCGTCATCGGAGACGTCCTACCCGATGCCTCCGGCCTGGATCACGCCCTGCCTGATCGTGCTGCTGGGAAGCTATCGCCGGTACTACGGGCTCAACGATCTGTTCAAGACGGCCGTCAAGCCGCAATACCAGGCGTTCGCGGAAAAATACTGGGCCGACTACAGCCTGGCGGGCGACACCGCCAAAACCGTTCCACCGGCTGCGGACTTCCTGGTGGACGGCCTTTTCGACCGGTTCACCCATGACACCAACAGCAGGCTGCTGCGCCAGCTCGGTCGCAACGGCGCGACCTTCTGGGACTATGATTCCCCGATCCGGTTGTATTACGGATTGGCTGACGAGGCGCTGCACCCGCGGCTGGTCAAGCCGGCAATCGCCGCCGGCGGGCGTTTCGCGGCCGGCGTGCCTGTTGGCGGCGCAAGCCACCGCGTCACGTTCCTGGCGAGCCTCTATGGCGACAGCTCCGCGTTGAACGGGCAATCGACTGCGTTCGACTGGTTCAATTCGCTGATGTGAAGGCGCGCCGCTCGCCGGCGCCCTCACTTGCCCGCGACGAAGTAAAAATCCTCCCGGCCCGGCGGCGAGCCGTAGGTGAACGGCTGCTGCTCGTGCCTGGTCGCGGCCCAGACGTCGTCGCGGACGATGTCGAACAGTTTTCTGATCTCGACGCGAGGCTGCTTGATCTCGCGGGCCAGCGCGGTGGCGAACGGGCTGTTGGCGGCACCGTCGCCGTCCATCGCGGTCTCGCCGTGCTTGGCGGCGTAGACCACCATGAAACCGGCACCGGGCTCGATGTTGGAAAAGCCCTTGTCGACCAGCTTCAGCGACAGCGTGCGCTGCATGGTCGGCGCGAACGGATTGTCGCGGCAGGCATCGAGAACCACGAGACGCATTTTTCGCGCGGCGCCGACCGCGGCGATCACCTGCTCGAGCGCGACCGCCTGCGTCTCGGCGTCCTTGTCGGCGGCGAGCTTGGCGTCGACGGGAACGAGATAGTTCACTCCGCCGATCTCGAAGCCGTGGCCGGCGTAATAGACCACGGCCCAGTCGGCCTTCTCCGCTTCCTCCGCGAAGGCCTTCAAAGCGTCGAAGAACTTGTCGCGGGTGAGGTCACTGACGGAGATCACGGTCTGGAAGCCGACGTCGTGCAGCACGCCCGCGATCAGTTTGGAATCGCGCGGCGGATTGGGCAAGGCGTGGACGTTCTTGTAGGCGCCGTTGCCGATCACCAGCGCCACGCGGCGCCCGGTCGCCGCGGCCGGCGCCTGGGGCGTCAGCGCGGCGAGCCGCTCCTGCGCGATGGCGCGGGCGCGGGCGACGTCGGGCTCGTCGAACTTCGTCAGCGAGTAGGCGGCGGCGCGGTAGTCGGCGCGCGCCTGCGCGAGATCCTTCTTGCGCTCGTAGATCTGGCCGCGGCCGGAATGTGCGCGGATGTTGTTCGGGTTGATCTGGATCGCCGTGTTGTAGTCCTTCAGCGCGGCATCGAGATCGCCCTTCATCATGCTGACGTCGGCGCGGTTGTTGATCGCGTACACGTTTTTCGGCTGCCGCTCGATCAGGCCGTTGCAGTCGGCAAAGGCCTGGTCGAACTTGCCCATCATGCCATAGGTGATGCAGCGGTTGCTCGCGATCTGCGGCGCGGACGGGTCGATCTTCTCGGCCTCCGCGAAATCGGCGAGCGCGCCGTCGAAATCCTTCAGCAGCGTGCGCGTGCGGGCGCGATTGGTCCAGGCGAGCAGGAATTTCGGCGTGTATTTGATCGACAGGCTGAAATCGTCGAGCGCGCTTTGCGTCGCGCCGCGGCGCGCATAGATGACGCCGCGGTTGTTGTAGGGAACGCCGTAAGTCGGGCGCTTCTGAAGGGCGAGGTTGTAGTCCGCCATGGCGAGGTCGTCCTTGCCGCTACGCTCATAGGCGAGGCCGCGCAGGTTGAGGGCGATGACGTAGTCCGGATCGAGACCGATCGCGACCGACAGGGTCTCGATCGCGTGGTCATAGTCGCGCTTGTTGATCTGCGTGTTGCCGCGCACCGAGAGCGCGATCGCCTTGTCCTTGCCACTGACCTTGTCGGCCTTCAGCAGATTTTCGCAGGCACTCGCGCGAGCCTGGGCGTCCGCCTGGCGGTCGCGGCAGATGGTGAGGTCGTCGGCTTGCGGGCCGGCCGCCGCGCCCGACACGCCGGCGGCCAGGATAACGAGGGTCAGGGTCACCGCGCGCAGCATGTCGTCAGCCTGCTCCAGCCAGCAAGTTGTTCTTGAGTCGATCCTCGATCGCCCGGGTTCATCTAGCGCGGAGTTCCCGGTCACGCCAAGACGGACGCTCGCCGCGCGCACCCGCACGGCTCATTTCACGGACTCGTGTCCGTCCCGCCGTAACGATCGGCGGCTGCGTCCGTACCTTTCGATGACGCGAAAAGGCGGCCGGACAACTGTTCGTTTGGCCGCGACCATCCTAGACTGTCAGACCTTCCGAAAGAGGATCCGCCATGCGCCGACCTGCCTTCGCTTTCCTGCTCGCCGCCACCGCCGCCGCGGCATTGGCCTTCGCGATGCCGTCCCGGGCTGCGGAGGACGCGGTCGTGATCCCCGCCCCCGCCATGGACGCTGCCCCCGGAAACGGGGTCCAGACCGCCGTTTTGGCCGGCGGCTGCTTCTGGGGCGTGCAGGGCGTCTTCCAGCACACCGCGGGCGTCGTCAATGCCGTCTCCGGCTATGCCGGCGGCACCAAGGCGACCGCGGACTACCAGACGGTCTCGAGCGGCCGGACCGGCCATGCCGAGTCGGTGGAGATCAAGTACGACCCGAAGAAGATCTCCTACGGCAAGATCCTCCAGATCTACTTCTCGGTGGTGCATGATCCGACCCAGCTCAACCGCCAGGGTCCGGACACCGGCCCGCAATATCGCTCGGCGATCTTCACCACCTCCGACGAGCAGAAGAAGGTGGCGGAGGCCTATATCGCCCAGCTCAACGGCGCCAAGGCGTTCTCCAGGCCGATCGTGACCAAGGTCGGCGCGCTGGAGGCGTTCTACCCGGCGGAGGCCTATCACCAGGACTATCTGACGCTGCACCCGAACCAGCCCTACATCGCCTATAACGACCTGCCGAAGGTCGAGAACCTGAAAAAGCTGTTCGCGGATAACTACATCGAGAAGCCGACGCTGGTGAGTGCCGGCAAGGCCACCAACTGATCGCGACATCACACCAGAAACGGGAGACCCATGCCCGACATCAAGACGAAAACCACCGACGACAAGGTCATCAAGAGCGAAGAGCAGTGGCGGCGCGAGCTGACGCCGATGCAATACGCGGTGCTGCGCGAGAAGGCGACCGAGCGTCCCTTCACGGGCGAGTATGAGCACGACCATCGTGCCGGCACCTATGTCTGCGCCGGCTGCGGCAACGTGCTGTTCGAGTCCGACGCCAAGTTCGACTCCGGCTGCGGCTGGCCGAGCTTCACCGCGCCCGCGGTCGAGAGCCATATCGACGAGGAGCGGGATGTCAGCCACGGCATGATCCGCACCGAGGTGCTGTGCTCGAAATGCAGCGGCCATCTCGGGCACGTCTTCCCCGACGGCCCCGGGCCGACCGGCCTGCGCTACTGCATCAACTCCGCGGCGCTGAAGCTCGAGCCCAAATAACCTGCGCGTCCTCGGGTTCCCTCGTGGAACCCGATCGCGCGATGTGCTTTTCTTCCCTGGCGGTGCGGCCGATCATCGCATCTTGGCGGCCGCCAGGGAGGATGCCATGACGCTTGGGACCATCCTGATCATCCTAGTGATCATTTATCTCGTCGGCGGCCTGTCCGGCCGGTTCGGCGGCTACGGCTATGGCCTGGGCCATTCCGGCATGGGCATCGGCGGCGTCGTCCTGGTGGTCCTGGTCGTGCTGTTGCTTCTTGGCAAAGTGTAAACCACGCAACCCATTGAAATATATCGACTTATCGCAGTCGCGGGGCTGCCATGCGCGGATTCATCATCTCCCATCGCAGGGGTCGCATTTTTGTCAAAACGGCCTATATTAGAGGACGAAAATGACATGTGCGGCGGGCCCGCTCTATCGCGACCGCTGCCCTCCCCAACCCCACGCGCTTAAAGCCCCAGAGAAGATCACGAGGTCTTTGACCATGCGTCCACTGCGTCCGTTCAACTTCAACACCTCCGCCGAACTCTTTCCTGCCGCGATCCGCAAGAAGAAGCGGGCGGGTTTCACCTATCGCCGGTTCGGCACCGCGGCCGAGGCCGTGCAGTTCGCGATGGAGCAGTTGCCGACGGACTCGCTGAACGGCGCCTATCTCCAGGTCGAGGAAGCGCGCTTCGACCAGAACGGCATCCGCTCGCTCTACGAGAGCGAGGCCTTCCCGCTGCCCCGCCGTCCCAAGCCGGCGCCGGCCGCCGAGGCCGACGCCGACGCGGCGTAAGTTTTTCGCAAGCCTCCGATGTGCGCAGAAGGCGCGACGGCCGAAAGGTCGTCGCGCTTTTTGCGTTTCTGAGTTCTCCCTCTCCCGCTTGCGGGAGAGGGTTGGGGAGAGGGTGTCTCCGCAACGGGACACTCCCCCAGAGGAGAAAGCCCTCACCCGCGCCTTCGGCGCGACCTCTCCCGCAAGCGGGAGAGGTGCACCGAGTTCGCTGTTCGACCGACATCAAAAAAACTGCTGAAGAGCTAAATCCGCGGCTGCTTGTCGAGCCAGCGGCGAAGCAGGCGCACGTTGCGCATGTTGGCGCGGAACATGACGTCGAAGGCGTCGCCCGCGAACGGGACCATGCCGACGACGCCGTCGAGCGCGACATTGCCGAGCATGCGGGCGGTGACGTACCAGGGCGCGCCGAGCGCACGGGCCTCGCGCACCAGCCACAGCGAGATCGCGGTGGTGATGATATCGCCGACGACGGGGATCAGGCCGATCAGCCCGTCGATGCCGTAGCGGATGTTGGTGCCGGGCAGGATGAAGGCGATGTCGAGCAGCTTTGCGATCGCCTCGAGCCGCGCGATGCGCTGCTCGCGCGTCAGATTGCCGAACGGGCTCCCGGCGAACGGATTGTCCTTGCCGAGCTCGAAACGGAATTCGCGAAAGCCCTGCTCCAGCGTTTCGGGGCGGATTTCCCGGCCCTCCTGGTCGATGATCGGCCCGCGGGCTTCGGTGCTCGAGGAGGTCGCACGCGCGCCGCCCCCCGAACGGGGCCGGCGTGGCGCGAGAATATCGTCGTCGGGCATGGTCATGGCCTCAAGGCAACGCGCCGGCGCAGTGGAAGTTGCTGCCCCGCGCCGGAACGTCGCGCGCTCAGGTCGGCGCCGCCACGGCTTGCGACTCCTCGATATATTTGTGCACGAGCCAGGACGAAAGCACCGCCGGCACGAAGCCGACGAGGCCGTACAGGATGAACTGCACCGCGCCCGAATCCGGCCCGCGCGAGCTGTAGGTGAGCGAGGCCAGCACGAAGGCGAACAGGCCGACCAGCAGCATCCGCACGCCCGGACCGATCCGCCTGACATGGACCAGGATGTCGTCGATCGCGCCGATCATCAGCGAAGGCAGCAAGCCGAACAGATAGCTGTATTGCAGGGTCTTGAAGAACACCGCGAACAGCTTGCCGACTTCGCCCAGATTGGTTTGGGCCCAGTAGCCGGACTGATAAGTCGTGGTCAGCAGCAGCAGGAACCCGCCGACGAACGGGCCGAGCAGCGCAAACACCAGGTAGCGTTTCATCGAGCACCCTCACACTTCTCCACTGCTTATAGCAGCGCCGCGGGAACCTTGAACAGCGGGGTGCGCCCCCTGCCTTTGGGGAACAAGTGGTAGGGCGACGAGTTCAGACAGGACCTGAATTGACCCTCTGGCAAATTGGAGCGCCCGATGGCCCGCAAAATTCTCCTGGCGACGATCACGCTGGCAGCCCTGACCAGTCTTTCCGGGGTGCCCGCTTTCGCCCAAGGCCACATGGGCACGCCGCAGGAACAGAAGGCCTGCTCGCGGGATGCATCGCGCTTCTGCCGCAAGGACCTCGGCAACGACATGGCCGTGCAGGGCTGTCTGCAAGCCAACCGGGCCAAGCTGTCGAGGTCCTGCAGCAAGGTGTTTCAGAGCCACGGCATGTGAGGCCGAGAAATCCCGCGAACGGAGAGTGAAGCCATGTTGCACGACGAAGAACTCTCGATCCTGCGGGACATCAGCCAGTCCGTCGCCTTCGCCGACGACCGCCAGGGCAAGATGGGGCAGCTGATCGCCGACGGCTACGTCATGAAGGACGGTGACCTGTTCGAGCTCACGGCCAAGGGCGTCACCGCCGTCGAGGAACACGCCGCCGCGCTCGGCGCGAGCGACGTCGAACGCGCGGACGCATCCTCCGATCGGCTGATCTGATCGCGTGCGCACGCATGTTGCGTGACGCGCACGCAACAACTGCAATTTCCTTCATGCCGGCCATTGCAGCCGTGCGACAATGACGCATACTTCGCTCGGGCGGCGCAGCACTTTTCGATTCGAACAATCAAGAAATCGAGCGACCACATGCGGGAGTGAGTTCCCGGCGTGAAGGCTGTGACATGCGGCAGATCAAGTCGCGTGCGGCGCCCCAAAACCAAGTGGCTCAAGCCCAAGGGAACTCGGGGATCCTTCTGCATGACACGCACTCAGACCATCGCTTCGCTGTTCAAGACCACCGCTTCGCTGTTGGCCGTCGCAACCACCGCCATCGCGCTCCAGACCTCACCCGGCCTCGCCTTCTCATCCGAGGCGCAGCAGATGTGCACGGGCGATGCGATGCGGCTGTGCTCCAGTGAAATCCCCGACATCCCCCGGGTCAGGGCCTGCATGGTCCGGAACAAGGCCCAGGTCAGCCCCGGCTGCCGCGCCGTGATGGACCGCGAGGCCGTCGCCTCGCACAAGCGGGAAGCGGCGGCGCAGTAGCGCCGACCATCCAGGCTGTCATTCCGGGGCGGTGCGCAGCACCGAACCCGGAATCCATTTCTCCACGTCACCCGCTACAAGATGGATTCTCAATTGCGCATCATAGCTCGCGCTATGCGCGCCCCGGAATGACAGCAGGAGCTCAGTCGCCCCACTGCGCGAAGGCTTCGTTGAAGGCGCGCTCGCCGGGGGCGCCCTTCTCGATCGCGATGATGGCGCGGCGCTGGTTGGCGTAGACCAGCGGCACGTCGAACCACGAACGTTCCTTCATGAGCTGGATGTTGCGGGAGCGGTCGGCGTCGGAGCTGGAGAGCCCCACCAGGAAATAGCCGTCGGTGACCTTCACCGATTGGCCCGAGAGCGGCGCGCCCCGCGTCGTCTCGTTCGACTTCATCAGGATGCCCGGCACACTGAGGATGCCGCCGCCGGCAAAGTCCGGCGGTACGGTGAAGGTCAGTTCGACCGTATGGCTCGCCGGCAGCGACGACTCGATGTTGCGGCGAAACGACATCTTCATCTTGAACTTGCGTTCGGGAATCTCGAGGTCCGCGAGCACGGCGACCTCGGGCTTCTGGTTTCCGGTTGCTTTGCTCTGTTCGAGCCGCCACACCACCGAGCCGACATATTGCTTGCCCTTCGGATCGGACGGATCCTCTTCATAGAGCACGACCTTCTGCGCCACCGGCGCAATCGGCTGGTCGCTTGCCGAGGGCTGGCCCACACGATCCGGAATCTTCGGCTTGATCTGCGGCTGCGAGGCATCCTTCGGCGCCTCCACCACCTGGGTGGGCGAAGACTTGAACAGGTTGGTCGCGACCTGCAGCAGCGGCTTGCCCCAGAGGATGCCGGCGCCGACCAGGATCAGCACGATGCCGACGGCGATCGCGCTCTTGAACGGGAAGACGGAGCCGGTGCGGACCCGCTTCTTGGCCTCGCGCTCGGGCGCGATGCGCGGACGCGGCGAAGGCGGCTGCGGCGTGTAGCGCTCGGCCTCCTCGATCGCCTCATCGTAGGAATAGGGCGCCTCGGACTCGCCGCCACGGTTCTCCAGGCTCGGCTCGAGCCGGTCGAATTCCGGCGAGGGCGAGGGCACGTTGGCATAGCTGCGGCGCGCGGCACGGCTGGCCTGCGCGGCGGCGCCGCCGAGGTCATTGGCATCGGCCGTGATGTCACGGAAGCCGCGCACGCCCGGTGCCGGCGGCAGCGCTGGCGGAGGTCCCATATCGGGAGCACGGCGCGCGCCGGCGCGATCGCGCCCGGCCGCCGGCGGCTCCGGCATCGGGGGCGGCGCGGACGGCCCCGGCTGGCGCGGGGCGTCGAAACGGGGAGCGCGCGGCGGACGCTGGGCATCGCCCTGGTCGTCAACGTTGAAGGACGGACGATCGGCCCGCGGCGGTGGCGGCGCCGGACGCGTCCGCGGCGCGGCGGGCGGGGCTGCTGCAGCTCCGTTGCCTTCCGTGGCCCGGGTGCTGGCGCGGCGAAACGCATCGCCGCTGCCACTGCTGCGCCCGCCGCCTCCAGGGCGCGAGGCCTCGCGGGCGCGCTGGGCGGCTTCCGATTCGACCTTGCGGACGGCCTCCTCCAGCGACAACCGTTCGCGGGTGATCTCGGATTCGGACAGCGGCGGCTGCACGCTGCGCAGCTGCGCGATCAGGGCCGTGCGCGCCCGCTCATAGAGCGCGCGACGGCTTTCGCCGGGAGCGTTGGGGTCCAGGGCGGCAATAGCGCGGGCGATCAGCGGATAGTAATCAGCCATTTCAACTCAACTATACGCGCGTCCTGGTAAGAGATCGTTAAGCCTCAAACGGGTTTTGCACGAGGATAGTATCTTCGCGTTCGGGGCTGGTGGAAAGCAGTGCGACCGGGCACCCCACCAATTCCTCGATCCGCCGGACATATTTGATGGCCTGGGCCGGCAGGTCGGCCCAGGACCGCGCACTGGCGGTCGGCTCCTTCCAGCCCTCGATGGTCTCGTAGATCGGCTCGACCCGGGCCTGGGCGCCCTCGCCGGCCGGGAAATGGTCGATCTCCTTGCCGTCGAGCTTGTAGCCGGTGCAGACCTCGATGGTGTCGAAGCCGTCGAGGATGTCGAGCTTGGTCAGCGCGAGGCCGTTGATGCCGCAGGTCCGGACCGCCTGGCGGACCAGCACGGCGTCGAACCAGCCGCAGCGGCGCGGACGGCCGGTGTTGGTGCCGAACTCGCGGCCGCGCTCGCCGATCTTGCGGCCGGTCGCGTTGTCCTGCTCGGTCGGGAACGGGCCCTGGCCGACGCGGGTGGTGTAGGCCTTGCACAGGCCGAGCACATAGCCGACCGCAGCCGGTCCGAGCCCGGCGCCGGTCGCGGCCTGCGCCGCCACCGTGTTGGACGAGGTGACGTAAGGATAAGTGCCGTGGTCGACGTCGAGCAGCGCGCCCTGCGCGCCCTCGAACAGCATGCGCTTGCCTTCGCGCCGCTTGATGTCGAGCAGCCGCCACACCGTCTCGGCATAGGGCAGCAGCTCAGGCGCCAGCGCGCTCAGCTCCTTCAGGATCACCTTGCCGTCGAACTCCGGCAGGCCGAGGCCGCGGCGCAGCGCGTTGTGATGGGCCAGCAGGCGGTCGATCTTGTGCGGCAGCGTGTCGAGGTCGGCGAGGTCCATCAGGCGGATGGCGCGGCGGCCGACCTTGTCCTCATAGGCGGGCCCGATGCCGCGGCGGGTGGTGCCGATCGCGGTCGCGGCGCTGGCGGATTCGCGGTGCGCATCGAGCTCGCGGTGCAGGGGAAGGATCAGCGTGACGTTCTCGGCGACGCGCAGGTTCTCCGGAGACACCGCGACGCCCAGGGCCCTGAGCTTGGCGACCTCGTCGAGGAAGGCGGCGGGATCGAACACCACGCCGTTGCCGATCACCGACAGCTTGCCCTCGCGCAGCACGCCCGAGGGCAGCAGCGCGAGCTTGTAGGTCTTGCCGTTGATCACCAGCGTGTGGCCGGCGTTATGGCCGCCCTGGAACCGGACGACGATATCCGCCTGCTCCGACAACCAGTCGACGATCTTGCCCTTCCCTTCGTCGCCCCATTGGGCGCCGACGACGACAACATTGGCCATTCGCGGGTAATCCTATTCAAACTGTCTCTCGGGCATGATCCTCGCGGAAAACCGGTGCCCACTCTTCCGGGTCATGCCTGCGCCCAGCCCAAGCGGCGGCCGTGGCCGCCCGCACGCAAGGCAGCCAACCGGATAAAGGAAGCAGCCGCTCTAGGCAAGCAAGAACGGGGCTTTTTCGAGGCCCAACGCCCGGCCCAAGCCTTTGATATCCCCGAAAAATCCGCCTCGCCGGGACATCAGGCCCGAATGCGGCCGTCGATCACTTCGATGATCCGGTCGCAGCGGCGCGCCAGGTCCATATTATGGGTCACCAGAAGGAAACTCGTTCCGCTGTCGCGGTTCACCTGCCGCATCAGCTTGAACACGGCCTCGGCCGAACCGCTGTCGAGATTGCCGGTCGGCTCATCGGCCAGCACGAGATCGGGATTCATGGCGAGCGCACGGGCGACCGCGACGCGCTGCTGCTGGCCGCCGGACATGTTGTTGGCGAGATTGCCGGCGAATTTCTCCAAACCGACCTGAGCCAGCAGCCGATTGGCGCGCGCTTCGATGCCCGCCGACGGGAAGCCGCTGTCGACCAGCATCGGCATCATGACGTTTTCCCGCGCCGTGAACGCCGAGATCAGCAGATGATATTGAAAGACGAAGCCGATGGTATG
>RXJC01000486.1 GCA_003963435.1 Bradyrhizobiaceae bacterium | reverse complement strand
CCACCGGCCAGCTCAACGAGGCCACGCTATCCGGCTTTGCCAAGCAGCGGCGCTACGAAGAGACTGCCGCGGCCCTCGCGGCCCTGTCCGGCTCGACCGTCGAGGTGATTCGGCCGCTGATGCAGAGCCTGCGCGAGGACGGCCTGTTGGTGCCGTGCAAGGCGGCGCAGCTGAGCTGGGAAGCAACGGCCGCCGTGCTCGAATGCCGTTTTGCGACCGGCGCCATGAAGCCGGCGGATCTCGCACGAGCGCAAGCGCACTATGTGCGGATGACGCCGGAGAATGCCAAGCGGACGCTGCGGTTCTGGCAGGTGCGGGCGTCGTAGGAGGCGCTGGTTTAGAGTACAACTGTATCCCATCCCGGTGTCGTCCCTGCGCACGCAGGGACCCATTACCACAGGGAGGAGTTGGGCGAAGATTCATCGCTCGGTACTTCAACCGTCCACACACGATATATCGCGCGGTATGGGTCCCTGCGTGCGCAGGGACGACGGCGGAGATTTTGCGGCGCAATTCACCGCAGCTGATCATGCGGTGAGCCGCTCGCCATCACTGCCGGTGATCGTCCGCGGCACCACGCTGCCCACGCGCTCGCCCGCAATCGCCACCGGCAGATAGTGCTCCGTGCGTCCCTGCCCCTCGCTCTCGATCAGCACCTCGCGCATCAGGCCGATCTCCGCTTGCAGCCGCTTGCGCAGCGCCGCCTCGCCCGCCGCGCGCAGCCGCTTCGCACGTTCCTTGATCGCAGCGCCGGCCACCTGCGGCATCTTTGCCGCCGGCGTGCCGGGGCGCGGCGAATAGGGGAAGACGTGCAGGAAGGTGAGGCCGCATTCCTCGATGAGATCGAGCGAGCGCGAGAACATCTCGTCCGTCTCGGTCGGGAAGCCCGCGATGATGTCGGCGCCGAACACGATTTCGGGGCGCAGGCGGCGCACCTGGTCGCAGAATGCGATCGCGTCACGCCGCGAATGCCGCCGCTTCATGCGCTTCAGGATCATGTCGTCGCCGGATTGCAGCGACAGGTGCAGATGCGGCATCAGCCGCGAATCATCGGCGACGGCATCCAGCAGATCGGAATCCGCCTCGATCGAATCGATCGAGGAGATGCGCAGGCGCTTCAGCTCCGGCACGTGCCGCAGGATCTGCTTGGTCAGCATGCCGAGCTTCGGCGAACCCGGCAGATCGGCACCGTAGCTGGTGAGGTCGACGCCGGTCAGCACGATCTCGGCATGGCCGCGCGCCGCCAGGTTGCGCACCTGCTCGACCACCGCGCCCATCGGCACCGAGCGCGAATTGCCGCGGCCGAAAGGAATGATGCAGAAGGTGCAGCGATGGTCGCAGCCGTTCTGCACCTGCACGAACACACGCGGCAGGCCGCTCGCATAGCCGTCGACGAGATGCGGCGCCATCTCCTTCACGGCCATGATGTCGCTGACGGCGATCTTCTCGCCGGCGCCGAGATCGAAGGCATCGCGCGTCTCGCGCCAGGCCTCAGCTCGCATCTTGTCGTCATTGCCGACGACGCGATCGACCTCGGCCATGCCAGCGAACATGCCGCTTTGGGTCTGCGCCGCACATCCAGTGACGACGATGCGCGCGTTGGGCCGCTCGCGCTTCAATTTGCGGATCGATTGCCGCGCCTGCGCCACCGCCTCGTTGGTAACGGCGCAACTGTTGACGACGATGGTGTCGTCGAGCCCCGCGGCTTCCGCCTCGCGGCGGATCACCTCGGCCTCGAAGGCATTGAGGCGGCAGCCGAAGGTGACGATGTCGACGGCCATCAGACGGCCGGCGCGAACAGCGCCGGATCGAACCTGCCCTCGTATTCGAAGGTCGCCGTGCCCGTCATCAGCACGTGGTCGTCGCGCTCGCGCCATTCGATGCCGAGCTTGCCGCCGGGCAGCGTGATCTCGACATTGCGCTCGACCCGCTTCAGGCGGGCCGCGGCCACGGCCGTGGCGCAGGCCGCCGAGCCGCAGGCCTTTGTCAGGCCGGCACCGCGTTCCCAGGTGCGGATGGTGACGTGATCACGGTCGACGATATGGGCGAGCGTGATGTTGGCGCGCTCCGGGAAGATCGGATGGTTTTCTAGCAACGGGCCGAAACGTTCGAGATCGTACGCGTTGACGTCGTCGACCCAGAAGATCGCGTGCGGATTGCCCATGTTCACCACGGAGGGCGAATGCAGGATCGGATTGTCGATCGGCCCGATCTGCAATTCGATGTAGCGGGTGTCGCGGAACTCTTCCGCCAGCGGGATGTCCTGCCAGCCGAACTTCGGCACGCCCATGTCGACGGTGTAGAGATCGGGCGCAGGGCCCTGCCAGGCGTTGAGCAGGCCGGCCGCCGTCTCGAACGTCGCATTGGCCTGCCCGCTCTTCTCGAAGATGCGCCGTACCACGCAGCGCATGCCGTTGCCGCAGGCTCCGGCTTCCGAGCCGTCATTGTTGTAGATGCGGATGAAGGCTTCGGTGCCCTCGAGCCGCGGCTTCTGCAGCACCATGAGCTGGTCGTAAGCCACGCCGCCATTCGCGGACGCGACCGCGCGGGCGTCGTCCGGCGTCACCCCGCCCGCAGAATCGCGCATGTCGACAACGACGATCTCGTTGCCGATGCCGTTCATCTTGGCAAATGCGTGGTTGGCCAGCGCGCTCATGAAAATTCCCGAATTTCGCCTGTCTTATATGGCGATCCTTGCCGGCTTGGCCAGTGATTTGCGGCGGCCGGGAGGTCTGCCATGACGCATCTGTCATGAGACGAATTCCGCGCCCGCGTGTTAGAACGGCGCGGCTCGCCGCGAACCGGGATGCGCGGCCGGGCTAAAGCCGGATGAGGCCTTGGTGGGCAAGGTCTTAGTAGGCAAGGTCTTGGTGATGAAGGGCCATGGCGATTCAGGCCTTGGGGAGAATAAGATGTTCAGGTTTCGTCGTCTCGCTCTGGCCGCGATGATCCCGGCAGCGGCCTTGTCGCTTGGCCTGCCTGGGGTTGTGGCGCAAACGCCGAGCCCGGTCCCGACCACCGCCGCAAGTCCCTCGCCGGCTCCGTCGGCTTCGCCCTCTCCGGCCGCGAGTGGCTCGCCTGCGCCTGCGGCAACGGCCTCACCTGCGCCTGCGGCCAGCGCTTCGCCGACCCCGACGACGTCGCCCTCGCCCGCAGCCAGCGCCTCACCCAGCCCGACGGCCCCGGCACCGGCCGCCGCAACCCCCGCCCCGGTGCAGACCGCCGATCCGTTCGGCCTGGAGACCACGCTCGAGGCCAAGAAGGTCGTGATGTTCAAGGGCACCGCGAACTGGGACTCCGCCTTCGACACGCTGATGGACGCCTTCAAGGCGCTGAACACGCTGTTGGAGAAGCAGGGCATCAAGCACGCCGGCAATGCGATGATCGTCTACACCTCGACGGACGATACCGGCTTCACCTTCCTGGCCGAGATTCCGGTCGAGCAGGATCCGAAAAACCTCACCAAGGACATGAGCATCGGCAAATCGCCGGAGGGCAAGGTGCTGAAATTCGTCCACCGCGGCTCCTACGACAACATGGACAACACCTACGAGGCGATCACCAATCACCTCGACGACAAGAGACTGGAAGCAAAGGACACCTTCATCGAGGAGTACCTCACCGATCCCTTGAAGACCGCCGAGGACAAGCTCGTGATCAACGTTTTCGTGCCGCTGAAGTGAGACCGATGAAGAAACCTGCCGTCCTTGTTGCGTCCCTCGCCGCCGTTGTTGCCACCACGCTGCCGGCAACATCGGCGCTTGCCGACGATTTTCCGTCCGCCATTTCGGTGAGTGGCGAAGCCAGTGTTTCCGTCGCGCCAGACCTTGCGCAGATCGACGCCGGTGTCGCCAGCGACGCCAGGTCGGCGAAGGAAGCCTCCGACGCCAACAACGCCGCGATGGGCAAGGTGCTGCTGGCGCTGAAGGGCGCCGGCATCCCTGAGAAGGATTACCAGACCTCGCGGCTGTCGCTGCAGCCGCAATACGGCCAGAACAAATCCACCGGCGCATCCCCGGTGGTCGGCTTCCGCGCCAGTAGCCGCGTCACCGTGAAGATCCGCGACGTCGCCAAGGTCGCCGGCATCATCGACGCGCTGGTCGGCGCCGGCGCCAACGACATCGGCAACATCTCCTTCGAGGTGACGCAGGCCTCGAAGCTGCTCGACGATGCGCGCGAGCAGGCGGTGGCGGACGCCCGCCGCAAGGCGGAGATCTATGCCAAGGCAACCGGCGTGACGCTGGGCGCACCGCTCAGCGTTAGCGAGGGCGGCGCTCCGGTGCCGCTATTCAAGGCGCGGATGGCAATGGCACCGATGGCGGCGCCGGCCGCCGTGGCGCCCGGCGAGGAGACGCTGTCGGTAACGGTGAATGTGAGCTGGGCGATCAAGCAGGGGCAGTAGCGCGGAGCTAAATCGCCACCACCTGCCTGATCAATCATTCGCGCTGATATCCGTAAAAAGGAACCCCGTCGGCGTCTTGGTAAAGACGAAGATGAGATCGCCGCAGAAGACGAAGTAACTGTCGTTCTTATAGTCATCGCGATCGTAGACGGCCTTGCCGCGCTGGATGCACGCGCGATTTTTTGCCGTGAACGAGGTCCGATAGGTCTTGGCGCCAAATTGCGCGGCGTCGCGAATTGCGTTGTCGTTCATGAACGGCAATCGTGTCATGGCGGCGACGGCGGCGGAATCGTCTGCCTTCAGCGCTGCGCGAAACTTCTCGATGAAGCCATCGAATTCCTTCTGCAAGGCAGGAGAAGCGACGGCATTCTTCGCCTGGGCGACGGCAGGAGCAAGGTTCACCAGAGCGGTTGCAAGCACAAGTCTCAGCAAAAATCCCACAGGCCGGCTCCATCCATCAATCAAGGTCTTCCGACCGAAAGAAAATCCATGGTGTTTTGTTGCGTCATGGGCTTTCTGGTTCAATAGCGCAGAGCCGCATGAACCTGTCGCGATGGGAGCAAAGCGGACATTTCTTTCGTCGCATCACGCCGCCGGGTTTATGGGTACGCGACCTAAATCTCCACCACCTGCCCCGGCTTCATCGCCACGAACCGCGCTTGCGGAATCTGCGCGGCATCGAGCGCTTCCACCAGCGCTTTCGCCGGCGCGTCGATCGCTTCATCGGTGAGCTGGAACGTACCGTGGTGATGCCCGAGCGCGGCCTCGGCGCCGCAATCGGCCAGCGCCTTCACCGCATCCTCCGGATTCATGTGCTGGTCGCGCATGAACCAGCGCGGCTCGTAGGCGCCGATGGGAAGGATCGCCAGACGCAGCTTGCCGTGCTTCTCGGCGACGCGGCGGAAATGCCGACCGTCGCCGTAGCCGGAATCGCAGACGACGTAGATCTTCCCGGCCGGCGTCTCCAGGACAAAACTCGCCCACAGCGCCTTGTTGCGATCGAACATGCCGCGCGCGGTCCAGTGCCGGGTCGGCACCAGGTGCACGGCGATGCCGCCGCCGAGCTCGACGCGGTCGTGCCAGTCGAAGGCGTCGACCTTGATCGTCGGAACGGCGCTGCGCATCGTGACGTCGTTGCCGAGCGGGGTGACCACGCGCGGGGCAAAGGTCTTCGCGAGGCGCGACAGCGTCGCGATGTCGAGATGATCGTAGTGGCCGTGCGAGACCAGCACGACGTCGATCTTCGGCAGCTGGTCGAAGGCGATACCGGGATCGTTGTGCCGCTTCGGCCCGGCCCAGGAGACCGGCGAGACCCGCATCGACCAGACCGGATCGACCAAAATGTTGAGCCCGCCGGTCTGGATCAGCCAGCTGGCGTGGCCGACGAAGGAGAGCCGCACCTTGTCGCCGTCGATACGCGCCGGCGGGGTGTCGGCATGGGGGCTGGGGGCCCAATCCGGCCATTTGGCGCGCTGCCGCTTGCCGCCGAACTGCCAGCGCAGCACCTCGCGCAGCGGCTTCGGCGGCGCGCCGTCCGGATCGAAGAAGGTCAAGCCGTCGAAATGATCGGAGGCGGGACCGTCATAGGTTTTCATGCGGGACATCCAGAGCGAGGGAACTCCGACCAGCGCGCCGGCCGGGAAGCAGCCCGAAGACGCGGCGGCGGGCGATCGGCACGGGGGGCGGGCTTCTAGGGGAGGTGGCGGTGGTAAGTCATCACCTTCTATATGGGCGCGGCCAAGAGAAAGGTCTTGGCGCCAAATTGCGCGGCGTCGCGAATTGCGTTGTCGTTCATGAACGGCAATCGTGTCATGGCGGCGACGGCGGCGGAATCGTCTGCCTTCAGCGCTGCGCGAAACTTCTCGATGAAGCCATCGAATTCCTTCTGCAAGGCAGGAGAAGCGACGGCATTCTTCGCCTGGGCGACGGCAGGAGCAAGGTTCACCAGAGCGGTTGCAAGCACAAGTCTCAGCAAAAATCCCACAGGCCGGCTCCATCCATCAATCAAGGTCTTCCGACCGAAAGAAAATCCATGGTGTTTTGTTGCGTCATGGGCTTTCTGGTTCAATAGCGCAGAGCCGCATGAACCTGTCGCGATGGGAGCAAAGCGGACATTTCTTTCGTCGCATCACGCCGCCGGGTTTATGGGTACGCGACCTAAATCTCCACCACCTGCCCCGGCTTCATCGCCACGAACCGCGCTTGCGGAATCTGCGCGGCATCGAGCGCTTCCACCAGCGCTTTCGCCGGCGCGTCGATCGCTTCATCGGTGAGCTGGAACGTACCGTGGTGATGCCCGAGCGCGGCCTCGGCGCCGCAATCGGCCAGCGCCTTCACCGCATCCTCCGGATTCATGTGCTGGTCGCGCATGAACCAGCGCGGCTCGTAGGCGCCGATGGGAAGGATCGCCAGACGCAGCTTGCCGTGCTTCTCGGCGACGCGGCGGAAATGCCGACCGTCGCCGTAGCCGGAATCGCAGACGACGTAGATCTTCCCGGCCGGCGTCTCCAGGACAAAACTCGCCCACAGCGCCTTGTTGCGATCGAACATGCCGCGCGCGGTCCAGTGCCGGGTCGGCACCAGGTGCACGGCGATGCCGCCGCCGAGCTCGACGCGGTCGTGCCAGTCGAAGGCGTCGACCTTGATCGTCGGAACGGCGCTGCGCATCGTGACGTCGTTGCCGAGCGGGGTGACCACGCGCGGGGCAAAGGTCTTCGCGAGGCGCGACAGCGTCGCGATGTCGAGATGATCGTAGTGGCCGTGCGAGACCAGCACGACGTCGATCTTCGGCAGCTGGTCGAAGGCGATACCGGGATCGTTGTGCCGCTTCGGCCCGGCCCAGGAGACCGGCGAGACCCGCATCGACCAGACCGGATCGACCAAAATGTTGAGCCCGCCGGTCTGGATCAGCCAGCTGGCGTGGCCGACGAAGGAGAGCCGCACCTTGTCGCCGTCGATACGCGCCGGCGGGGTGTCGGCATGGGGGCTGGGGGCCCAATCCGGCCATTTGGCGCGCTGCCGCTTGCCGCCGAACTGCCAGCGCAGCACCTCGCGCAGCGGCTTCGGCGGCGCGCCGTCCGGATCGAAGAAGGTCAAGCCGTCGAAATGATCGGAGGCGGGACCGTCATAGGTTTTCATGCGGGACATCCAGAGCGAGGGAACTCCGACCAGCGCGCCGGCCGGGAAGCAGCCCGAAGACGCGGCGGCGGGCGATCGGCACGGGGGGCGGGCTTCTAGGGGAGGTGGCGGTGGTAAGTCATCACCTTCTATATGGGCGCGGCCAAGAGAAAAGGAACCGCCGGCAAAAGGACGTGTTTTCAGGACCTTACCCTGGCAAAAGGGTTCCGGCCCCCTAACTTTCCTTGACTTTCGGGCGGGAGCGGCGTTTAACCCCGCCACTTTCTCGGAAAGGCTTTCTTTTCGACCCGCCGACCGGCCCTCGAGGCCGGAGGTCAACGCCCGACAGCGCTGTGCGCCCTCGGGCGCAAAGGTGTTTGGACTCTCTTCTCCCTCGCCCCGCTCTTGCGGGGAGAGGGCCGGGGTGAGGGGCTCTCTCCGCGCATGGTGCGCGCAGATGGTCTCGTACCCCCTCACCCGGATCGCAAGGGCGATCCGACCTCTCCCCGCAGGCGGGGAGAGGTAAAACAGGACAACGGCATTGTTCGACAATCTGTCGGAACGGCTTGGCGGAATTCTCGATCGTCTGACGGGGCGCGGTGCGCTGACCGAAAAGGACGTCGACGCCGCGATGCGCGAGGTGCGCCGCGCGCTGCTGGAGGCCGACGTCGCGCTGGAGGTGGTGCGCAGCTTCACCGAGCGCGTCCGCGAGCAGGCGATCGGCGCCACCGTCGTCAAGTCGGTGACCCCCGGCCAGATGGTGGTCAAGATCGTCCATGACGAGCTGATCAACACGCTGGGCAGCGAAGGCCAGACCATCGACGTCAATTCCGTGCCGCCGGTGCCGATCATGATGGTCGGCCTGCAGGGCTCGGGCAAGACGACCACCACCGCAAAGCTCGCCCGCCGCCTGGTCCAGCGCGACAAGCGCAAGGTGCTGATGGCCTCGCTCGACGTCTATCGCCCGGCGGCGATGGAGCAGCTGGCCGTGCTCGGCCGCGACCTCGACATTCCGACCCTGCCGATCGTGGCGGGCCAGCAGCCGCCGCAGATTGCCAAGCGCGCGCTGGAAGCCGGCAAGCTCGGCGGCTACGACGTCGTGCTGCTCGACACCGCCGGCCGCACCACGCTCGACGAAGAGATGATGGCGGAGGCCGCCGCGATCAAAGCCGCGGCGAATCCCCATGAAGTGCTGCTGGTCGCCGACAGCCTCACCGGCCAGGACGCCGTGAACCTCGCGCGCTCGTTCGATCAGCGCGTCGGCCTCACCGGCATCGTGCTGACACGCGTTGACGGCGACGGCCGCGGCGGCGCTGCGCTGTCGATGCGCGCGGTCACCGGCAAGCCGATCAAGCTGCTCGGCACCGGCGAAAAGACCGACGCGCTGGAAGACTTCCACCCCGACCGTATCGCCGGCCGCATTCTCGGCATGGGCGACGTGGTCTCGCTGGTCGAGCGCGCCGCCGCCAATATCGACGCCGAGAAGGCCGCACGCACCGCCGAGCGCATGCGCAAGGGTCAGTTCGACCTCAACGACATGCGCGAGCAGCTGTTGCAGATGGCCAACATGGGCGGCATCAGCGGGCTGATGGGCATGATGCCCGGCATCTCCAAGATGAAGAACCAGATCGCCGCCGCCGGCATCGACGACAAGATCCTGAAGCGCCAGGTCGCGATCATCGATTCCATGACGCGCGACGAACGCCGTCATCCCGATCTGCTCAAGGCCAGCCGCAAGAAGCGCATCGCGGCGGGCTCCGGCCAGAGCGTCGAGCACGTCAACAAGCTGCTCAAGATGCACCGGAACATGGCCGACGTGATGAAGGCCATGGGCTCGGGCAAGCGCGG
>RXJC01000559.1:3288-5989 GCA_003963435.1 Bradyrhizobiaceae bacterium | reverse complement strand
GACGACCGCGATCAGGGCAATCACCAGCGTGCAGATCGCGTTGATCTCCGGCTTCACGCCGAGCCGCACCTCCGAATAGATCCGGATCGGCAGCGTGGCGGAGCCGGGCCCGGTGGTGAAGCTCGCGATCACGAGATCATCCAGCGACAGCGTGAAGGCCAGCATCCAGCCGGCGACGATCGCGGGGGCGATCAGCGGCAGAGTGACAGCGACGAATGCGCGGACCGGGTCGCAGCCGAGGTCCATTGCCGCCTCCTCCAGCGAACGGTCGAGCGAGCCGAGCCGGGACTGCACGACGACGGCGACGAAGCACATCGTCAGCGTGGTGTGCGCGATCGTTACCGTCCAGAAGCCGCGCTCGGCGTTCAGGGCGACAAACAGCAGCAGCAGCGACAGACCGGTGATCACCTCCGGCATCACCAGCGGCGCATAGAGCATGCCGGAGAACAGCGTCCGGCCGCGGAACCGCTCGCCGCGCGACAGCGCCACGGCCGCAAGCGTGCCGAGCAGCGTCGCGATGGTCGCGGAGGAGACCGCGACCCGCAGGCTCATCCAGGCCGCCTCGATCATGGCGCGGTCGTTGAAGAACTCGTGATACCAGCGCAGCGACCAGCCGCCCCACACCGTCACCAGGCGCGAGGCGTTGAAGGAATAGATGACGAGGATGAGGATCGGCAGATAGAGGAACGCAAGCCCCAGCGCGAGCGAGGCGATGTTGAAGCGGGACAGGCGGGAGATCTTGCGCATCGCCCTTACCGCCCCTGCTCGAGCTGTCGCTTCTGCAGCCGTTCGTAGAGCAAAAGCGGCAACAGCAGCACGACGAGCAGCACGATCGCCGCGGCGGAGGCGACCGGCCAGTCCTTGTTGGTGAAGAATTCGAGCCAAAGGGTCTGGCCGATCATGAGCGAGTTGGAGCCGGCCAGAAGATCCGGAATGACGAACTCGCCGACGATCGGGATGAAGCACAGCAGCACGCCGGCGCCGACGCCGGGCAGCGACAGCGGGAAGGTGACGAGCCAGAACACCTGCCACGGCGGCGCGCCGAGATCGGCGGCGGCCTCTTCCAGCGCCGGCTCCATCTTGGCGAGCGTGGCGTAGAGCGGCAGGATCATGAACGGCAGATAGGAATAGACGATGCCGATATACATCGCGCTGTCGGTGGAGAGCCACACTACGGGCTGACTGACCAGATGCAGCGCCAGCAGGATCTGGTTGAGCAGGCCGTCGTGCTGGAGGATGTTGATCCAAGCGTAGATGCGGATCAGGAACGAGGTCCAGAACGGCACGATCACCAGCACCATCGCCACCGCCTGCCAATTCTTCGGCAGCCGCGCCATGCCATAGGCGATGGGATAGCCGATCAGGAGCAACAGGGCAGTTGCGGTCACGGCCACGGTGAGGCTGCGCACATAGGCGAACACATAGAGCTCGTCGGAGCCGAGCAGCCTGAAATTATCCAGCGACAGCGCAGCGAACGCCGCCTTGAGCGCGTCCCAGCCGGCCGTCGGGTCGAATACCGGCTCGTAGGGCGGCTGCGCGATCGCGGTTTGCGACAGGCTGATCTTCAGCACGAACGCGAACGGCACCAGGAAGAACAGCACCATCCAGACGTAGGGAGCGATGGCAGCAAACCGCGCCGGTCTCGCAAAGATGCGGCGGGCGCTCATGATTGCAGCACCACGCAATCGTCAGGGGTGAACCAGGCGACGACATGCTGGTTCAGGCTGTAGGCATCGACGTCGAGCCGCGCGCTGTTGGCGACGGAGGCCTGCAACGTCCCGCCGGTGTCGAGCTTCACCCTGTAGGTGGTGGTGCCGCCGAGATAGCAGATGTCGGCGATCACGCCGTCCAGGGCGTTGATGGCGGTTCCACGACCGGCCTCGTTCACCGGCCCGCGGCGCGACAGCTTGACCTTCTCAGGCCGGATCGCGATCGCCAATTTTCCCGCTCCGACCGGCTCGCGCGGCTCGGCCACCACCAGCGGGCCCGCATCGCGCGTGCCAATGACCAGACGATGACCGTCGCGCAATTTGGACTCGCCCTCGAACAGGTTGATGTCGCCGACGAACTCCGCGATCCAACGCGAGCGCGGCGCTTCGTAGAGCTCGCGTGGGCTCGCGACCTGGGCCAGCTTGCCTGATTTCATCACGCCGATCCGGCTCGCCATCGTCATCGCCTCCTCCTGGTCGTGGGTGACGATGACGAAGGTCATGCCGAGCCGGCGCTGCAGCTCCAACAATTCGCCTTGCGTGCTTTCGCGCAGCTTCTTGTCGAGCGCCGCAAGCGGCTCGTCGAGCAGCAGAAGCTGTGGCCGCCGCGCCAATGCGCGGGCCAGCGCGACGCGCTGGCGCTGGCCGCCGGAGAGCTGGTCGGGCTTGCGCTTCTCCAGCCCTTCGAGCTTCACCAGCGCGACCATCTCGGCAACGCGCGTGGCGATGTCGGCGCGTGCAAGTCGTGCGCGCTTCAGCCCGAAGGCGATGTTGTCGCGCACCGACAGATGCGGGAAAAGCGCGTAGTTCTGGAACATCATGTTGATCGGCCGCTCGTGCGGCAGCGCCTGCGCGATATCCTTTCCGCCGAGCAGGATGCGTCCCTCGTCCGGGGCCTCGAAGCCGGCGAGCATGCGCAGCAGCGTGGTCTTGCCGCAGCCGCTGGGTCCAAGCAGCGCAAAGAACTCACCGGCCTTGATGTCGAGCGAGAC
>RXJC01000559.1:0-3238 GCA_003963435.1 Bradyrhizobiaceae bacterium | reverse complement strand
CACCGTCCACGGCCCGGAACGTGCCAAAGGTCTTGGCGACGCCCTCGATGCGCAGCAACGGCTGTCCCGCCGCGGCGGCGTCTCCATCGGCCGCATTTGTCGCGGCGTGCGATTTGGGCAATTCGTCGGTCATGTTCCCTGCCAACCCCGATTCCGCCGCACGCTAGCGGCCGATCGGGTTTTGCTCAACCGTGTCGGGATGGATCGTTCACACCCGCCATGAACGCCGCCAGCGCGTCGCGGTCCGTTGCGCGCATGGTCAGGCCGAGCTTGGAGCGGCGCCACAGGATGTCCTCGGGAAAACGTGCCCATTCGTAGGTCATGAGATAGCGCACTTCAGCCGAGGTCAGCTCTGGCCCGAAGGCGGGGCCGAGCTCGTCGCGGGTCTTCGCCTCGCCCAGCACCGACGACAGCCGCGAGCCATAAGCTGCGACCAGGCGCTGGGTTTCCGATTCCCCAAGAAAGCGCCAGCGGTCGCGTGCGAGGTCGACCTCGTGATCGAAGCGGTCCCACGCAAAATCCCCACCGGGCAGCGGCGCGCCGGCGGTCCAGGGCGGCGACATCGGATAGAACGGCGTCAACCTCGTCACCGCGCGCTCCGCACGCCGGCGCGAAGTCGTGAGGTCGCCGCCGAACATCGTAATCAGCGGCGCCTTGCGCCGGCGCGCGTGAAAATGGGTCGTGCCGTCACCTCGCCGCGCGGACGCTGGCGTCAGATTGACGCCGGAGACCGCCCTGACCACGTCGGTTGGAGCGACACGCTCGCGGAAATAGCGGCTGGCCGCCTCGCAGAGATAGCTGATGTCGGCACCCGGCATCGCGACGATGGCGGGATCGCCGGTGAAGTCATGCGTGACCGTGCCGATCAGCGTGAACTCCCGCTCGAAAGGGGAGGCGAAGATCAGGCGCCCGTCGCTGTTCTGGAAGACGTAGACGTTGTCCGAATCGAACAGCTTGGGGACGATGATCTGGCTCATTTGCATGGCCGCCACGGTCGGCTGCGGCTGCCGCAGCACCGTCTCCGCGACCATCGACGTCCAGCCTCCGGTCGCATTGGCCAGCGCTCGGGTCGTGATGGCGCGGCGATGGCCGCGATCGACCACCGCGAGCCGCCAGATCTCGGCTCGATCGGCCCGCAGGCAGCGCGCGCCGGTCCGGATCACGGCGCCGCGTTCGGCCGCATCCAGCGCCGTAAGCACCACCAGGCGGGAATCGTCGACGACGCAGTCGGAATATTCGAACGCCGTGCCGAACGGACGCTTGAGCGCGTTCCCGACCGGATGATGCGTGATGTCGATGGTGGCAGATGGTGGCAGGCCGCTTGGGCTGGAGAGGCGATCATAGAGGAACAGGCCGGCCCGCAGCAGCCAGGGCGGGCGCTCGTCGGAATGCGCGGGGATAACGAAGCGCATCGGCCGAACCAGATGCGGCGCGATGGCGAGCCAGATCCGGCGCTCGGCCAGCGCCCGGCGCACCCGCCAGAACCCGCGGCGCTCCAGCACCGACAAATCGCCGTGGATCAGCCGCGGTGTCGCCGAGGACGCTGCGCCACCGAGATCGCCCTGTTCCAGAAGAATGACCCGCAGGCCGCGACCGGCTGCATCGCGCGCGAGGCTGACACCGTTCAGACCACCGCCGATGATCGCAAGGTCGTAATCCGCCATGAAGCCGTCGGGAAGGAGCGAAGCGCCCCCTCATCATTAGCCGGTCTTGAGCGCGAGCTCCATGACTTCAGCGCGGCCGACGAGACCGGAATATTTGCCGATCGGCAGCGGCTTGCCGAGCAGGTACCCCTGCACGCCGTCGCAACCTTCCTTGGCCAGGAAGGCGAGCTGCTCGACCGTCTCGACGCCTTCGGCGATGATCGACATTTCGAGGCCGTGGCCGAGATCGATCACCGCGCGGACGATCGCCGCCGATTGCGGGTTGCGGCCGAGATTGATGATGAAGGCGCGGTCGATCTTGATCTTGTCGAACGGGAACGCCTGCAGATAGCTCAGCGATGAGTATCCGCTGCCGAAATCGTCCATGGAGATGCGCACGCCGAGCGCCTTGAGGCGGCGCAGCAGCGCAAGGCCGCGGTCGAAATCCTCGATCAGCACGCCCTCGGTGATTTCCAGCTCGAGCCGGCCCGGTGCAAGGCCGGTCTCGAGCAGGATCGAATGGACAAGGCCAACCACGTCGCCGTGCATGAACTGCGCCGGCGACAGATTGACCGCGACCTGGAGCGGTTTCGGCCAGGACGCCGCCTCGCGGCAGGTCTCGCGCAGGATCCACTCGCCCATCTCGACGATCAGGCCGCTTTCCTCCGCGATCGGGATGAATTCGGCCGGAGAAACCTGGCCGCGCACCGGATGCTGCCAGCGCGCCAATGCCTCGAAGCCGATGATCTCGCTCTCGGCGACGCTGTGGCGGGCGACGCCCTGCGGCTGGAAGGCGAGCGAGAGCTCGCCGTTCTTGATCGCCATCGACAGATCCTGGTGCAGCACGCGGCGATCGCGGATCTGCTGGTCCATTTCCGGCTGGTAGAGGCTGATCGTGCCGCGGGACTTCTGCTTGGCGCGGAACAGCGCCGCACCGGCATTGGCGAGCAGCGAGGCGCCGTCGGTGCCATTGTGCGGGAAGATCGCCATGCCGGTGGTGGCGCCGGCGCGGACGGCACGGCCGTCGATCTGGAATTCCTTGGCGACGGCCTCGCCGAGCTGCTGCGCCAGCGCCAGGCCCGCGTCCGGCTGCTTGCCGTCGATGATGAGACCGAACTCGTCGCCGGACAGTCGCGCCACCACGCCGCCGCGAGCGGAATCCTGAAGCCGCTGGGCCACCTCGATCAGGAGCTTGTCGCCGAGCGCATGGCCGAAGACGTCATTGACCTCCTTGAGGCCGTCGAGGTCGACGCAGAGGACGGCGAACTCCTCGCCGGTGCCTTCGCAGGCCTCGATCATCTGGGTCAGCGCCTGAAGGAAGGCGGCGCGGTTCGGCAAATCGGTGAGGCCGTCGTGATAGGCCATGTGCGCCATGCGCGACTCGGTCTGCCGGCGGTCGGTGACGTCCTCGTGGGTCTTGATCAGATATTGCGGCTCGCCGGTATCGCCGAGCACGGTGGCGCGGCGGGTCAGGAACAGCCGCAGGCCGTCCTTGGTGGAGATCGGATGCTCCTCGGTGATCATCCCGCGTTTCTTGATCGCGGCCTCGTCGCGCGCGATGATCAGCTTGGCTTCCTTGGGATTGAAGATGTCGG
>RXJC01000328.1 GCA_003963435.1 Bradyrhizobiaceae bacterium | reverse complement strand
GATCGAGCCCGGCATTCCGGCGTCGCGCATCTGCCACGTCATCGGCTTCGACAAGGGACCCGTGAGCCGGACGCTGGCCGGCCTCGAGAAGCGCGGACTGGTTTCGATCCGCACCGACCCCAATGACGGCCGTACCCATTCGATCGCGCTGACGGCGAAGGGCCGCACCACTCATGACAAGGTGATCGTTGCCGCACTTGAGCGCGAGCGGCGGCTGTTGTCCTGCCTCGACAAGAACGAGCGCGAAGTGCTGATCGACCTGCTGCGCCGGCTGCACGAGAACCTCGGCGCGGTCACCGGCGGCACTGAAGCCTGAAGGGTTGCGCTTCGGGCGCCCCCTTCCGTCACGTCCAGGCATGCCCCGGCGTTTGCCGGCGGCACCGTTCGGGCCGAGCATTGTTTCCTCCATGATCGGACGCGGCGGTTTCCCCGCCGTCATCGCGCTATGGAAGCGTTCGCATAAATTAGTTGCTTCGGCAACAAAATAATCTGAAATATATTGCGGCAGGGCGGCTGGCGTATTGCCGGGCGGCTCGCCCCAGCCTCCGTCATCGCGGGCGCAGCGAATCAATTGCTCTTCGCAATGACGGCGTGGAAAAGCCCGCGCCCAAGCTGACTTAGCCGCAACCGATCCACGCACCCGACGCATCATCGTCCAGCCGCGCCACGGCATCGGCGCGGCGCGTCAGCACGGCGCGCTGGTTGATATAGCCCTTGTCGGTGATCTCGCCGCCGTCGACCGACGGCGGCTCGGCGAGCAGCAGCGCGCGGGTGGCGTGGCCGGAGGAGTTGGGGCCTTGCTGCTTCAGCTTTGCGAGTCCCTGCGCGACGGCGGTTCTGACCTTGTCATGCGCAAGCACCTCGTTCACATCGGCCGTCTCGCCCACGCCGGCAAGCGCGCGGCAAGCCGCCATGTTCGGAAACACCAGGAAGCGCACCTCGTCGCCACCGTGGCCTGACACGACGATATCCTGCACCAGCGGCGAGAGCGCGGCGATGCCGGCAACGCGCAGCGTGCCGACATTGACCCAGGTGCCGGAATTGAGCTTGAAGTCCTCGGCGACGCGGCCGTCGAAGAACAGACCGCGCTCCGGTCGCGCATTGTCGGCGAGCTTGACCGCATCGCCGATCAGATAGAAGCCCTCCTCGTCGAAGGCCTGCCGGGTCAGCTCGGGCGCTTTCCAATAGCCCGGCGTGACGTTGGGACCGCGCACCCGCACCTCCAGCTTGTCGCCTGACGTGACCAGCTTCAATTCGGTGCCGGGAATGGGCACGCCGATATTGCCGGAGCGTTCGGCGAGGAAGTGGCAGTCGGTCGCCAGTGGCGACGTCTCGGTCGAGCCCCAGGCCGAGACCATCGGCAGCGCACGGCCGACCGTCTCGATGGACAGCTGCTCGAGCGCGTCCCAGAGGTTCTGCGGCAGCGCGGCACCGGCGTAGAAGGCGAATTTCACCTCGCTGAAGAAACGGCGGCGCAGCGCCTCGTCGCTGCGCAGCGCCGCGATCAACATGTCGAAGCCGCGCGGCACGTTGAAATAGACCGTCGGCATCACGCTGTTCAAGTTGGCCAGCGAGGTCGCGAACAGCCCGGGCGCCGGCTTGCCGCCGTCGATATAGAGCGAGCCGCCATTGCGCAGCACGAGGTTGAAATTGTGGTTGGCGCCGAAGGTGTGGCTCCAGGGCAGCCAGTCGAGAATGACGAGATCGCCGCGGCCGGGCTGCAGGAAGGTCCAGGTCTGCGCCTTGGCCTCTTGGCTCGAGGTCAGCATGCGCTGGGTGTTGATGACGGCCTTGGGCGTGCCGGTCGACCCAGACGTGAACAGGAATTTTGCAATCGTGTCCGGCGTGACCGCGGCGAAGGCTTTTGCGACGTCCGGGCTCTCCGGCGTTGCCACGACCGTGCGGAAGGCGAGCGTCTCAGCATCATCCTCCTTGCCGCTGATGATCTGCGCATTGTGCAGCGGCGCGATGGCGGCGAGCGCGGCCGCGAAGGGTTTTGTCGCGGAGACATAGATCGCGCCCGGCTCGAGCAGCGTGATCATGCTCTTGAGCTTCTCGAAATCCCTCGACATCAGCGAATAGGCCGGCGAGACCGCGGCCGAAGGCACGCCGACATGCTGGGCGGCGAGCGCAAGCAGCGCGTGATCGATGCTGTTGTCGGAAAGGATCGCGAGCGGGCGCTCCGCGCCGAGGCCCTGGCCGAGAATCCAGGATGCCACCGCGCGCACCTGCCGCAGCGCCTGCGCATAGGTGACGGCGGTCCAGGGCGCGTCGACATTGCCGCGCTCGGCCAGGAAGATCGTGTCGGGCGATTGGCGCGCCCATTGCTCCAGCCAATCGCCGATGCAACGCGCACCCTCGCGCAACGGATCGGGCGAGCGCAGCACGATGCTGCCGTCGGCGCGATGCTCTGCGATGGTGCGGGGACTTGCGAACAGGCCTGCAACGTCACCGCGTGAGGCGACTGTCATGACTTTCCTCCCTCCGCCCGAATCCGGGACCGGCCGCAGCTTGGTTCCGCGCTGCTTTGGCCATAATGTTGGGCACGGCAATTGTTGTCGTCAACAACAATCTTTCGCTTGGGGCGCCCGAGCGCTAAGGTTGCCCTGCGGGAGACACGATGTGACAGCGAGCGCAAGCCGGACGGCCCCACGCAAACGTGCCAGCAACGGCGCGGCGACCGGCGATGTCGCCGACGAAATCGGTCTCGACGCACTGGTCGGGCACGCCGGCTACGCGGTGCGGCGCTTTCAGATCTGGATCTTCCAGGATTTCATCAAGACGCTCGGCGAGGTCGA
>RXJC01000016.1 GCA_003963435.1 Bradyrhizobiaceae bacterium | reverse complement strand
ATTTCCGCGATCCAGCAGTGCTCCCGCGCGGCGTCGTAATTCTTGATGAATTGCGCGCAGATCTCGGCGACCAGCGCCTCGTAGCTGATGTCCCAATTGTAGTCGGCGGCGTAGGCGGCGCCCTGTCGGGAGATGACCCAGCCCATGTCGCCGATCCGATGGCTGCGCAGCATGAACGCCGCGGGCTGGCTGCGAGATGGCTCCAGCACGGTCTCGATGGTCGCCATGGCCTGCGTGAGCCGCGCTGCATCATCGGCCGAAAGCTGCGCCAGCATCGCGGCGACCTCGTTTTGCGAGCTCTGATTCAGCTTGGCGAAGGTCTGGCGGCCCTTGGCGGTGAGGCTCAGCTGGTACTGCCTGCGATCGGCGGGCAGGGGCTTTCGCGTGATCAGCCCCTTTTCGTCGAAGCTCTGGACGATGCGGCTGAGATAGCCGGGGTCGAGACCAAGCTCGTTGCCGATCTCCTTGGCCGCGAGGTCGTCGCGATGGGCGAGCTCATAGAGCACCCGGGCCTCGCTGAGCGAAAACGGGGTCTTGCCGAGATGCTGGTCGAGCACCCCGAGCTTGCGGGTGTAGAAGCGGTTGAAGGCGCGGACGGCGGCGATGTGGTCGGCAGCTTCGAAAGACATGGGGCACCTCGATATTTGCCGTTGTCAATTAATTGTTTGACTTTGGCAAGTATATCGGGTGACCTCAAGCGACCATGACGATCCGGCTGCGCAGCATGGTCCGCGACGAGCGGCCGAGCCGCCGGAGCAGCCGCGCCTCGGAATGGCGGGCCTGCGGCGGGTAGCCGCCGATCCGGTCGTAATGATCACGTGCGATCAGGAGTCCCTGATCGCCGAGCGGGCCCACAAGCTTGCGCGCCACGGCCCAAAGGACGTCGCGCAGTCCGGTATCGGCGTAAGGCGAGCGCGCATAGCGGAAGACTGCGGCCCGGTCCCGGCCGCTGGTTGCAACGGCCTGGATGAATTGGGTGGTTTCCTCGATCCAGCCGGTTTCCAGCACCGCGCCCGCAGGCAGGAACATCAGCCATGGCGAGCGGGCCTGGAGCGCGCCGGCCGCGAGAGCGGCGCCTTGCGAGGATCCCTCGAAGCCGATGAAACGGCAGCCTGCGACGTCGGCAACGCGCTCGATGACGCCGTTGCGGGTGGCATCGACCAGCAGCACTTCCCGGATGATTCCGGCGGCGGCGCCGGGCACCAGCGCGGCCAGGGTCGCCACCGCCGTCTGCTCGACACCTTCGGTCGGAATGATGACGCTCAGCATGATTGAGGCTTCAATATCCGCATTTCGAAACGACGCGTAGCTCTTTATGGGGCTGTCATAAACCCTTAGCGCTACCGGCGGCAACGTTCCGGACTGCGCTGCGGCCTCCAATGGTAAACTGCGGGCCGTCATCGCAGCCAAATGTGTCGCCGGCAGGCTGGCAATGTTGCCGAATGTTTCGGCACTAGCTCATCCCCGGGGGTATTAACCCCAAAGCCTATGGTGGCATTTCGCAGCGTGGACCGTTGGACCCTCTCAGAAGGGGATGCAGCTTGCAAGAAAGTCGAACGAAGATGTGTGATCCCGGTGCCGGGGGAGGCCTCGCATGAACGCCGATCAACTCGCCGTTGGCATGGCGCCAACCTCGCCGAAGCAGGGGACCGCGCCGACCTTGCGGATCCGGGCGCTGATGCTGGGGGACCGCATCAATGCTTCCGGCCTCGAGATCGGCGCGCTGGTGTCCTCGACGCCGGCTGCCTTCCGCGTCCATGCCGGACTTGCCGTGATCTTTCGCTACGGCGTCGTCGTGCTGATCGGATTGCTTCCGTCCGAGGAGAAGGTGCTCATCGACAACCTGAAGTCACGCGTGACCGGAGAGCTCAGCCCGTTTGAGGAGGAAATCGCGCAGGCGCAGCTCTGCAACGACGAGGCCGCCGAGGCGATCCAGCCGGGCGGGCCGATCTGCCTCGCCAAATTCTCCGACGACCGGCTGCTGCTGGTTGCGGATGCGCTCGCCAAGAGCACGTCGCTGGCGCGCGACGAGCGCCGCGTCGCCGCGGTCTTCGACGTGATCGAGCCGTTTGCGCGGGAGCTGGCCGAACGCGGCCGCACGCCGCGCCGGCGCAAGGGCATTCTGCAACTGATCGGCAATGCCTTGCTGGTGCAGCAGCGCGTCGCCGGCCGTGTCGCGATCGCCGAGAAGCCCGACGTGCTCTGGGAGAAGCCCGAGCTTGATCGGCTCTATTCCCGTCTCGAGGACGAGTACGAGTTGAAGGAGCGCCTCGACACGCTCGAGCGCAAGCTCGCCGCGGTGTCGGAGACCGCCAACGCGCTGACCGACATCATCGACACCCAGCGCTCGCTCCGCCTGGAGATTGCGGTGGTGGTCCTGATCGTGATCGAGGTCGCGATCGGGTGTTTTCAGGTCCTGACCGGCGTTCACTGAGGCGCGGTGGCGTGCCGGCCATGGTGGTCGGATTGCGTCCGCCACGCGGCGATCTCGGCCAGCTCGGCTTCGGGCCGTGTTCGGATCGTCTCGCAGCGTCCGAGATAAAGCTCACCAGTGTCGCCCTCGATCGTCATCCAGTCGCCTTCGGCAAAGGTGAGATGGCCGAGCTGGGCCCGCTTCGCGACGGGATCGATCTTCAGCTCGCGGCAGCCGACCACGCAGGGCTTGCCCATTTGCCGCGCCACCAGGGCCGCATGCGAGGTGCGCGCACCGACGGAGGTGACGATGCCGGCCGACAGCGCAAAGCCGACGACGTCGGCGGTGCTGGTGTCGGGACGCAGCAGGATGACCGGCTCGCCCGCCGCCGAGAAGCTTTGAGCACTTTCGGACGAGAACGCCGCCCGGCCGATCCCGATGCCGCCGGACGCGCCGATACCGGTTGTCACGGGCGTGCCGGAGGAAACCAGTCTGGTTTCGGTGAGCGAGGCGAGATCGATCTCCGCCATCCGCCCCAACGCCTCGTCCTTCGAGATCAGCCCTTCGTGCACGAGGTCGATCGCGATCCTGGCGGCGGCCCGCGGCGTGCGCTTGGCCGCGCGGGTCTGGAGAATCCAGAGCCGGCCGCTCTCGACCGTGAACTCGACGTCCTGGACGTCGGCGAACGCGTGCTCTAATCGCCTCAGGACATCGCCAAGCTCCGATTCGAGTTGCGGCAGCTCGCGGGCAATCGCCTCGGCCGTATCAGGCGCGCGCCTTCCGGAAACGACGTCTTCACCCTGCGCGTCGAGCACGAGGTCGATCATCGGGCGCCGTGCGCCCGTCGATGGATCGCGCGAGAATGCCACGCCCGCGCCGGAGGCAAGACCGCCATTGCCGAAGACCATCGCCTGCACGGTCACAGCGGTGCCCTCGAGCGTTTCGAGGTGCTGCAGGTTTCGATAAGTCTGCGCACGCTCGCTCATCCAGGAGCGATAGACCGCCTGGGCCGCCGCCTCCAATTGCGCGAAGGCATCCTCCAGCGTGCCGTCGGCGCGATCCTCGATCAGCGTCTGCTCGCGGCCGGCGAGCCGCTCGAGCGCTTCGCTGTCGAGCTCGCGGTCGCTGCCGGCGCCTTCGGCGGCGACGAGTTCGGAGATGAGCGCGGCAAATTCGGCCTGGTCGAGCTTGAGCACGGTCTCGCCGAAGCTCTCCAGGAAGCGGCGCCGGCAATCCCAGGCGAGCCGGGGCCGGCCGGTCGCACGGATCAGGCCATGTGCGGCGTCTCGCGTGCAACCGACATTGAGAACGGTGTCGAGCATGCCCGGCATCGATCGCGCCGCACCCGAGCGCACCGACACCAGCAGCGGCCGCCGGCGGTCGCCAAAGCGTTTTCCGGTGGCGCTCTCCAGGAACGAGATTCCCTCCTCCAGGCCGTCGCGCAGATGCCGCGCGGCGTGCGCATGGCCGGCAACGATGTCCGCGCAGAGCTTGACCGGCAGCACGAAGGCAGGCGGCACCGGCAGGCCCAGGGCCGCCATGCGGGCGAGGTTGGCGGCCTTGGCGCCGATCTCTTCGGCAGGGCGCAATTCGGAGGCTTCAGCGCCGATACGCACGATATGCATGGTGGCTTCCTCAAGCTGCAAGATCGATCATGATGTGACGGCGGAGCAGATGGCCGAACCCGGCGAAGCGGTCGGTCGCGCGCTCGACGGCGCGGGCGAGCTCGATCACCGACAGCGAGGTCGCGACGTCGAAGCCGCCGCCGAAGACCAGCGCGGTCGTCGCGCGCTCGCGGTCGTCGGCGGCGTGCTCGGCATCGATCAGGCGGGTCACGGCGGAGAGCGCGTCCTCGGAATCGGCGTGCCGTCCCTCCGGCACGTCGATCGCGGCGGCGACACCGCTGGCGGCGACTTCGGTCGCGGTCTCCGCCACTGCGCAAAGCTCGGCCAGCGACGCCAGCAGGGATGGATCGGTCCGTTCCGGCATCAGCGAGGCGATGAACGCGGCCTGTTCCAGCTCGTCGACGGCTTCCTCGGCGCGGTCGATCAATTGGCCGATCAGCGGACGAGCATTGAGGCGGTCGACCTCATTGCGGCCCTCGAATGCGATTCTGTCGGCCTTTCGCTCGATCATGCCGCAGCGCTGCGTCAGCAGGGCGGCGTCGGCAGGCTGGCCCGCGCGCAACGCGGCGATATGGCGCGAGATCGCCGCGACGAGATCGTGGGCGAGGCCGATCTGACGCAGCACCGCGGCCAGCAGAGCTCCGTCGACGCGATCCAGATGCCGCATGAGATCGGCTTCGATCTGGTCGCGCACCGTCCGGACCGAGCGGCCCGCGAGCAATGCCTCGGTGGAGGCGCGCAGCGATGCCTTGAGAAAATCGATTGCCGCGCCGCGGCCGAGTGCCTGGTCGAGCCGCTCGCCAAAGCCGATCCGCGTCGGAGCGGCGTTCCGCACCGCGGAGCCCAGCAGATCGTTGCCGCCGAGCGCGAGGAAACCGCGATGGCCGATCCGCTGCCGCGCCGCCCATTCCAGGATGTGCGCTGCGTCCTCCTTGGCGACCCAGGTCCTGAGCAGCTTGCGTGCCTTGTTCCAGTCGATCAGAAAGACCAGCGCGGCGCCGACCGCGGCGAGGAATTCGTTGCGATCGGCGGCGTGGTCCGCCTGATATTGCCCCGTGACGAGATAGAAGGAATTGTCTTCGCCGAGCCCTGCTGCGGTGTGACGGTCAAGGCCGCTCCACGTCGCCTCGAACTTGTCGAACAGCGAGATGAAGAATTTCGCGCGGGCCAGATGCACATCGGTGTAGGTGACGGTGACCGCGTTCTTCTTCACCGCGATCACGACGACATGGGCGTCCGTGGTGCCGATGTCGTTCTGGATCAGCAGCCGGCCCTCGGTGCGAGTGGCCATGGTGTCGAGGCCGGGATGATCGAACTTGAGGCCCCGCGTCGCGTTCAGGCCTTTCATGAAGGCCGCGACCGCCGGCCGGTCCTCGCTATGCAGACCGAAGACATGGGCGCCGTCGAGCGTTTCTTCCGCGCAGCTCGCGGCCAGCCTGTTTAGCTGCTTGTGCAGGTCCATGACGAGGCGATGCAGGCTGTCGCCGCCAGTGTCCGCGACGCCGGTCAGACGCGCGATGCGGGACATCTCGATCTCGCCGGTCGGGTCGAGCAGGCCGGCTTTGCGGATCGTGTCGAGCCGGGCCTGCGCGCTCCCGCCTTCGCTCGCTGCACCGGCGCCGACGGCGCGGATCATGCTGGCTGCATCGTCCGCGATCTCCTGCATCAGCTTTGCAAGTTCGGGCGCCGCGAGCCGGCCCGGTCCGATCAGGTGGGCGCCGCCGATCAGCGCCGCGATCCCCGCGGGAGCGATGCCGGCCGTCTGACTTTCGACGCCAAGGTCGTTCGCAGGCCGGTTAGGCTCCTGCGCATGTTGGGCCGCCGCCTGCAGCGCGCTCATCCGCACCTTGATGCGGTCGTTGGCGGCGAGCCCTTCCGCCACCAGCGCGGGCAGCAGGATGCCGCCTTGTCCGAGCTCTTCGATGATGTGGGTCTTCATGATCTGTCCGCTCGATGATTGATGCGGTCTCTATGCCACGCGGCCCCGGCGGCCTCGTTGCGGCAGATCATTCACAAAAATGTCACGTGACGCCGTGGCCGTGGACCAGAGCGGCACAATGCCGCGCGATCGCCAGTTCTTCATTGGTCGGAATGACCAGCACATCGACGGCGCTGTCGTTGCCGCTGATGTGCTCGCACGCCCCTTCGTTCGCAGTCGCGTCGACCCGCACGCCGAGCCAGCCGAGCCGCGCGCCGATCGCGCTGCGGATTTCCTTGGCGTGCTCGCCGATGCCGCCGGTGAAGACCAGGCCATCGAGCCCTTCGAGCGTGGTTGCCATCATCGCGATCTCTTGGGCCGCGCGGAAGGTGAAGAGTTCGACCGCCTCGCGCGCCGCTTCTGTGCCGCTCGCCAGCAGCGTGCGCATGTCGGCGGAAAGGCCGGAGACGCCGAGGAGGCCGGACTCGTGATAGAGCAGGTGCTGGACGTCTTCGATCGACATCTTCTCGTACTGTTGCAGATAGAGCAGCACACCGGGGTCGATCGTGCCGCAGCGCGTGCCCATCACGAGACCGTCGAGTGGCGTCAGTCCCATCGTGGTGTCGACGCTGCGGCCGTGGCGGAGTGCGCACAGGCTGGCGCCGTTGCCGAGATGGGCGATGACGATGCGTTTGGCCGCAAGCTCCGGCGCGATCTCGGCAAGGCGGCGCGTGACATATTCGAAAGAGAGGCCGTGAAAGCCGTAGCGTCGGACGCCACGCTCTTCGAAGCGCCTCGGAATCGCGAAGCGGCTCGCGGGCGGCGCGAGACCGTGGTGGAAGGCGGTGTCGAAGCAGGCGATCTGCGTCAGCGAGGGACGGATCGCCGCGAGCGTGCGGACCGGCGCGAGGCATCTCGGCTGGTGCAGCGGTGCCAGCGGCGTCAATGCCTCCAGCTTCGCAGTGACGTCATCCGTCAGTGCGACAGGACCTGAATAATCCGGCCCGCCATGAACGACGCGATGGCCCGCCGCGCGCAAATTGCCTTGGCCGAACCGGTCCTCGATGAAGGCAAGCACGTCGGCGAACAGATGGCCGCCGCTATTCGCCGCGTCTCTTCGTGTCTCGAACAAATCTTCGCCCGCGGGACTTCTCACCACGAGCCGCGGTCTTGCCTCATGCTCGTCGAGCAGGCCCTTGCAGAGCAGGGCGGGTTCCGCCGCTGCGATCTCGAACAGGCCGAACTTGATGCTCGACGATCCCGAATTGAGGACGAGGACTGTGTCCGGCATGGCTAGTCGCCGGCCTCAGTCGGCGTGTTGCCGCCAGAACTGTTGGGCCAGACCCAGCCCTGGATCTCCGGCATGTCCTCGCCATGCTCCCTCACATAGCGCGAATGCTCGATCAGCTTGTCGCGGAATTGCTGCTTGGCCTGCGCCGCCTTGGCTGCGAGCCCGGGAACGCGCTCGATCGCCTCGATCGCGAGGTGATAGCGGTCGAGCTCGTTGAGCACGACCATGTCGAACGGTGTCGTCGTGGTGCCTTCCTCGGCAAAGCCGCGCACATGCATGCCGGAATGGTTGGTGCGGTTATAGGTCAGCCGGTGGATCAGGTGGGGATAGCCGTGATAGGCGAAGATCACGGGCTTGTCCGTCGTGAACAGGCTGTCGAAATCTCGGTCGGAAAGCCCGTGCGGATGTTGGTCCTGCGGCTGCAGCGTCATGAGGTCGACGACGTTGACGACGCGGATCTTCAGGTGCGGCAGCGCCTTGCGCAGGAGGTCGACGGCGGCGAGCGTCTCCAGCGTCGGCACGTCGCCGGCGCACGCCATGACCACGTCGGGCTCCTGTCCCGCAGCTTCCGTTCCCGCCCAGGTCCAGATGCCGATGCCGGCATCGCAATGCGTGGCTGCTTCATCCATCGAGAGCCATTGCGGCGTCGGCTGCTTGCCGGCGACAACGACGTTGATGCGGTCATAGGTGCGCAGGCAGTGATCGGCGATCCACAGCAGCGTGTTGGCATCCGGCGGGAAGTAGATGCGGACGATGTCGGCCTTCTTGTTGGCGACGAGATCGACGAAGCCGGGGTCCTGATGGCTGAAGCCGTTATGGTCCTGACGCCAGACATGCGAGGTCAGAAGATAGTTGAGCGAGGCGATCGGGCGACGCCACGGCAGCTCGCGCGTGACCTTCAACCATTTGGCGTGCTGGTTGAACATGGAATCCACGATGTGGATGAAGGCCTCGTAGCAGGAGAAGAAGCCGTGCCGGCCCGTGAGCAGATAGCCTTCGAGCCAACCTTGGCAGAGATGCTCGCTCAGCACCTCCATGACGCGGCCGTCCTGCGCCAGATGCACGTCGTAAGGTTCGATCGGCTCCATCCAGACCCGTTCGGTGGTCTCGAACACGGCGTCCAGACGATTTGACGCGGTCTCGTCCGGACCCATGATGCGGAAATTGCGCTGTTGCGCGTTGAGGCGGATGACGTCGCGCAGGAACTTGCCGAGCTCGCGCGTTGCTTCGGCCACGACGCCGCCGGGTCGTGGCACCTCCACGGCGAAGCTGTGGAAGTCCGGCAGCTTCAGCTCCTTCTTGAGCAGCCCGCCATTGGCGTGCGGATTGGCGCCCATGCGGCGATTGCCATCAGGCGCGAGCGCCTGAAGCTCGGGGACGAGCGTGCCGCTTTGGTCGAACAGTTTCTCCGGCTCGTAGCTGCGCATCCAGTCTTCGAGCACTTTGAGATGCGCCGGATTTTCCCGGCAGGCCGCGACGGGCACCTGATGCGCGCGCCAAAAGCCTTCGACCTTCTGGCCGTCGACTTCTTTCGGGCCGGTCCACCCCTTCGGGCTGCGCAGCACGATCATCGGCCAGCGCGGCCGCTCGACGCTTTTCCGTCCGTCCCGGGCGTGCTGCTGAATCGAGCGAATGCTGGCGAGCGCGACGTCGAGCGCGTCCGCCATGGCCCGGTGCATCAGCTTGGGATCATCGCCTTCGACGAACAGCGGCTCGTGGCCGAAGCCGCGGAAGAGGTCGCGGATTTCCGCATCTCTCATGCGTCCGAGCACGGTCGGGTTGGCGATCTTGTAGCCGTTCAGATGCAGGATCGGCAGCACCGCGCCGTCATGGGCGGGGTTCAGGAACTTGTTGGAGTGCCAGGACGCGGCGAGCGGGCCGGTCTCGGCTTCGCCGTCGCCGACGACGCAGGCAACAATCAGATCGGGGTTGTCCAGCGCCGCGCCATAGGCGTGCACCAGCGCGTAGCCGAGCTCGCCGCCCTCGTGGATCGAGCCGGGAGTTTCCGGCGCCGCATGGCTCGGGATGCCGCCGGGAAAGGAGAACTGCCTGAACAGCTTGCGCATGCCGTCCGCATCGCGCGCGATATCAGGATAGATCTCGCTGTAGCTGCCTTCCAGATAGGTGTTGGCGACCATGCCCGGGCCGCCATGGCCGGGGCCGCAGACATAGATCACGTTGAGATCCAGCGCCCGGATGACGCGGTTGAGATGGGCGTAGACGAAGTTCAGACCGGGCGTCGTGCCCCAATGGCCGAGCAGACGCGGCTTGATGTGCTCGGGCCGCAAGGGCTCGCGCAGCAACGGATTGTCGAGCAGATAGATCTGCCCGACGGAGAGGTAGTTGGCGGCGCGCCAGTAGCGGTCAAGCAAATCGAGGTCATTGCCCGCTGAGGCCGATTGTCGTTGATTTGTCATGTTCTTGCCGATTGTTGCCGAGCCATGCCCCGCGATCGTCACCAACTGTGTTGCGGCGCGATCGATCCCTTGATGGCATCAAACGGAATCGTTGCGACAGGCATGTTGCGAGAGGTCAAAAGGCCGCGCCCGAAATTTGGGCGGGCTACTGTGCATGGGGTTGTTTTCCGGTTTTTCGTTTGTGTTCTTGATTTGTTCCTTTTGCATGCTATCTTGGCTGCATGAGTCCAGCAGCATCCTCTCATGCTCTCAAGCACCCGCCGGTCAAGGCGCCCTCCGAGCCGGCGGGTGCGGACTCTGATTTTCCGGAACTCGGCGTCGCCATTGAGCGTGCGCGCCGGCGAGGGCGGGGCGCCCAGTCCAACGCCAGCGGCCGCTTTGAGGCCGAGGCGCGCGTCGCCTTCGACGACGGTTGGCAGAGCCTGGAAGAGCTGCCGCCGTTCAAGACGACGGTCGCGGTCGACACCTCGCGCAAGGTGATCACCCGCAACGATTCCCCCGATATCGGCTTCGACCGCTCGATCAATCCCTATCGCGGCTGCGAGCACGGCTGTGTCTACTGCTTTGCGCGGCCGACCCATGCCTATCTCGGCCTGTCGCCGGGGCTGGATTTCGAGTCGAAGCTGTTCGTGAAGCCCGAGGCGCCGTCGCTGCTGGAGAAGGAGCTCGCCGCACCCGGCTACGAGCCGCGGATGATCGCAATCGGCACCAACACCGATCCCTATCAGCCGATCGAGCGCGAGCACAAAATCATGCGCGGCATTCTCGAAGTGCTGGAGCGCGCCGGACACCCCGTCGGCATCGTCACCAAATCGGCGCTGGTGCTGCGCGACATCGACATTCTCGCGCGGATGGCCAAGCGCAACCTCGCCAAGGTCGCGATCTCAGTCACCTCGCTCGATCCCAAGCTGGCGCGCACCATGGAGCCGCGGGCCTCCACGCCGCCGAAGCGGCTGGAGGCGCTGAAGCAGCTCTCCGACGCCGGCATCCCCACCACCGTCATGGTCGCGCCCGTGATTCCCGCGCTGAACGATTCCGAGATCGAGCGCATCCTCGATGCCGCCACCCATGCCGGCGTCAAGGAAGCCTCCTATGTGCTGCTGCGGCTGCCGCTGGAGGTGCGCGATCTCTTCCGCGAATGGCTGATGGCCAACTATCCGGACCGTTACCGCCACGTCTTCACGCTGATCCGCGATATGCGCGGCGGCCGCGACTACGACGCCAAATGGGGCGAGCGGATGAAGGGCACCGGACCGATGGCCTGGACCATCGGCCGCCGCTTCGAGATCGCCTGCGAGCGGCTCGGGCTCAACAAGCGGCGCTCCAAGCTGACGACGGATCACTTTGCGCGGCCGAAGCGGAACGGTGACCAACTAAGCCTGTTCTGAGCAGGCAAACGGAAGAGGCGTTGTATGAGCAAGGAAGTTTCGGCGCCGGTGCCCCGGCTCACTGTCATCACGCTCGGCGTCAGCGATATCCGCGCCAGCATCGCCTTTTACGACGCGCTCGGTTTCTCGCGCCGGCTGAAGGCCACCGGCGAGGCGGTGGCGTTCTACGATACCGGCGGTCCGGTGCTCGCGCTGTATCCCTGGGATCGACTCGCGGCCGATGCCAAGCTGCCTGACGATCCCCGGCCCTCGGCCTTCCGCGGCATGACGCTGGCCTGGAACTGCCGGACACGCGAGGAAGTCGATGCGGTGCTGGCCTTCGCGCTCGGCAAGGGCGCGAGGCTGCTCAAGGCCGCGCATGAGACCGATTACGGCGGTTATTCCGGCTATTTTGCCGACCCCGATGGTCATCCCTGGGAGATCGTGGTCGCGCCCGGTATCGAGGTCGGCGAGGACAGGCGGGTGCATCTGGCGGAGTAGGGCGGCAGCCTGAATAACGGGAATTACGAGGGGTTCCCGGTTGCGCCGACGGGGCTGCTTGCGCACCATCCCGGCCATGATTCGGGACAAGTCCGCGACCAAGCCGGCCAAAGGCGCGCCAAAGAAGGACGCTGCGAAGAAGGCTGCGCCCGCCAAGGCGGGCAAAACGGCTGCGGCAAAGATCGCGGCCGCTCCCGCCGGGAAGAGAGGCATCATCGCCATCGCGCCGCCGAGCTTCCGCCGCGAGCGCGCGCTGATCAAGCGCGGCATCTGGCCGGTCGCCGGCTGCGACGAGGCCGGGCGCGGGCCGCTCGCAGGTCCCGTGGTGGCGGCAGCTGTCATTCTCGATCCCAACCGCATCCCGCGCGGTATCGACGATTCCAAGCGTCTCTCGGCCGAGCAGCGTGAGAAGCTGTTCGACAAGATCTGTGCGACCGCACAGGTTTCGGTCGCCGTCGCCTCGCCGGCGCGAATCGATCGCGACAACATTTTGCGCGCCTCATTGTGGGCACTGAAGCGCGCCGTGGTGGCGCTGCCGGAAGCGCCCCGCCACGTCTTCGTTGACGGCCGCGACCAGCTCGACACGGAATGCGACTGTGAGGCCGTGATCGGCGGCGACGGCATCGTGCTGTCGATCGCCGCGGCCTCCATCATCGCCAAGGTGACGCGCGACCGCCTGATGTGCGCGCTGGCGCAGGATTGTCCCGGCTACGGCTTCGAGCAGCACAAGGGCTACGCCGTTCCCGAGCACCTGGATGCTCTCGACCGCCTCGGCCCCACCGTCCACCACCGCAGCTTCTTCGCTCCCGTCGCGGCCGCGCGCGCCAAGCACATGCCCTGGACCGTCGAGCCGGTGCAGGACCTGTTTGCGGTAACCGAGGTCGAGGTGCAGGTGGAAGCGGCCGTCGAGATCGACGCATCGGCAAGTCTCTAGGGACCTAACCCAGCACGCCATCCGTCATGGCCGGGTCTGACCCGGCCATCCACGTCTTTAATGCCGCACGAAGAACGTGGATGCCCGGGACAAGCCCGGGCATGACGAGCAAACCGTCGTTGCCACGACGCGTGACGCCCCTTATCAAAGTAGCCGTGAGCGAATAGGGCCGGCTGGACGGGTTGGCTGCATCTTTCGGGCGTTGCATGCGGTTTACCTCCCTGGTCATCGAGCTCATTCGCGCCCGGCCGCGGCTGATCGTGTGGATCGTCGTGTTGCTGCAGGCCTTGATGTGGCTGTTCGTGGCGCTGGTGTTCTATCGCAGCCCGCCCGGCACGCTCGCGACGCTGCTGGCTTTTGGACGCGAATACCAGGTCGGGACGGATCTCGGGCCGCCCTTGCCGGTCTGGCTCGCCGACATCGCCTACCGCGCCGCGGGCGGCCACATGTTCGGCGTCTATGTGCTGGCCGAGCTCTGCGAGATCGTGACCTTCATTGCGCTCTATCATCTGTCACGCGCCGTGGTCGGCTCGCAGCAGGCAGTGCTCGCCGTGCTGCTCACCATGACGGTGCTCGCCTTCTCCTCCTCGGCGCTCGACTTCGGCCCCCTCATCCTGGCCCGGCCGCTGTGGGCGCTGCTGCTGCTGCATTCCTGGCAGATCATCGGTCAGCGTCGCGGCAATGCCTGGTTCGCCTGGTCGATCGAGGCCGGCCTCTTGCTGCTGACGACGCCCGCAGCGGTGTTCCTGCTCCTGCTTTTCATCGTCTTCGCGCTCTCGACTGCCGGCGGCCGCCGGACGCTGCGCGCGCTCGATCCGCTGTTTGCGCTGATCGTGGTCGCGGTGCTGGCGCTGCCCTATGCGGTCTGGCTGATGCGCTCCGAGACGCTGCTTCTGCCCCGCTTGCCGCAAGTCACTGAACTGAGCGCGCGCGCGATCCACGCGGCCTGGCTGCTCGGCGGCCTCGTGCTCGGAGCCGCGGCGATCCCGGCGCTGTCCTTCCTCAACACCGGGCTGTTCGCCACCAAGGGCGAGGAGCCGCCGATCATCTTCCGCCCGCCGGTCGAGCCGCTCGCGCGCAACTTCGTCTATTTCTTCGCGCTCGTCCCGGCGCTCGGCGCGGTGGTGATCTCCGCTTTGCTCGGGCTCGACTCCGTCGCCGGCGGCGCCGGCGTCCTGATGGTGATGTCCGGGCTTGCCGTGGTGGTCGCGGCCGGAGATCTCATTGCGATGCGCCGCGCGCGGATGCTGCGCATGGTCTGGGCCGCTGCCGTCGTCGCGCCCGCGATCGGCGTCGTGCTCGCGGTGCTGCTGCTGCCCTGGACCGGCACGACCGAGATCGCGACCTCGATGCCGGCGCGCGCGATCTCGGACTTCTTCGACGACAGTTTTGCCCGCCGCACCAACCATCGCCTGCGCGCGGTTGCCGGCGAGACGCAGCTGGCGAGCCTGATCACGCTGCATTCCGGCCGTCCGCATCTCTTCATCGACGCCGACCCTGCCCGGACGCCGTGGATGACCCAGACGAAATTCGCCGAGACCGGCGGCGTCGTGGTCTGGCGCGCCTCCGATACCGCCGGCACGCCGCCGCCCGACATCCTCAAGCGCTTTCCCGGCATCGTGCCGGAAGTGCCGCGCGCCTTCGAATGGCTGGTGACGGGTCGGCAGCAATTGCTGCGCATCGGCTGGGCCATCGTGCGGCCGAAGGGGACGTGAGCCGCGGGCGTACTCTTTCCGGCGTCATTGCGAGGAGCCCTTGCGACGAAGCAATCCAGAGTGCCTCCGCGGAAAGATTCTGGATTGCTTCGCTACGCTCGCAATGACGGCGGAGGGAGCGTTCTGCCCCTCACGCGCCCGCCAGCACCTTCGCGATCGCCCGCAGGTCCTGCCAGGCCAACCGCTTGTACGACGGCGAGCGCAGCAGATACGCCGGATGGAATGTCGGCAGCGCGCGGATGGTGCGCCCGCCGGCGTCGTAGTCGAACCAGCGTCCGCGGGTGCGCATGATGCCCTCGCGCGTTCCGAGCAGCGTCTGCGTCGAGGGATTGCCGAGCGTCACCAGCACGTCGGGATTCACCAGCTCGATCTGGCGCTGGATGAAGGGCAGGCAGATTTGCGTTTCCTGCGGCGTCGGCGTGCGGTTGCCGGGCGGCCGCCAGGGAATCACGTTGGCGATGTAGGCGGTGCTGCGATTGAGCCCGATCGCGCCGATCATCAGATCGAGCAGCTTGCCGCTGCGCCCGACAAAGGGCAGGCCCTCGATGTCCTCGTCGCGGCCCGGCGCCTCGCCGACGAACATGATGCGCGCCTGCGGATTGCCGTCGGCGAACACCAGCCGCGTCGCGGTGTGCTTCAGCGCGCAGCCTTCGAAATTCTGCATCAGCTCGCGCAGCGCCTCCAACGTCGGCGCGGTGCGAGCCGCCTCGCGCGCCGAAGCGATGGCGATGTCGGGTGCAGGCGCGGCCTCGCCACGCATTACGGCGGGCGCAGCCACCGGACGAGGGGTCTCGACGGGTGGCGCCACGCGCGGGCCAGGTGCCGGCGCGTCGATTTCCGCCAGGCGGTCTATCGGTTCCTCCGCGAGCGCGCAGTCGACTCCCGCCTCCAGATAGAAGGCAAGTAGCTCACGGACGGTGGGTGCGGGCTCGGGGATCATGGGAAAGTCTGACTTTTATACCACCTTGAGGAGCCTTGCATCCCGGCGAAATGCGATTCCGAGGTTGTCCTACCCGGAAAAATCGGAAACAAGAGGGCGCAAACGACCGAGGACCGTCTCAAGGGCTGAGATCAGATGAGCACCGAAGAACTTCCCCCGCGCGAATCCATGGAATTCGACGTCGTCATCGTCGGCGCCGGCCCCTCGGGCCTGTCGGCCGCGATCCGGCTGAAGCAGCTCAATGCCGATCTCAACGTGGTCGTCGTGGAGAAGGGCTCCGAGGTCGGCGCGCATATTCTCTCGGGCGCGGTGATCGATCCCGCGGGCCTCGACAAGCTGATCCCGGACTGGCGCGAGGATTCCGACTGCCCGCTGAAGACGCAAGTGAAAGACGACCGCTTCTATTGGATGACGGCCGGCGGCGCGATCAAGCTGCCGAACTTCGTGATGCCGCCGCTGATGAACAATCATCACTGTTTCATCGGCTCGCTTGGCAATGTGTGCCGCTGGCTGGCACGGAAGGCCGAGGCGCTCGGCGTCGAGATTTATCCGGGCTTTGCCGCTGCCGAGGTGCTCTATGACGAGGAGGGCAAGGTCAAGGGCATCGCCACCGGTGACATGGGCATCGGCCGCGACGGCAAGCCGAAGGACTCATTCACGCGCGGCATGGAATTGCTCGGCAAGTACACGCTGTTCGCCGAAGGCGCCCGCGGTAGCTTGACCAAGCAGCTCATCGCGAAATTCGCGCTGGATTCCAAGAGCGAGCCGGCGAAGTTCGGCATCGGACTCAAGGAGGTCTGGCAGATCGACCCGGCGAAGCACCAGAAGGGAATGATCCAGCATTCCTTTGGCTGGCCGCTCGACATGAAGACCGGCGGCGGCTCCTTCCTCTATCATTACGACGACAATCTCGTCGCCGTCGGCTTCGTCGTGCATCTGAACTACGACGATCCCTATCTGTCGCCGTTCGACGAGTTCCAGCGCTTCAAGACCCATCCGTCGATCCGCGGCACCTTCGAGGGCGCCAAGCGGCTCGCTTACGGTGCGCGCGCCATCACCGAGGGCGGCTATCAGTCGGTCCCGAAACTGAGCTTCCCCGGCGGCGCGCTGATCGGCTGCGCGGCCGGCTTCGTCAACGTGCCGCGCATCAAGGGCGTGCACAATGCGATGGGCACCGGCATGCTCGCAGCCGAGCATGTCGCTGCCGCGCTCGCCGCCGATCGCGCCAATGACGAGGTCGTCGCGTACGAGAACGCCTGGCGCTCCTCGTCGGTTGGCAAGGATCTGTTCCTGGTGCGCAACGTCAAGCCGCTGTGGTCGAAGTTCGGGACCGTGCTCGGCGTCGCGCTCGGCGGCTTCGACATGTGGTGCAACACGCTGTTCGGCGGCTCGCTGTTCGGCACCCAGTCTCATGCCAAGCCCGATCGCGCCACGCTCGACCCGGCCAAACAGCATGCGCCGAAGAACTACCCGAAGCCGGACGGCAAGATCTCGTTCGACAAGCTGTCCTCGGTGTTCCTGTCCAACACCAACCACGAGGAGGACCAGCCAGTCCATCTCAAGGTCACGGACATGAACCTGCAGAAGACCTCCGAGCACGACGTGTTCGCCGGTCCTTCGAATCGCTATTGTCCCGCTGGTGTCTACGAGTGGATCGAGGAAGGCTCCGGCCCGCGTTTCCAGATCAACGCCCAGAACTGCGTCCACTGCAAAACCTGCGACGTGAAGGACCCCAATGGCAACATCACCTGGGTTCCTCCGGAGGGCGGCGGCGGTCCGAACTACGAGGCGATGTAAGAGCGGGCCAGGGCGGGCGGACCCGATCACAAAAGTGATCCGGCGCACGTTCGCGTGAGGAGGGGGCCGCGGCGACCGGTCGCGGCCACGATAAGGCCATAGTAGCGGCGTCTTGGGGCTGCTCCAGACCGGTTACCTGGCCGAATTTGGGCGTGCGGAGGCGGGCGTCCGGTCCGAATCCTTGCGGCGAAGCGCCAAAAGCGGCATTGTCGTCCGACGGTTCCGGGTCCGGATGCCTCCGGCCGCGTTCGCATGCGATACGGCTGCTGCAAACCCAGGCACTACCAACTCAAGGCGAGCCCTGATGTTTTCAAATCGTTTCACCCGCTGGACTGTTGCCGCCATCGCCCTCATGGGCACCGCGATCGCGACGGTCCCCGGCAGGGTCCTGGCGCAGACGCCGGATCATCCCTCCGACACGGCGGCGCAGTTTCCAACCCGAAACGATTTGAAGTCGCTCACCACCGCCGGCAGCTATCTCGCCGCCCGCCACGCCAGCGTCGAGCGCGATGCCGCCTCCGCCGCCGCGTTCTACCGCTCGGCGCTGCGGACCGATCCGAAGAACAACGAGCTGCTCGACCGCGCCTTCATCTCCTCCGTCGCCGACGGCGACATCGAAGAAGCCGTCAAGCTCGCCGAGCGCATCCTTACCATCGACAAGACCAACCGCGTCGCGCGGCTCGTCGTCGGCGTTCATGACCTCAAGGTGAAGAAGTACGCTGCCGCGCAGACCAACATCAACCAGTCGATCCGCGGTCCGATCACCGATCTCGTCGCCACGCTGCTGTCGGGCTGGGCCGCCTATGGTGCGGGCGATGCCAAGGGCGGTGTCGCCACCATCGACAAGCTGGCCGGTCCCGAATGGTATCCGCTGTTCAAGGACCTTCATGCCGGCATGATCCTCGAGCTCTCCGGCAAGGAGAAGGACGCCGGCGCCCGTTTCGAGCGCGCCTACAAGCTCGACGATTCCATGCTGCGCGTGACCGAGGCCTATGCGCGCTGGCTGTCGCGCAACAAGGATTCCGCGGCTGCGACCAATGTCTATCAGGCCTTCGACAAGAAGCTGGCGCGCCATCCGCTGATCCAGGAAGGCCTGCGCGAGACCAAGGCCGGCAAGAAAATGCCGCCGCTGGTCGATTCGGCCCAGGCCGGCGCCGCCGAAGCGCTCTACGGTATCGGCGCCACGCTAACCCGCCGCGGCGGCGAGGATCTGGCGCTGGTCTATCTCCAGCTCTCGCTCTACCTCCAGCCGACGCATCCGCTGGCGCTGCTCTCGCTCGCCGATCTCTATGAGTCGGTGAAGCGGCCCCAGATGGCGATCAAGGTCTATGAGCGCGTGCCGGCGAGCTCGCCGCTCAAGCGCAATGCGCAGATCCAGCTCGCCATCGACCTGGATTCCGCCGACCGCACCGACGAGGCGATCAAGATCCTCAAGGGCGTCACCGCGGAGGACCCCAAGGATCTCGAAGCCATCATGGCGCTCGGCAACATCGAGCGCGGCCGCAAGAAGTTCGGCGATTGCGGCGCGACCTATTCGCAAGGCATCGACGCGCTGACGCCCGGCAACGACAAGGCCAACAGCGTCTGGTACTATTATCGCGGCATTTGCGAGGAGCGCTCCAAGCAATGGGCCAAGGCCGAGGCCGACATGAAGAAGGCGCTCGAGCTGCAGCCCGACCAGCCGCACGTCCTCAACTATCTCGGCTATTCCTGGATCGACCAGGGGATCAACCTCGACGAAGGCATGAAGATGATCAAGCGCGCCGTCGAGCAGCGTCCCGACGACGGCTATATCGTCGACTCCCTCGGCTGGGCCTATTACCGCATCGGCAATTACGAGGAGGCGGTGAAGAACCTCGAGCGCGCGATCGACCTCAAGCCCGAGGATCCAACCATCAACGATCACCTTGGCGATGCCTATTGGCGTGTCGGTCGCACGCTTGAAGCCAAATTCCAGTGGGCTCATGCCCGCGATCTCAAGCCCGAGCCGGAAGAGCTGCCGAAGATCGAGGCCAAGATCGCCAACGGTCTCGCCGACGACAATTCGAACTCTTCGGCCGCGCAGGCGGACAAGAAGAAGGACGACGGCAAGGGCGGCTAGTCTGAGCGAAGTTGGGGGCGTGCCGCCGATGCCGGCGTTGATTGAAGAAGGACGGGCGAAGGTCAACTTAAGCCTTCGCGTCGTTGGCCGTCGTGCCGACGGTTATCATGATCTCGAAAGCGTGGTGGCGTTCGCCGATTGCGCCGATCGGCTGACGCTGGAGCCGGGCGGCGAGCTGAAGCTCGTCACCACCGGACCGCTGGCCGCGGCCTGCGGCGATACCGCCGACAATCTCGTGCTCAAGGCTGCCAGGCTGCTCGCCGAGGCGGTGCCGGGCCTGAAGCTCGGCGCATTCGCGCTCGACAAGGTGCTGCCGGTGGCGGCCGGCATCGGCGGCGGCTCGGCCGACGCCGCCGCGGCGCTGCGGCTCCTGGCGCGTCTCAACAATCTATCGCTCGATGATCCCCGCTTGCAAAAGGTCGCGCTCGCGACCGGCGCCGACGTGCCGGTGTGTCTCGTCTCGCGCGCCTGTGACATGACCGGCGTCGGCGAGCAGCTGTTGCCGCTCAAGCTGCCGAGCATGCCCTGCGTGATGGTCAATCCGCGCGTGCCGGTCGCCACCAAGGACGTGTTTAGGGAGCTCGGCCTGCGCAATGGTGAGCTCCTGGTCGGCGCCACCTCGGTCCTCGGCGCTCCGGCCTGGCCGGACGAGGGCGGATCGATCGCCGATTGGGTCGACGTGCTCGAAAGCGTTCCCAACGATCTCGAAGCGCCTGCGCTGCGGATCGAGCCCGTGATCGGCGAAGTGCTCGATGCCTTGCGCTCTTCCGCCGGCGTCAAGCTTGCCCGCATGTCCGGCTCGGGCGCGACATGCTTTGCGATCTATGGTGCCTCGGCCGAGGCGCATGCCGGCGCCGAACAGATCCGGCGCGACCATCCCGGCTGGTGGGTGCATGCGGGGACGTTGAGCTAGGTTGTTGGTGCGCAGGGTGGGCAAAGGCGCATGGCGCCGTGCCCACGCATTCAAAGACGTGGGCACGCTTCGCTTTGCCCACTCTACGACACTTGAGCTAGCCGCTATCAGCGGCCAATCCCAGGAACGTTCGGATCTCGCCCAACACCTCCTGCGGCTTGTCATGCTGCAGCCAGTGTCCGGCGCCTGCGATGGTTCCGATGCGCGCGTTCTGGAAATACCGCTCAAGGCCTGCTGCCCTGGCGCCGGCCAAAAAGCTCTCGCCGGCATTGAGCAGCAGCGTCGGGCAGGCGATGCGGGCCCACAGCGCGACGTGATCGTCTGGCCAGAGCCGGTGCGGCGCCGAGGCGCGCTGATAGGGATCGAACTTCCAGCTGTAGCTGCCGTCCTCGTTCTGCCGGGTGCCGTGGGTGGCGAGATGCAGCGCAAGGTCGCGGGCGAGGCGCTTGTTGTGCAGCATCATCTGCGCCGCCGCAGCCTCGAGGGTCGCATAGCGGCGCGGCTCGCGATCATGCAATTTGTCGAGCTGGCCGACCCATTTGCCGATGCGCTCGTGCACCGGCGCCTTCGGCGTGTCCGGCAGCATGGTCACGCCGTCGAGCACCACCAGCTTGGTGACCTGCTCGGGAAATGCCCCTGAAAAGATCAGGCTCACCATGCCGCCCATGGAATGGCCGATGAGGGTCACCTGAGGCGCCGCGAGGACGCGGATGAGCTGGGCGAGATCGTAGACATATTCGGTCAGCGCGTAGCTGCCGCCTCTGGTCCAGTCGGAATCGCCGTGGCCGCGCAAATCGGGCGCGACCACGTGGAAATGCGGCTGCAGCGACCGCGCGATGGCGTCCCAACTGCGGCAATGATCGCGGCCGCCATGAACCAGGATGAGCGGCGGCGCACTCTCATTGCCCCAATCGGCGTAATGCAGCCGCAGGCCGTGCGATTCATAGAAGCGGTCTTGGGGGATGCTATCCATTGGCCGGCCGCCGCGCGAAGGCCAGCGACAGGCCGAGGCCCGCGATGAAGACGCCGGAACCCTGGGTGAGACGCTGCATCAGATGAGGCCGTCCAATGAGCTG
>RXJC01000340.1 GCA_003963435.1 Bradyrhizobiaceae bacterium | reverse complement strand
TTCTGGATCCAGCGGCTGTCGCGGCTGAAGCGGGAGCGGCTGGTGAAGAAATATGAGAAGATGATGCGGAACGCGTAGGCATTGCTTGCGGCGTTCCGGGCCTTGTGATCGCCAGGGAGCGGGCTGACCGCGCCGGTCGTACATCCCGCCGCTGACCTGGGAGGACGCCCGACCTGGGGACCGGTGAATTGACGAAGGTCAATGCACGCGTGCCGACGGGCGCCTAATCGTTTTCCATGGCCTGCCCGCGTAATTAAGGAGGCGTCGGCGGTTGCCGCACGCGGCTCGACGCGACGGGCCCCATTCGGACTGCCATGTTCGATCAGCCGCGGAGCCGCATGACATGACTACCCAGGCACTCGGGTCCAGGCGTTCTCCCGTGGTGTGGATCGGCGGCATCGCGGTTGCCGTCATCGCATGGTTCGCGATCTACCGACAACTCGAGGATTTTTCGCGATCGGCGGTTGCGCGAATGCCGATCCCTCAGGGCAGCGCACTTGCCTCCTCGATCGAGTTTTTCCTCTACGATACGCCCAAGGTCCTGATGCTGCTGGTCCTGGTGGTTTTTGCCATGGGGGTGGTGCGAACCTTCTTCTCGCCGGAGCACACGCGCGCGATGCTGGCGGGCAAGCGCGAAGGGCTGGGCAACATTGCCGCGGCCGGCCTCGGCGTCTTCACGCCGTTCTGTTCGTGCTCGGCAGTGCCGCTGTTCGTCGGCTTCGTCTCGGCAGGTGTCCCGCTGGGCGTGACCTTTTCCTTCCTCATTGCCGCTCCCATGATCAACGAGGTCGCACTCGGACTGCTGTTCGCACTTGTCGGATGGCACGTTGCCCTCACCTATCTGGCCTTCGGACTTGCCGTCGCCGTCGTTTCGGGCTGGGTTATCGGCCGCCTGCATCTCGAAGGCTGGTTGGAGGAATGGGTTCGCAATGTCCGCGCGGGAGACATCGACCTCCAGCCCGACCAAATGAGTTGGGTCGATCGGTTCGAGGCCGGCTGGAACGCCGTCAAGGAGATCGTCGGAAAAGTCTGGTACTGGATCATCGCCGGGATTGCAGCCGGGGCCTTCATCCACGGCTACGTACCTGCCGAGTTGCTGTCGCGGATCATGGGCGTCGACGCATGGTGGTCCGTGCCGGCGGCAGTCGCCATCGGCATCCCCATGTATTCCAATGCGGCAGGCATCATCCCGGTGGTCGAGGCCCTGCTGGGCAAAGGCATGGCGCTCGGTACCGTGCTTGCCTTCATGATGTCGGTGATCGCGCTGTCGCTTCCCGAAATGATCATCCTGCGTAAGGTGCTGAGCCTGAAGCTGATCGTGGTTTTCGCCACTGTCGTGGCTTGCGGAATCCTTGCGGTCGGATTCCTCTTCAATGCCCTGTTTTCGTGAAAGGACACGCGATGAGAGACGTCAAAGTGCTGGGCCCGGGCTGCACCCGCTGCAAGACGACCGAAGAGATGATCAAGGCCGAAGCGGCGAAGCTCGGCGTCGACGTAACCGTCGAGAAGATCACCGACTACGAGGCGATCGCCAAATTCGGCGTCATGTCGACCCCAGGCATCGTCATCGACGGAAAGGTCGTCCATGCCGGTGGCCTGCCCAAGACGGACGACCTTCAGCGCTGGCTCCGGGCTTGAAGCTTGGAAACGCCGCTCGAAGGGGATTTGCAAAGCCATCGAGCCGCACGACGCGATGAGGAATGGTGTCTACCCCCGACTGTGCTTCGCGCAGCCGGCGACTAATCCCCTATGCTTCTCAGTCACGCCCTCTTCCCGCCCCGCCTGGTGATCGGGGCCTTGCGACGCTCGCGCTTGCCGCGCGCGATTTCGGTCGCGAGCGCATCGAGCTTCGGCTCCCAGAAATTGCGGAACTGGTCGATCCACGCATCCACCGCGCGAAGGCCTGCGACATCGACGGAATAGAGGCGCCTTTGCGCCTCGGCCCGGACGTTGGCAAAGCCGCTCTCGCGCAACACCTTGAGATGCTGCGAGACCGCCGCCTGGGTGATCCCGAACTCGGCGCCGATCAATTCGACGACCTCACCGGACGTCATTTCGCCACGTGCCAGCAGCTCGAGGATGCGGCGGCGAACGGGATCGGCGAGGACTTCGAAGGCGTGCATCAGCTTCCTGTGCCGGGATGGGCCACGTCTGGCGGCATCTCGCCGCGATAGAACGCGATGGTGCGGTCCGCGCGCTGCTTCGCCTCGGCAGGGTCGACCCCGCTGGCGACATGCGCCGCGCGCCAGAACTCGCCGCTGCCGCTCATGAAGTCCTTGCCCTCCAGCGAGCCCATCCAGGCCTCGGCCGTCTCGTGGTCGACCGATGCGCCGGTCGCAACATATCGCTCCAGCCCCGCGAGCGCGAGGTCCCAACCGATCCCGACCGCACCCGGGCCGAACTGATTCCAATGATCCTCGATGATCGCGGTGTGCTCAAGCGTCAAACGCGCCTGGCTTCGTTCGGCCGCCAGCTTGACGTCGATCCAGCTCACCGCGCCGGCGAATTCCCACGTCGCCGCAAAATGCGTCGGCGGCGAGCACGCCGTGATGGTGCCGCCCGCATTGCCTTTGACCTGGTACCGTCCTCCGAGCTGGAGATCTCCTTCAACCGCCGCGAACCAGCGTGGGATGCGCTCCCTGCTGGTCACGGCGTCCCAGAGATCGTCGACGCTGGTGTCGTAGAGCCGCGTCAGGGTCACAGTGCTGGCGGGTCTGCCGTCCTTCTCGAAATTCGTCACCGAACGCGTGACAAGCCCCAACACCCTGGCGACGTCGATCTGCATGGCGCTTCTCCTCGTTGTTGCGAGGATTAATATCAATCATGATTAATATAAGTCAATTCTTATATTCTATGACGTCGCTGCAACCGCGGGCCGTCTCAATCACGGCCCCGTCGCCGGGAGTCCTGCAGCACACCGGCGAGATATTTCGCCGGCGGCTTGCCGAGCGCCTTCTTGAACATGGTGATGAAGGCCGCGACCGAGTCATAGCCGAGATCGGCCGAGACCTGCTGCACGCTGGCGCCCGAGGTGAGCTCGCGCAAGGCAACGATCAGGTGCAATTGCTGGCGCCAGCGTCCGAAACTGAGGCCCGTCTCCTTGACCACGAGACGCGCCAGGCTGCTTTCGCTCAGCGCGACGCGCTTGGCCCATTGCGCGAGCGTGCTGCGATCGGACGGATCCTTCGCCAGTGCGGTCGCGATCCGCTTGAGCCGCGGCTCGGACGACAGCGGCAGATGCAGCTCTTGAACCGGCATGCGCGGCAGCTCACGCAGCAGCAGCTTCGCCAGCAGCTTTCCCCTCGCCGCGTCGCCGCCGGGCCCAGCCGACAATTCGACGATCACTTCCCGCAGCAGCGGCGAGATCGACAGCGTGCAACACCGGTCCGGCAGGTCGATCAGATCGGGCTCGATGTAGACGAAGAACAGATGGGCATTTTTCGTCGCCCGGTTGCTGTGCTGCAGGCCGCCCGGAATCCACACCGCGCAATGCGGCGGCACCATCCACAGGCCCGTGGGCACGCGACATGTGACCCCGCCGGCCAGGGCGAACACCACTTGTCCCTTGCGATGAGTGTGGTCGGGCACCTCCTCCTTCGTCGCGCTGACATCGACGCGCACCGCGATCACGGGCGCGGAACGATCGTCGACGTCGAGGTCTGACCAGGGAAAGCTAAGTGGCTGCCGCATGCTTGACGGTATTTAGTAATTGATTGGCCGAATATCTAAATTCAACGATGCGCAGAGTCCATAGATTGCCGACCTGCCCTTGCCCGCCCAGCGGCTGGGCGCGCACGGGAGAGATGGCGATGCACGGCATGATGACCTCGAACGCCGAGCTCGGACGCGAGGTTCGCACGCAAGCGGGTCGCGTGCGCGGCGCCGCGCGAGACGCCAGCGGCGTACTGGCCTTCAAAGGCATTCCCTACGCGGCGCCGCCGCTCGGGCCGTTGCGCTGGCGCGCCCCGCAGCCACCGGCGCGCTGGGCCGGCGTGCGCGATGCGCTCGTGTTCGGCGCCGGCTGTCTGTCATCGCTCGAGAACGACCGTCGGCCGGGACCGCGCGCCGAGGATTGCCTTTATCTCAATGTCTGGACCGCGGCGCGCCACGCCAACGAGAAGCGTCCCGTGATGGTGTGGATCCACGGCGGCGGCTTCCAGTTCGGCTCCTCCGCCAACCCCGCGACCGACGGCGCCGCGCTCGCCGCGAGGGGCGTCGTCCTCGTCAGCTTCAACTACCGCCTCGGCGTGTTCGGCTTTCTGGCGCATCCCGATCTCGATGCGGACGCGCCCTCGGGCAATTACGGCCTGCAGGACCAGTTGGCGGCGCTGCGCTGGGTCAGGACCAACATCGCCGGCTTCGGCGGCGATCCTGACAACATCACGCTGTTCGGCGAATCCGCCGGCGCCATGGCCGTCGGCATCCTGATGGCTTCGCCACACGCGCACGGGCTGTTTCACAAGGCGATCGGCCAGAGCGGCGCATTCTGGGACGGCCGGCATGGACCGCTGCAGAGCCTTGACGAAGCCCGTGCGCGCGGTCTCGCCTTTGCGCGCGAACAGGGTGATGGGTCGATCGCAGCGCTGCGCGACCTGCCGGCGGACCGGTTGAACGCAGCCGCGCCGTGGAGCTTTGAGATCAGCCCCGTCGTCGGCGCGTTCTCGCCGAGCATCGATCACTATGTTGTGCCGGATGTGCCGGCGCGGCGCTTCCTGCGCGGCGAGCAGATGCACATCCCGCTGCTGGCGGGCTGGAACGCCGCCGAGGAATTCCCGTTCATGGCGCAGGCCCTGCCCCACGCATCGGCGGGTGCCTTTCTCGCCGCGGCCGAAGCGATGTTCGGCCGGGAGCGGATGAAAGATTTCGAGAAACTCTATCCCGCCGCGACCGACGCGGAAGCCAGGACGTCCGCCGCCGCGCTCACAGGCGACATCGTGATCAGCGAGCAGTGCTGGCAGTGGCTGCGGCTGCATCGGCAAACGCAGTCGGCGCCGGCCTACGGCTATCTCTTCCGCTACACCTCGCCCTACACGCCGATCGCCTCGCACGTCACCGAGATCCCCTTCGTGTTCGGCACTCTGACGCCGCAGCAGGTGATCGGCAGCACGACGCCGCCAGCGGAGGAGGACCGCGCCTTATCGAGGATGATGATGGACTATTGGGTGAATTTCGCCGCGCATGGCGATCCGAACGGACCGGGCCTGCCGCCGTGGCCCCCCTACGACGACAGCGACGTCGTGCAGATCATCGGCACGACGATCGAAGCCGGCCTTAATCCGCACGCCGAGCGCTTCCGCTTTCTCGACAGTTTTCGGCAGGGCGGCCTGCTGCCGATGCGCTGGCGGGAGGCGGCGTAAGCCGCCCTACCCGCCCGCCATCAGCGCCTTCGCCAGCGCCATGTAGGCCGGCAGCGTCACGGGATCGTTGGCGGCGTTGCCGGCCATGGGATGCGAGGCGTAGCGCGCGATCACCATCTCGGCTTTGGGGTCGACATAGATGCCCTGGCCGTAGACGCCGCGCGCCATGTAGGCGCCGTGCGCGTTGTGCGTGACCCACCATTGATTGCGGTAGGACGCGCCGGGCAGCGTGGCGTAGCCGGCCGGCTTGAACTTTTCGGGATCGCCGCCGCGCGCGATGTCCTCGACCACCTGCGAGGGCACGATCTGGCGGCCGTTGAAGCGGCCATGGTTGCGCATGGTCTCGCCGAAGCGCGCGAGATCGCGCAGTGTCGTGGGAGAGACCGCCGCCGCCGCTCTCGGTGCCGATGCGGTCGACGTGATAATGCGCGTCCTCCTCCGCCCCCATCGGCTGCCAGATCCGCTCGGACAAGAGCTCCGCCAGCGTGAGGCCGCTGACGCGCCGGCAGATCCACGCCAGCACGTCGGTGTTGACGGTCTTGTAGGCAAACACCTTGCCGTGCTCGCCCTGCTTCTTCTGCGCGATGAGGAAATCGAAGATGTTGGTCGGGCCGTCATAGTCCGGCGGGATCGGCGCCATGCCGTTGGCGCGCCGGAGCCCCCACACGTCCGAATTCTTGTCGGTATAGACCTCGGTGTAGGCGAGCCCCGTGGTCATATCCATGACCTCGTGCACGCGCGCATCGCCGAACGCGCTCGCCTTCAGCTCCGGCACATAGTCCGTGACCGGCGCCTGCGGATCGATCCTGCCCTCGGCGGCCAGCATGCCGGCGAGCACGCCGGTGAACGACTTCGTCACGGACATGCCGATATGAGGCTTGTGCGGCTTCAAGGCGCCGAAATAGCGCTCGTAGATCAGCTGGCCCCGATGCAGCACCGCGATGCCGTCGGCATAGGTCTCCTCCAGCATCTGGGCGAAGGTCATCGGCCGCCCGTCCATCGTGGTGGATGCGACCGCGCCGATGTCCTGCTCCGCGCGCGGCAGCGGCGATGCCGGCCCTGCGCCGCGCCAGACGTTCACGGTGGGCACGAGCTGGCGGATGTTGGACCAGGCCCAGCGCAGTTCGGGGAAGTTGCGGAAGGAGCCGTCCTGGAAGGTGATGAGGCGGTCGGGAGATGGCGGGAAGCCGCGCATCCAGCCGAGGGTTTCGGGGTCGGCTTCGGACGCAGTTGGCTGGGTGGGCGGGACGGACATCAAGGGTAGCTCCGGGACAAATACTCTCAGCCTCGTACCACGGGGCGCCGCGGCGGAGATCCCGCGTTTCCGCCGGTGGGCTGCGCGATGAACTGGAGGCTTCTATTGCGGATCAGCTTCCGCAAGTGCCCGCATGAGGTTGGGCGTCGACCACGTCGCGACTCCCGTTCCCGCAAAGTCGCGGTCGGTTGTCCAGACGTCGGCATCCACACTCCAAGCCAAAGCCAGCACGCGAGCATCGCGTAACGACCCATTGCGGCTCGGCACCGCATCGCGAAGGGCCTCTTCGCAACGGCCGAGAAAGGGCTCCAGCGCGACGACGGGGACAACCGTCAGCAATTCCGCGAGATCGTCGAGCACGGCGAGCAGTTCCGGCTGTTTCAAACCCAGCTCGATCCGCCGGCGTGCTTCCTGAACCACACGGTCCGTCGTGACAAGGATAGCGCCTTCAGCCGCTCTAAGCATGGCGCCGGAGCTGCGGCCCCGCACCGCGGCGATCAGGATGGCCGCGTCAACGACAAGGGTTGGCGACGGCGCTCTCACGGCTTCGGCTTGCGCCGCTTGCCAGGCTTGCCGGTCAGGGCTTTCACCGCTGCGGGCGACCAATCGACCGGATCGACTTCGCCAAATCCAGCCAGCACCGCATCGTCCGCCTTCACATCACGTCCCCTGCCCAACGCCTCAGCGCGCCGCAGGACCGCCGCAAGACGATCCGGATCGGTCGACTTGAGCGGAATGAGCAGCCCCACCGTCCGCTCGCCCGACTTCACCGGCGTCGGGCCCGGCAGGGCTCCAATGGCTTCGCCGGAGATTTTCTGGAGATCGCGGATGCTGATGTGGGTCATGTAGGTTACATACATCTATATGTAAGGCACCACAGGTTAGACGGCCGGCCGTGTTTGCCGCTCACCCTATCCCAGCGCCCACCCCCCTCCTATTGCTTGTCTTCGTCACCCGGAAGCTCGTCGGGATCGGGGACCAGAACCGCGAGAAACTCCGGGAAGCTCGCCGCCACCAACTCCACGCGATCCTCACCGAGCTCCTGTTCGTGATCCCACCAATAGACGGCACCGGTACCCGGTACGTCGCGGCAATCCAGAAGATAGAAGTTGCCACCCCCGTCCTCGGCAAACGGCAACATCCCTTCGGGAAGCACGTCCCCGACCAGCTCATAACAATGATCGATCTGAAGGTAGCTGTCCCCATCGCCGATTTCGAAGAATTGGTCGACATCCCAATAGTCCGGATTGGTCGAAACGACCTGAACCGGGCGAGATGGGTCTTCCCTGTGCGACTCCAGGAAGGCACGATAGGTCGCGGGCAAGCTGGCCCCGAGCGCCGCTTCCAGGTGTTCAATTCGTCGTTCCGCATCCATGACCCGATGCTAGATCGCGGTCCGATCTGGATCAATCGTCATCGTTGCATGCACCACTTGGTTCGGTTCACGCCCCTCACCTCGTAGATGATGCGCGTGGCGGTCTCATGTCGAAGGGGTCGTGATCGGCAACGATGCCGCCGGTGGAGGTTACACAGAGATGGGTCTTTGCATAACCTGAACTTCACGCAATGCTAGAGTTTCGCAGGAGGGGAGAGCGAACGCGAAACTATCAACTCTCGTTCTAGCGCGATGGGTTTCGCTGGGCTCAACCCATGCTACGGGCTGCGCGCCGATCAGGAAGAGAGCGGCGGCTCGGGCGGTTGTAGACCTCCGGATTTCCGGCTATATTACTGGAAATAGTCGAGGCTCCATGGGAAACTCACAGAAGCGCGCCATCCAGAACTATCGGTCACGCCTCGGTAAGCGCGGCTTGGCGCGTTTCGAGGTGCTCGGCCGGAACGCCGACCGCGATCTGATCCGTTCGCTTGCCAAACGACTGTCGGAGGATACCCCGGAGGCTATGGCGCTTCGCGCCACCGTGAGCAAATCGGTCGGCGGCCAGTCGCCGAAGCCCGGTGGCATCCTCGCCGCATTGCGTCGCTCCCCGCTCGTCGGCGCCGATCTCGATCTGTCTCGCCCCCGTGAAAAGGGCCGCAAGGTCGACCTGTGACGCGCTATCTCCTCGACACCAATATCATCAGCAACATCGTCAAGCCGCGCCCGCCGGAAAATCTACTGTCCTGGATGTCGGCGCAGCGCGACGAGGACCTGTTCGTTGCCTCGTTGACCTTCGCTGAAATCCGCCGCGGCATTTTGGAGAAACCACGCGGCAGGAAGCGCGACATCCTCGACGTCTGGTTCTCGGGACCCGAAGGACCGCAAGCGCTTTTTTCGGGCCGCATCCTGTCCTTCGACGACAAGGCGGCACTCGTCTGGGCACGGCTGATGACCGAAGGCAAAACGGCGGGCAAACCGCGAAGCGCGCTCGACATGATCATCGCCGCGATCGCCGACGTAAACGACTGTGTGGTGGTGACGGACAGCGAAAAGGACTTCGTTGGAATCAAGGTTTTCAATCCGGTACGCGGCGCATGAGGCGGTGCTCGCCGACGTCGTGAGCCGGCGCGTTAGTTCAATACCTTGAATGAAGAGATGAACTTCTTGCCGACGTCATCCAAGCCTGTGGAAGGTTTCCGGACCACCACCTGGATGAGGTAGGTGTGTCGACCGGACATCACGATGAGACCTTCGCCCCAAACCTCCGAACTGGCGAACGTGAAGTGCTTGGCGGCAAGTTTCTTGCCGGTCGCGGAAATGAAGTTCCTCTTTTCGATCGAAAGCAGCTCGCCCGAAATTTGGTCAGTGAATCCGTTCAGGACCGATTGCATTACAATCGTGGGATCCGCATCAGTCGGCCAGAGCGCATGCGACAGCATGAGAAACCTCTCCTTCTCTGGCGAAGAGTAGATGGTGTGTACCACCCCGGCTTTCTCCGAGATCTTTTGGCTCGGTTGGTTGGGAAAACTCGCAGAGAAAAACTGGCCCTCCGGCGCGAGGAGGACAGTCGCGCTCGCGCCATGGGAAGCAGCGATCATGACAATCGCAAACACGGCCGCTCGCTGCAGAATGCGGAGCAATCCCCCTACTCCCACTCAATCATTTCGAACGACCTTTCGTCGTTGATTTGCAAACAGAATTCTTCAAGGCTGACGGACAAATGCCGACGGTATATCCGCTCCAGTTTTGTGCTCTTGAATTCACAGAAAATTTTGAGCCGATTGCGCCCTCGCAGATTTCGGCACCAATCGAAGTCAATCGAGTGATCTGCGCTCCCGGCATTGTCAAGACTGCGTCAGCGCTGAGTAGGGACGGATTGTTCAAATACCGTCAGAGATCAGGAGCGCACTCGTCGGGTGGTTCGCTAGCCTGCGAGATCAGGTTTTGCGGATGGTCGCAAATTCCGCTCCATTGCCTCCTAACGACCGTGCCGAGATTGAGCCGAGCGATAGCGCGGCCAGAAGTTCGGTGTGACGCCTGTATTTGAGACCCGGCAATCTCGTCCGCAACCGAAGCAGAGCCGCCACCATCTCAGTAGGCCCGCGCGAAGTCACCTTCCTGCTTGATATCGGTAAACACCGGGAAGCGCGCCCTCCAAGGCGTGCCCCGGGCAGTGGTCAGCTTGTTGAGGCGCTCCAGCACGCCGAGCCCATCCTTGCGCAGGCTCGCCGAGACCGCCGCGCGGTCCGGGAAATTGTTCAGAACGGCTTCGAGCCAGATAGTGCGGCCGGCGAGAAAACCGCTTGCGCCGGCAGCGTAGGAGTACTCGAGGACGCGTTCAAACCTCTCCGGCGCGGCGCCGCCCGACAGCAGCACCCATGGAACGCCACGCTCGCGGCAGATGGTGCCGATCGCATCGAATTCCCTCTGCGCAGCCTCGGCTTCCGCACCGCCGTCGCGGGCGGGCAGGCTGGCGGCCGCGAGAGGGCTCTCCAGCTTGAGGAGGTCGACGCCATACTCCGGCTTGGCGAATTCGCGGACGCTGTCGATGACGAGGCCGGGCAGCTTGCCGGGCGATTCCACGTAGTCGGCGGTGTGATTGGCGCTGCCGAGGAAGGGATAGACCAGCAGCTCGAGCACGTAGGGAATATCGTGGCGAGCGCAGTCCTCCCCGATCTCGCGCACGAATTTCTTCTGATGTTCGTTCACCGCGGCATCGGCGTCCGGCCGATACCAAGCCAGCACCTTGACGGCGTCGCCGCCCATGGCGCGGATCTTTTCGACGCTCCAATTGGTGATCGCGCGCGACTTGCGGCCGCCCGCGGTTTCCTCGACGCGATGCTCTTCCAGAGTCATGATCAGGCCGCAGCGCGGCGGCAAGAGATCGATCGCGGCGGGTACCGCGAAATTCGGGTCGAACAGCATCGAGCTGCAATGCGGCGCGAGGTTCTCGACGAGGAGGCGCTTGGCAGCCGTCACGTCGGCATATTCGACCTGCTCGCGCGTGATGCCCTTTGCCTTCGCGATGGCGTCGAACAAGGGCGGCCGCTGGTCCAGCGCGACCATGCGAAAGTGGCCCTCCGCGTCAGCGAGTCTGGCAAGGCCGCGGTTTTTTCCAATCGTTCTCATAGCGTCGTCCTCATGAATGCAAGACACTCGTTGATACCGGGGATTCCGTTGCGGCCGCCGGCATGGCGGCATTTCATGGCGGCAGTGGCCGCCGAGAACGCCATGGCGGCGCGCACCTCGAGGCCGGCGCCGATGGCGAGCGCATAGGCGCCGTGAAAGACGTCGCCCGCGCCGGTGGTGTCGACAACCTCGACGGCGTAGGCGGCCTGCCGGTGCAGGCGTCGGTCCTCGTACCAGCTTACGCCGCCCTCGCCGCGCGTAACGGCCACGACGCGACAGCCGAATCGCGCAAGTGCAGCGAGAGATTTGTCGTCGGCGGAGCTGGCAAAAGCCGTCAGTGCTGGTTCGGAGAAGATCGCGTGGTCGGTCAGCGGCAGCAGCCGCTCGAACACCTCGGCGTCGGCCATGTCGCCGTCGAGCACCGTCGGGATGCCGCGTGCGCGCGCATCCCCGAACAGCGTCGCGGCGCCCTCGACCCAGCGCGGGTCGGCCAGCACGGAAGACGCCTGCGCCACAGCCTGGAGCGGGAGCCAGTCCGCGGCTTCCGGAAAGAGACCGCGAAAGTTGACGATCTGCCGTTCACCGGAGCTGTCGACGATTATTCCGGAAACCGACGACCGGCCGCCGGGAAACAGCCGAAAATTTTCGACGTCGACGCCTTCGGCAGTAAAAGCCGATGTCATCTCGTGACCGGCGGCGTCGTCCCCTGCCCGGCCCCAAAATGCGACGGACGCCCCGAGCTTCGCCACCGCGATGCTCGCATTGGCCGCCATGCCACCGCCGAGTGTGCCGTATTCGATGGCCTTGATCTTCTCGCTTCCGCCCGCGAACGGCCGATCGACGCGCCAGACCTGGTCAAGCGCGGACAGCCCGAGGCAGATCACGTGCACGGCCTTCTCACCGGAAGCGATGTGCGCCAAGGCCGAGAGAGCTGCAACGTCGGCTGACGCGCTCACCGCAGGACCTGTCCATTGGCAGCATCGAACAGATGCGTCTTTCCTTGTTGCGGGCGCACCGTGATGCGATCGCCGACCTTCGGCCGCAGGGCGGGATCGACTCGCGCGATGGCGGAGCCGCCGGCGAGATCGAAATGAATCAGCGTGTCCGAGCCGAGCGGCTCGACCAACCTGACGTTGACGGCGATGCCATCGGCCGCATCGACGACGGCGAAATGCTCGGGGCGAATTCCGAGCACGGCGCTGCCAGCTCGGCGGAGGCGGTTCGCGGTTTCGCCGTCCAGCGGCACCGCCGTTCCGCCTTGCGAGAGGATCGCTCCCTCCGCGCGCCATTCGACTGGAAAGAAATTCATCGCGGGCGATCCGATGAAGCCGGCGACGAACTGGTTCGCCGGCCGCTCGTAGACTATCTCAGGCGTGTCGTATTGCTGGATCGTGCCGCTCTGGAGCACCACGATGCGGTCGGCCATGGTCATGGCCTCGATCTGGTCGTGGGTCACGAAGACCATGGTTGTCTTCAGCTCCTGAGAGAGAGCCTTGATCTCGGCCCGTACCTGGCCGCGCAACTTGGCATCGAGATTGGACAGCGGCTCGTCGAACAGGAACGCCTTGGGATTGCGCACGATGGCGCGGCCCATGGCGACGCGCTGGCGTTGTCCGCCCGATAGCTCCTTCGGCTTGCGGTCGAGATAGGGCTCGATGTGCAACAGCGCCGCCGCGCGCTTCACCCGGGCGTCAATCTCCGCATTCGGCACTCCCCGCAGCTCCAGCGCAAACGACATGTTGTCGTAGACCTTCATGTGCGGATAGAGCGCGTAGTCCTGGAACACCATCGCGATATCGCGCTGCGCGGCCTGAACGCCGTTGACGCGTTTGTCGCCGATATAGAGGTCTCCCGATGAAATGGGCTCGAGACCTGCTATGATCCGCAGCAGGGTCGACTTGCCGCAGCCGGACGGGCCGACGAACACGACGAACTCATGGTCTGCGATTTCCAGATTGAGATCCGGGATCACGGTGAAGTTGCCGTAGCGTTTAACCAGGCTGCGGATTGAGATCGAGGCCATGATCGCTCAGTCCAGCGCCAGCACGGGCTTGATCAGCTCGCCCTTGGCGAAACGGGCGAAATTCTCAGGGAGAGCCGACAGGCCGAATTCGCCGTCGACGAGGACGCGGTATTCGTCCTTGTACTTCCGCAGCAGCTCGACATTCGGCTCAAAGTCCTGGAACGGGAAGTAGAAGGTCCGGATCATGTAGAAATCCTTGCGGCGGAACACCTTACCTTCCTCGATCGTCCACGGCGCGGCGTTCTCGCCGACCAGCACCAGGGCGCCACGCGGCAGGACGAGCTCGATGCCGAGGTTGCGTGCCGCATGGGCTCCTGAACACTCCATGATGAGGGCAAAGTGTTTCGAGGTATCGCCGACCGGATGGGGTTTTGCGCCGAACGATCGGGCGATGTTCAACCGTGTTGCGTTCGGATCGGCCACGTGGATGTCGTCATAGCCGAGACTGCGGAGCGCCAGCACGACGCCGAGACCGACAGGCCCCGCTCCCATTACGAGGACCCCACCCGCCTCGTCCGGCGGCACTACCCGACTGACGAAGCGCACGGCATGGCCCGACGTGCCGATGGTATCGAGCAGAAGCGGCGCGAGATTGTCCTCGATATCATCAGGAACCGGCAGCAGGCAGTTTTCCGGCACCGGCACATATTCGGCATAACCGCCCGGCCTGTTCCAGCCGATCAGGCTGGAGACTTCCAGGCACATCTGGGTATCGCCGCGCTTGCAGGCGGCGCAGTGGTCGCAGTGCAAGGGGATGTAGACGGCACAGCGCTGGCCATGCAGACGGTGGCCCGGTTGCTCGACGACGCCGAAGATCTCGTGGCCGGCGGTGAACTCCGCACCCTTGTGCCAGAGCTTGAAGTCCGAGCCGCACAGCGCGGTGCGCGAGACGCGGACCAGCACCTCGCCGGTCCCGACGTCGGGCATCGCCACGCGCTCGATCGTGATGCGGTCGTTGCCGTGGAAGACCGCGGCCTGCATGATCGAATTCGGACGGGGAGATACATTCATCGGATTTAGCCCTTCACCGCGCCGAGCGTCAGCCCGGAGACTAGCCAGCGCTGAACCAGAGCCGCCAGCACCAGCGGCGGTAATGCGATCAGCGTCGCAGCCGCCATGAGGGCGCCCCATTGCGTCGAGCCTTCGCCGATAAAGTTGAAGGCCGCCGCGATCAGCGTCTTGGTGTCGCCATTGGAGAGCACCAGCGCAAACAGGAAGTAGTTCCAGGAAAACACGAAAGCGAGGATCGCCGAGACCGCGACGCCGGATGCCACCAGCGGCAGCGCGATGCGCCAGAGGATGCGCGTGACGCTGCATCCGTCGACCTGCGCTGCCTCGAACACGCTGCGCGGGATGCCATCGAAGGACGGCAGCAGAACCCAGATCACGATCGGCAGCGTGATAACGGCATGGCTGAGGATAAGCGCAGTGAAGGAGCCGATCATGCCGATCTGCCGGAACATCACGTACCACGGCAGCAGGAACAGCGTGCCGGGCGCCATGCGCGCAGCCAGCGTCAGAATCGCCGGCCACGAGATGCGCGTCCACGAGACGGCAAAGGCGGCGGGGATCCCGAACAGCAATCCGAGCGCGGTCGAGCCCACGGTCACGATCAGGCTGTTGAGCGCGTAGCTCAGGAACGGCGTGGTCTTCGTCAGCTCGACATAATTGTCTAATGTCGGCGAGAATACCAGCGTCGGGGGATAGGCGGTGACCTCGAAGGACGGCTTGAACGAGGACAGCACCATCCAGACCGTCGGCGCCATGATGATCACGCCGGCCAGCACGAGCTGCACCAGGTTGAGCCGGCGGATCCAGCGGTCGGTGTTGGCGGCATCGGTCATGACATCACCAGGCGACTGCGCCGCGCAGGCGGTTGAAGGCGAGCACGGCGCCGAACACGATCGCCGTCAGCGTCAGCATCAGGGCGCTGGCATAGCCGATATTGAAGAATTCGAAGCCGACCCGGAAGCCGTAGATGTTGAGCGTGTTCGAGGCGTTGCCCGGACCGCCCTGCGTCGTGATGTAAATGATGTCGAAGAAGCGCAGGAGATCGACGCTGCGCAGGATCGCCGCGGTGACGATGGTCGGCAGCAGCAGCGGCAGCGTGATGCGCTGGAACGTCTTGAGCGGCGATGCCCCGTCGATCTGCGCGGCCTCGTAAACGCTCGGCGGCAGTGATTGCAATCCGCCCAGCACGATCAGCGCGACATAAGGCGTCCACTGCCAGCTGTCGATCAGCGCAACTGTGGGAATCACCCAGGTCGGCGAGGCCAGCCAGTCCGACGGCGGCAGCCCGAACGATTGCAGGATATAGTTGGCCGCGCCCAGCGAGGGATCGAGGATCACCAGCCACATCATGCCCGCCACCACCGGCGGCATCATGAAGGGCGAGATGAACAGCGAGCGCACGATGCCCGGCAGACGCTTGGCGTGAAACAGCACCAGCGCGAGCCAGACGCCGAACACGATTTGGAGCGCCAGTGACAGCACGTAGAGCGCGATCGTGACCCACAGCCCGTGCCAGAATTCGTAATCGACGACCAGCCTGGAATAATTGGCAAGGCCCGCAAAGGACTGCTTGCCGGTCGAGGAGAAAGTCTGGAAGCCGAGCCAGATGGTATAGACCACCGGAAACGCGATCATCGCGACCGTGAAGATCACGGCCGGCGCAGAGAGCGCCGCCATCTCCAGCTTCTGCCGGTCCTGCGTGAGTGTCGCAGCCGTGTCCGACATGCGTTGCATTTCCTATAGGATGGGTGCCGGCAGGCCGCACACCTGCCGGCGTCAAGCCGTTATTTCTGGGCGATCAGCGCGTCGAGCGCCTTGTCCGCATCGGCGCAGGCCTGTTCGACCGTCTTCTGCTTCAGGATCAGATCCTGCACCGCTTGGCCGATGAACTCGCGCGATTCCGGATTGGCGACGATGGGATAGCCGACTTCGGAAGATCCTTTCGTGGCGAGCACATCGAGCGCGGCCTGCCATTCCTTGCGCACCGGCTCCTCCTCGATCCACTTGCGGTACTCGGGATCCTTGGCGACCGAGGGACGCGGCGGAGCAATGCCCTGGAGCGCCATCTTCTTCTGCACCTCGGGGCTGGTCGCCCACTGCACGAAGTACCAGGCCGCCTCCGGCTGCTTGCTGTGCGAGGAGATCGCCATGCCCCACCCGATCGTGGTCGGCACCTGGCCGGCTTCGCCTGCCGGGAACGGCAGCAGGCCGGTGTCCTTCAGGCGCGCACCGCCTTCCATCACCGTGCGCAATTCATTCGAGGATTCGAACGACATCGCAGCGCGGCCGCTGCGATAGAGCGCGGAAATCTGCTGGAAGCTGTAGTTGACGACACCGGGCGGCCCGAAGTCGCGCAGCAGGCGGCTATAGGTGTCGAGCGCTTCCTTGCCCTTGGCCGAGCAGAGGTTCGACTTGCCGTTTGCGATGTAGCTGCCGCCGATGTTGTGCAGCATGTTGCTGAACGTGTAGGCAACCGCGGGCTTGAGGCCGCGCGAGACGAACGGCGTCACCCCGCTGTCGCAGGTCTTCAGCTTTTCGGCGGCAGCCTCGACATCCTTGATGGTCTTAGGCGCCTCGAGGCCGCACTTTTTGAAGATGTCGGTGCGGTAATAGAAGATTGGGCCTTCGATGTTCATCGGCATGCTGGTCAGCTTGCCGCCGAAGGTCGCCGCCTTCAGCAAGGCCTGGCTCAGCCCGTTCGGATCATATTCTTTGGCCACTTCGCTCTTGGCCACCCCGGTGAGATCGCCGTACCAGCCCGCAGCGGCGAACTGCTCGCCCTCGCGTGAGGGCAGCGTCATGAACACGTCGACCTCGTCGCTGTTGGCGTTCATGACCGTGACCAGACGCTGACGCATCTGCTGTTCCTGATACCCGTCGACCTTCAAGGTCATGCCGGTCAACTTCTCGAAATCAGCCTTGTAGGTCAGCAGCGCCTGCGAGACCGGATTGTTGTTGGCGAGAAAGGTGACGGTCTTGCCCTTGAACTTCATCCAGTCGAAATCGGCGGCGTGCGAGGGCACGGTAACCGCGGCAATCGCGACAACGGGCAACGCGACATGCGTCGCGAGCATCCTGGCCTTCATCGAACTCTCCTCCCGGCAGGCCGCCTTAAGCCGGCGGACCTTTTTGAACAGGTTTGAACACCATTTGAAAACGGTTACAAAATAGACCTCCCATTAGCGGAGTCAAGCGATGGACATCGGGCACAATCTGCGGCAAATTTGCAATGCTCCCGCTGTTCTGCGGTTCACATCGCGTTATGTAACGTTACATTCATGAGATTGACCAACGCCAAGTCTGTGAAACAGGGCATACGCGCGGTGGCAGCCCGGGCTGGCGTTTCAACCGCATCGGTCTCGCGCGCCCTCAACAACCCGAATGCCGTCAGCCCCTCCTTACGTGCGCGCATCGAACAAGCCATCGATGCGCTCGGCTACATCCCGCATGCGCCGGCGCGGATTCTCTCGTCTCGCCGCTCGCGCACGCTCGGCGCAATCGTCCCGACGATCGACAATACGATGTTCGCGCGTGGCATCGCCTCGCTCCAGCAATATCTCTCGTCGGTCGGATACATGCTGTTCCTCACCACGAGCGGCTATGACCTCGATGTCGAATTGCAGCAGGCCCGCAATCTGATCAGCCGCGGCGTCGACGGCCTCGTGCTGCGCGGTGATTGCCATCACGACGACTTGCGCAAGCTGCTGGCTAACAATGCGGTGCCCTTCATCAATGTCGGCATCTACCAGCCTGACAGACCCTACCCTTGCGTCGGCACCGACAACGAAGCCGCCGCCCATCGCGCCGCCGCGCACGTTATCGAGCTCGGCCATCGCCGCATCGGCATCGTTTCGGCGCTCCAGCGCAACAACGACCGCGCCAGCGCGCGCGTCGCCGGATTTCGCCGCGCGCTCGCCGAGAACGGCCTTGAGCTGCCTCCGCAATGGCATGTCGAGGTGCCCTATACGCTCGACGACGCCCGCGAGGCGGCTCGCTATCTCCTGAACCTGAAAGACCGTCCGACAGCCGTGGTGTGCGGCAACGACGTCATCGCTTATGGCGTATTGCTCGAGGCGGAGCGCGACGGATTCTCGGTGCCGCGCGACCTTTCAGTGGTCGGCTTCGACGACCTCGACTGGAGCCGGCATTTGCGGCCGAGCCTGACCACGATCCATGTTCCGACCGGAGAAACCTGGCAGCGCGCCGGCGAATATCTGGTGCGGAGCCTTGCCGGCGAGCAGACCATCATGCACCGCGAGATCGACTTCTCGCTGGTGGTTCGCGAATCGACGGCCCTGCCTCCGAAATCCCTGAAGTGAGCCCTTGCCGATGACTTCGAATTTTTCTCTGCCCCCCGGATTCAACGCCGTCGTGGTGGGCGGCGCCGGCGACATTGGCGCGGCGATCAGCAACCAGTTTTGCGATCTCGGCGCGGCAGTCACGGCGACCGGCGCCAACGAGGCTGACCTCGCCCGCACGCTGCTCAGGCCGCGCGGCGGCCTTACGCTGGCGACGCTGGACGTCACCGATGATGCGGCCGTCACGTCCTTTGCCGGAAGGCACACGCGCGTCGACGCACTGGTCAATTGCGCCGGCATCCTGGCGCGCGACAAGGAATTCGAGATCGAGACCTTCATGAAGGTGCTCGACGTCAACCTCACCGGCACGTTCCGGACCTGCATGGCGTTTCGTCCGCTGCTCGCGGAGACCAAGGGCTCGATCATCAACATCGCCTCGATGAATGCGACGCTCGCGCTGCCGCGCATCCCCGCCTATTGCGCCAGCAAGGGTGGCGTCGTGATGCTGACCAAGGCGCTGGCCTTGAAATGGGCTGAGGACGGTATTCGCGTCAACGCGGTTGCACCCGGCTATATCGAGACCGCGATCAATGCCGCCGGCCGCACCGACCTTGCGCATTACCGGCGGATCGCCGACCGCACAGCGTTCAAGCGCTGGGGGCAGCCCGAGGACATCGCGGGCGCGGTTGCATTCCTCTGCATGCCGGCGTCGGCATATGCGACTGGCACCGTCGTAACGGTGGATGGCGGGTTTCTTGCCGGATGACGTCGCGCGAGCACTCTTGGCGATACGTCGGACGAAGAAGTACCTCGCGCATCATCAACTTCAATTAGCTCTCACCGGCTCGGTTTCTGCGGGCCGCCACATGATGTTCCAATAGCCTGGACGCGCGGCGATTCTGTCGCGGTTGACTTGTTATAACATTTAGGCAAATGTCCTAACTAACCGGAAGTATAAATCCGGATTTTCGGGAGGACCGCATGCCGTCATTCACACCGACGCGACGAACGCTACTCAAGACCGGAACCGCCGCCGCCGCTTTCGCGACGCTTGGTCCGGCCTTTCTCCGGCAAGCCGCAGCGCAGGACGCCGACCTCGCGCCTTACAAATCCGCTCAGATCGACTGGCAGCAAGTCTCTGGCGAGACCATCACGGTCGCCGTGATCCCAGCGAGTTATTTCGAAAACCTCATCGCGCTCGCGCCGCAGTTCAAGGCGCTCACCGGCATCGACGTCCGCTTCGAGAAGATCCCGCCGGCGCAGATCCGGCAGAAGAGCGTCATCGACCTGACCTCGAAGACCGGGACCTACGCGACCCATGCCGCGGACCCCATGTATTACGCGCTCTATGCCGCGAACAAATGGGTCGAGCCGCTCGACACTTATCTCAATGACAAGACGCTGACCGACCAAGCCTGGTTCAAGCTCGACGACATCATTCCGGCTTGGCGCAGCGCCAACGGCATCGACGGCAAGCTCTACGGCATGCCCTATGACGGCGAGGTCACCATTCAGGTGTATCGCAAGGACCTCTATGACGCGAAGGGCCTGAAGCCGGCCGACACGCTAGAAGCCTACATGTCGAATGCCGCGGCATTGAACACACCGAACGAGCGCGTCTGGGGCGCAGCGCTGCGTGGCGTCGCCGGTGCCGGCCAGAACATGTACATCTATCCGTCGATCTTCCGTGAGTTCGGCGGTGACTGGATGAAGGGCGGCAAGCTCACCGTCAACGGCCCCGAGGCCGAGGCGGCGCTCGCCTGGTACGTCGACATCATGAAGAAGTACGCGCCGACGGCGGCGGCGAACTGGAACTGGCCGGATATCGCCGACGCTTTCTCGCAAGGCACCGTCGCCAGCTACATCGACGCGCACTCGTCAGCCTCCGTCATCAACAATCCAGAAAAGTCCAAGGTGATCGGCAAGGTCGCCTATGCCCGCTGGCCCAGGGGCCCCTCGGGCAAGCGCACCACGTCGATCTGGAACTGGGGCTTCCCAATCAATTCCGCACTGCCGGAGAAGAAGCGGAAAGCGACCTGGCTGTTCATCCAGTGGGCCGCGAGCGCCGAGACCCAGGCGCGCACTGCGCACAAGTTCGCCGGTCCCACCAAACGCTCCGGCGTTAACCGCACCTCGGTGTGGAAGGATCCTGAGTACATCAAGCTGATGAACGGCTTTGGCGAGAACTTCGTCGAGGCTACGATGGGGGCCCTGCAGGACGACACCGACGTCGATTGGCGTCCGCGCGTACCGCAATGGCCGGCGATCGGAGATACCATGGCGACCGCGATCCAGTCGGCGCTGTCCGGCCAGGCCACGATCAAGGCCGCATTGGACGATGCGCAGCGCCGTATCGAGCCGATGATGCGCGGCTGAGCCATGGCGACGACAGCGGTGACATCGGCCGGGATCGCGAGCGAGGCGCCTCGCAGTGATTTCGGCCGCATATTGGCGCAGCGCGAGCGCCGGTTTGCAGCTGCGCTGCTCGCACCGGCGTTTCTTGCGCTGCTCGCCACGACGACGTTTCCGCTGCTCTTCCTGGTCTACACCAGCGCGTTCCGGATGGATCTGGCGATGCCGTTTACCAATGGCTTCGTCGGGTTCGAGAACTACCAAGTGCTGCTCTCCGACGATCGCTTCTGGACCTCGCTGCTGGTCAGCCTCGTCTACACCGGCTCGACCGTCGCGCTCCAGGTCATCATCGGCCTGGCGCTCGCTTTGCTCGTCATGGACATGAAGCGTGGCCAGGGCTGGTTCAGGGTCATCGCCATCCTGCCCGTGGTGCTGTCGCCGGCCGTGGTCGGCATGATCTGGCGCACCTTCATGCTGGCACCGGAATTTGGCATCGTCGACTTCCTCGCCATCAACGCCGGCCTCGGCAGCAAGAACTGGCTCGGCGATCCCACGCTCGCGATGGTCTCGGTGATCGCGATCCATACCTGGCAGTGGACGCCGTTTGCGTTCATGGTGCTGCTAGCCTCGCTCGCCTCGCTGCCCGAGGACATCTATGAGGCCGCGCGGCTCGACCGTGCCTCCGCCTGGCAACGCTTTCGCCGCATCACCCTGCCCTTGCTGCGCCCGGCGATCGTCATGGTCATCATCATGCGGACCATGGTGGCGCTGACCGCGTTCGCGGCGATCTTCACCGTCACCGCCGGCGGCCCCGGCACCGCGACCGAGATCCTCAATCTCTATGCCTACCGGAAATCCTTCACCGAATTATCGATCGGCTACGGCTCGGCACTCGCGGTTGCGCTGCTGATCGTGACCATCATCATCTCCGGCATCTTGTTTGCGATGCGGAGGGCGAAATGACCGCAAAACGCCTTCGGGTCTTCGCCCTGCTCGCAATCTCCATGATCTTCCTGTTGGCCTGGGCGTTTCCGATCCTCTGGAGCGTGCTGAACTCGCTCAAAACCGATTCCGACGTACTGGCCTATCCGCCCAAGCTGGTGTTCGCGCCGACATGGGAAGCCTATCGCGACGTGCTGTTCGGCTCGGGATCGATCCTGCCGAACCTGCTCTCCAGCGTCATCATCTCGGTCGGAACCACCATCGTCACCATGCTGATGGCGGTGCCGGCGGCCTACGCGCTGGCGCGTCTGCGTTTTCGCGGCAAGAAGTTCGCGGGCTTCTACGTGCTGGCCACCCAGATGCTGCCGCCGGTCGGCATCATCATCCCCTACTTCCTGGTGCTGCGGAACATCGGCTGGATCGACACCTATCAGGGCATCATCCTGATCTATCTGTCGTTCTCCCTGCCGTTCGCGATCTGGCTGTTGGTCTCCTATTTCGAGGACATTCCCTTCGAGATGGAGGAAGCCGCCTATCTCGACGGCGCCAGCCGATTGAAGACATTGTGGCGGATCATCATTCCGCAGGTCCGTGGCGGCATCGCCGTGACGGTCGTGTTCGTGTTCCTCAATGCGTGGAACGAATTCCTGTTTGCGGTCGTGTTGAGCGGCAACACGGTCCGGCCGGTCACGGTCGCCATGTTCAATTTCGTCTCCGTCGAACAGACCCTGTGGGCCAAGCTCGCTGCGGTTTCGGTCCTTGCCATGCTGCCCGTCGTCGTTCTCGGCGTGGTCGCACAGAAGCATATCGTGAAGGGCTTGACGGTCGGTGCAGTCAAGGGCGGAGGGCGTCGATGAGCGGTCAGGGTCAGGTCAGTTTTCGCAACATCGTCAAGTTGCACGGCCAGTTCGCCGCGTTGAAGAACGTGAATTTCGACATCAAGCCGGGGGAGTTCTTCGCCCTGCTCGGCCCTTCCGGCTCGGGCAAGAGCACCACGCTGCGCATCCTCGCCGGCCTCGATGCGCCGACTACCGGCCGCGTGATGATCGACGACAAGGATGTCACCTCGACCGATGCGCGCGACCGCGACATCGCCATGGTGTTCCAGAGCTACGCGCTCTACCCGCACATGACGGTGGCCGAGAACATCGCCTTTCCGCTGGAGATGGCCAAGCTGCCGAAATCCGAGATCGCGCCTGCCGTGAAGGACGCGGCGCGCAAGGTGAAGATCGACCATCTGCTCGACCGCAAGCCGGGCCAGCTCTCGGGCGGCCAGCAGCAGCGCTGCGCGCTGGCCCGCGCCATCGTGCGCAAGGCGCGCCTGTTCCTGCTCGATGAGCCGCTGTCGAACCTCGATGCAAAGCTGCGGCTGGAAACCCGCGCCGAGTTGAAGAAGCTGCAGCGCTCGCTCGGTGTCACCGCGGTCTACGTCACCCACGACCAGGAAGAGGCCATGACCCTTGCGGACCGCATGGCGGTGTTCATGTCGGGCGAGATCCAGCAGGTCGGCACGCCCGCGGAGGTGTTCGCCCGCCCGAACTCGATCGACATTGCCGGCTTCATCGGCAATCCCCCGATGAACCTCGTCCCTGCCCGCTACGTGGATGGCGACGTCATCATCGCAGGCCATCGTCTCAAGACGACGGCCACGACCGCGGTTGAGCGCGACGTGGTGGTCGGGCTTCGGCCCGGCGCCCTCCGCATGACAGAGGGGGGGCTCGGCGCGCGCGTCGACCTGATTGAGGATCTCGGTGATACCGCCGTGCTCGACCTCGACTGCGCCGGCACCATGATCCGCATGCGCGTCGCCGACGGCAACATTCCCGGCGAGGGCGACACGATCTCGATCACGGCCCGACCGCAAGACATTCATCTGTTCGATCCAGCAACACGCATGCGGCTCTGACACTATGGCTGTTCAAACACGCAAGAAGAAACCTGCACCGCTCAGCGGCGATGTAGCCGCGGAAGGCTCGACGCCCCTGCATATCCAGATCCGCGAATCCATTCGCAGCCAGGTGCGCGACGGCAAGTTGATCGACGAGACCGGCCGCCTGATGACCGAGGCCGAGCTCGGCCGTCATTTCGGCGTCAGCCGCATCACCATCCGCAACGCCATCGCCCCTCTTGTGAACGAAGGCATGTTCGACCGCTCGCGCGGCCGCGGCACCTTCCTGCGCTCGAACCAGCCCGAGAACTGGGTCGGCCACCTCATGGGCTTCTCGGAAACCATCCGCGACGCCGGCTACGAGGCCGGCGCCACGATCCTGCAGCAGGGCATGACCAACCGGCACGATGCCGCCGTTCGCGAGCAGCTGCGCGAGCGCGCCGTCTGGCAGCTCCGGCGCTTGCGACTCGCGGACGACACGCCGATCGCCATCGAGCACGCCTTCTATCCCCCGGATATCGGTCTCGAGCTCGAGAAGCGCGATCTGGTCTCAATCATCATGTACCGCGTCTTCGAGGACGAGCTTGGCCTCGCCATCAAGGACGCCCAGCAGACCATCAGCGCCGACCTCGCCGACGCCGGCAGCGCCAAGCTGCTGGGGGTCAAGGTCGGCTCGCCCCTGCTCTCCATCGAGCGCGTCACCTTCGGCAAGGACGGACGGGCGCTTGAGCTGCTGCGCGCCGTCTACTTACCGAAATATTTCCGCCTCAGCATCAGCCTGACGCGCCGCCACTAGCAACGCCACACGTCGAGAACGAGGACACAAACATGCCGAATGGCGCACAGACCCCCGATAGCCCCAACATCCTGCTTATCCTCAACGACGACATGGGCTTCTCGGACATCGGCTGTTACGGCGGCGAGATCCAGACGCCGAACCTCGATCGCCTCGCGGCCAATGGCTTGCGCTATTCGCAGTTCTACAACACCGCCCGCTGCAGCCCTTCACGCGCCTCGCTGCTCACCGGCCTGCATCCGCACCAGACCGGCATCGGCATCCTTACCTACAGCAACGGCCCGGAAGGCTATGCCGGCAATCTGAACAAGAGCTGCGTGACGATCGCCGAGGCGCTGAAAAGCAAGAACTACACGTCCTACCTCAGCGGCAAATGGCACATCGCCAGCAGCCTGACGGAGCCGACCGACGCATGGCCGATGCAGCGCGGCTTCGACCACTTCTACGGCACCATCATCGGCGCCGGCTCCTTTTACCATCCCAACACGCTCACCCGCGGCAATGACAATATCGAGCACGAGGCGGTGAAGGATCCCTCGTTCTTCTACACCGATGCGATCAGCGATCAGGCTGCCGCCTTCATCCGCCAGCACAAGGCGCAGAAGCCCGACGCGCCATTCTTCCAGTACGTCGCCTATACGGCGCCGCATTGGCCGCTTCATGCCCATGACGAGGACATCGCCAAGTACAAGGGCCGCTTCGATGCAGGCTGGGACAGGCTGCGCGAGGAGCGCCTCAAGCGCCTGGTCGACGACGGCATCATCCATCCGAACTGGCGCTTGACCGATCGCGATCCGACCCAACCGCCGTGGACCGACGCGGAGCAGCGCGAATGGACGCTGCGCTGCATGGAGGTCTACGCGGCCCAGATCGACCGCATGGACCAGGGCATCGGCCGCATCCTGAAGGCGCTGGACGAGACCGGCCAGATGGACAACACACTGATCATCTTCCTCTCCGACAACGGCGCCTGCGCCGAGGACATTCCGGAAGGCGTCACGGCAAAGGAGCTGGTCGACCAGCTCATGATCGCGCAGGCGAAGACGCGCGACGGCAGACCGGTGCGCTTCGGCAATGACCCGACCCTGATGCCCGGCGCCGAGGACACCTACCAGAGCTACGGTACCGCCTGGGCCAACCTCTCCAACACGCCGTTCCGTCTCTACAAGCACTGGATCCACGAGGGCGGCATCGCAACCCCGTTCATCGTGCACTGGCCGCGCGGCATCTCCGAGAGAGGCGGCCTGCGGCACAATCCGAGCCAGCTCACCGACGTGATGGCGACCATCCTCGACGTCACCGGCGCAACCTATCCCAAGGAGTATAACGGCAACGCCATCCTGCCCTGCGAAGGCGAGAGCCTGGTGCCGTCATTCGCCTCGGCCTATGGCAACCGTGGCCCGCTGTTCTGGGAGCACGAAGGCAACGCGGCCGTCCGCGTCGGCAAGTGGAAGCTGGTGCGGAAGTATCCCGGCCCCTGGGAGCTCTACGACATGGAGACGGACCGCACCGAGATGAACGATCTCGCCGCGCAGCATCCGGATCGCGTCCGCGAGATGACGGCGCAGTATCAGCAATGGGCCAATCGCTGCGGCGTGATCCCGCGTGAGAAGATTCTGGAGTTGATGAAGGCGGAAGGCGGCACAGCCTTCTGGGAGGAAGAGAAGCAGAAATAGGACATGACCGGGGATCGCTCACACTGTTGCACCCAGCGCGCCGCCGGCAGCGGGCCGGCGACGGGCGAGGATGCGCAAGCGGCGATCACTCCCAGTTCAACGCCGATCCTGCGCCGCTGGAGCTCGCTGATCGGCGGAACCTTCCACATGGGATCCGCCGCTATCGGCTTCGTGGAGGACGGCGAAGGCCCGGTACGGTTGGTGACGTTGTCGCCGTTTGCCATTGCCTGCCACGCCGTGAGCAATCTGCAATTCGGCGACTTCGTCCGTGCCACCGGCTACACGACGGACGCCGAACGCTACGGCTGGAGCTTTGTCTTCGACGGGCTCCTGCCGGAAGAGGCGCGTGCGGCCAGCACGACGCGCGTTCAGGAAACGCCATGGTGGGTGCCGGTGACGCGCGCCTACTGGGCGCAGCCGGAAGGACCGTCGAGCAGCATTCTCGACAGGCTCGATCATCCCGTCGTCCACGTCTCCTGGAACGACGCACAGGCCTATTGCCAATGGTCCGGCACGCGCCTTCCGACCGAGGCGGAATGGGAGATGGCCGCGCGCGGCGGATTGGACCAAGCCACCTACCCCTGGGGCAACGAGCTGCAGCCCGGCGGCGAGCATCGCTGCAATATCTGGCAGGGCAACTTTCCCGACCGCAACACCGTGGATGATGGCTATTTCGGCACAGCGCCGGTTCACGCCTTTGCGCCGAACGGATATGGTTTGCACAACGTCGCCGGAAACGTCTGGGAATGGTGTGAAGACTATTTTTCCCCGAGCTATCACCGTTTCACGCCGCCGCAAGATCCCCTGAACGCCGAGCCCGCGCCCAACCGGTCGATGCGCGGCGGATCCTTCCTCTGCCACGAATCCTACTGCAATCGCTACCGCGTCGCGGCGAGAAGCTCCAACACGCCCGACTCCGCGTCCAGCAATATCGGCTTCCGCGTCGTGCGCGCCGAACCGCCGCGGGATCCGGCCTAGGATGGCGCCGGCATCACATCCTGCGAAGCCGGCCGCGGCTCCCGGCATCCGCCTGCTGCCGTTGTTCCTGCGCAACTTCGTGCGCAATCGCGAGACCGGCCTTGTGCTGGTCGCGATCGTCGTCGGACTGCTCAGTGGCGTGCTGGTGGCTGCGATCTCGAGCCTCAGCCAGGCTTCTCACGCCCTGCTTTTCGACATTCCTTTCGATGCACATCTCAGCGCCACCGGCGTGATCTCCTGGCAGCGCACGCTGCTCGTGCCGATGATCGGGGGCCTGGTGCTCGCGCTCATCGGACTATATTTCGCCCGGCGCGTGAAGGGACAGCAGCTCGCCGACGCAATCGAGGCCAATGCGCTCTATGGCGGCCGGGTGTCTTTTCGCGGCAGCCTGCTGATCTCGATCCAGACGCTGCTGTCCAACGGGTTCGGCGGATCGGTCGGTCTGGAGGCCGGCTATACCCAGATCTGCTCGATGTTCGGCTCCCATGTCGGCCAGCGCCTGGCTGCCCGTCGCAACGACATGCGGCTGCTGGTGGCCTGCGGCGCCGCGGGGGCGATCAGCGCCGCGTTTTCCGCACCGCTCGCGGGCGCCTTCTACGCCTTCGAGGTCGTGCTCGGCGCCTATACGTCCGCCGGTCTCGTGCCGGTCATCGCCAGCGCCGTCACCGCATGGCTCGTCGCGCGGCAATTGACGCACCAGTCCTTCCTGATGGTGCCCGGCTTCCCCTCGCCGGTCTCCGTCGAGATGATCGGGCAAACCGTGCTGATCGGCATCATCTGCGCCTTCGTCAGCATCCTCGTGATGCTCGCCGTCGCATTCTCCGAGCGCTGCTTTCAGCGCATCACGGTGTTCAAGGGCCTGCTGCGGCCGATTCTCGGCGGTCTCCTCCTCGGTAGCCTCGCCCTGCTGACGCCGACCGTGCTCGGCGCCGGCCACGGCGCCATGCAGATCCTGCTGGTCAGCAATCCGACTTGGCTCCTGCTCACGACCACGATCGTGTTCAAGATCCTGGCCTCCGCCATTTCGCTCGGCTCCGGCTTCCGCGGCGGCCTGTTCTTCGCCTCGCTGTTGCTGGGCGCGCTGATCGGGCAGCTCTACAGCATCGTGCTGACGGGCCCTCTTCCCACGTTGGCGCTTCAACCCGGCACGGCCGCCATCGCGGCGCTCGCCGCACTCGGGACGGGCGTCCTTGGCGCGCCATTCAGCATGGTGTGTCTTGCGCTCGAGATCACCGGCGATTTCTCCGTCACCGTTGGAGCGGTGGTCGCGTCGTCGGTCTGCGCGCTGATCGTGCGCGAGCTGTTCGGCTACAGCTTCGCCACATGGCGCTTCCATCTGCGCGGCGAGGTGATTCGCGGCCCGCAAGACATCGGCTGGGTCCGGCAGATGAGCGCGGCTTCGCTGATGCGCACCGACTTCGAGAACGCGCTGACGACAATGCCGATCGGCGAGGCGCAAAAGCTGTTTTCGCCGGCACAGGTTCGCCAGATCGTGCTCCGCGATCCCAGCGGCATCTATGCAGGCATCGTGCCCGCCGCGACGCTGCATTCCGTCGCCAACCAAGAGGACGAGCAGCTGGGGTCACTGGCCCAGCAACAGGATGAGTGCCTGCTCCCGACGACGCCGGTGCGCGAGATCCTGAAGGCCTTTGAACGCAGCGAAGCCGATGTGCTCGTGGTCGTCGATCGCACCGATCATCGGGCGACGATCGGCACCTTGAGCGAAGCTCACGTTCTGCGCACCTACGGGGAAGAACTCGAACGCCGGAACCAGGAGCTGTTCTCACGTTAAGAGGTGCTAGGGCCGCAGATCCATGTCGATCCGCACGAAGTCGCCGCGATAGGTGACCTCGCCGAGATAGATCACGGTGCGGTCCGCGGTCGTGAAGATGCGGCGGACTTCGGCCACTGGCGAATTCAGCGGCACGCGCAGCAGCCGCGCGGCCTCGATATCCGCGGCGCCGATCGTCAGGGTCTGGCGAGCGCTGGCGATGGCGGGATCCCTGAGATCGTTCAGGATCGGAATCACGGTCTCGTTGCGAAAGCGCTTCGGTGACCTGCGGAAGATCTTCTCGTCGAGATAGATGGAAATGACGCAGTACGGCTGCTTCTCCCGCGAATGCAGCCGACGCATGAAGACATATTTTTCGGCCGGCTTGCCGTCGCCGGGAAGCAGCGGCGCATTGGTGCGGCTTTCCGAGATATTGATGATCTCGGGCGAGGTGTCGCGGTACATGTCGGCGAGATCGGACAGCGTCGTCTCGACCTTGAGCCAGCGATCCTGCCGCACGGTCCCCGTGACGAAGGTGCCGCGGCCCTGTTGCGCCTCAATCATACCGTCGCGGGCGAGCAGCTCCACCGCCTGCCTGATCGTGACGCGCGACACGCCGAACTCGGCCGCCAGTTCCTCGTTGGCGGGCAGGCGAAAGCCTTGGGTCCAGACGCCGCGCGCGATGCGCTGCCGGAAGATGTCGGCGATCTGTGCGTATTTCGGGACGTGACTGTCGGAACTCAATTCCATCTCGTCCTCCGGAGCTCTGGTCGCGTGATCAGGCCATGACCAACGCGGCACCACGTTCGCCGATCATCAGGCTGGTCGCATTCGTGTTGGCCGAAGTGATCTGCGGCATCACCGAGGCGTCGATCACGCGCAGCCTCTCGACGCCGCGCACGCGCAGCTGCGGATCGAGCACGGCATGCGCGTCGCTGCCCATGCGACAGGTCCCGACGCAGTGAAACACCGTGCCCCCCGTATTGCGTGCAAAGTCCCACAGCCCGGCATCATCCCTTGCCGCCACGCCCGGCACCATCTCGACGTCCCAGAGCGGGCGAAACGCCCTCTGCTGATAAATCTCGCGCAGAATCTTCAGACCCGCAACGATGGTCTTGCGGTCGATCTCTTCGGCGAAATAGTTCGGCTCGATACGCGGCTGCTCGAACGGGTCGGTCGAGCTGATCGCAAGCCGTCCACGCGACTTTCCATGGCATTGCCAGACCGAGGCGGTGAAGCCGGAATAGCTGTGCAGGGGCTCACCGGGCTTGTCGACCGAGAGCGGCATCACGTTGAACTGCACATCCGGCCGGCCGCAGGCGGCGTATTCCGTGCAGGCTGCGCCGCCCACCTGCCCCGCCCCGACCGTCAGCGGACCGCTGCCCGCCAGCATCCACTGCAGCCCCATCTTCGCGAGCGCGACGGGATTGCGCACCTGATCGTTGAGCGAAATTCGCTCCTTGAGGCGGACGATCAGCCGGGCCTGATAATGATCCTGAAGATTGGCGCCAACATCAGGAGAATCGGCAACGACGGGAATACCGAGCTTACGCAGCAGGTCGGCCGGACCGACGCCGGAAAGCTGGAGGATCTGCGGCGACTGCAGCGCGCCGCCGGACAGGATGATCTCGCGACCGGCCGTGGCACTGTGCACCTGCCCCCTGCTGATCCACTCGACGCCGGTTGCGACGCGACCGTTGAAAACGACCCTGCTGACCTGCGCATGGGTGATGATGGTGAGATTGGGACGGCCGGCGGCGGGGCGCAGAAACGCAGAGGCCGAACTGGTCCGCCAGTGCCGCCCGATGCCGAGCTGGTAGGTGCCGACGCCCAGCGTCGTGGCACCGTTGAAGTCGGGATTGCGCGGCAGGCCGAACTCTACACCAGCCTCGACCCAGGCCTTCGATGCCGGATTGTCGTTGCGGAGATCGGAAACCTCGAACTCCCCGAGCCCGCCGTGAAACTGGCTCTCGCCGCCGCGGTAGCGTTCGTAGCGCCGGAAATACGGCAGGAGTTCGCGATAGCACCAGCCATCGGCGCCAAGGCGTTCCCAATCGTCGAAGTCCTCGTGCTGGCCCCGGATGAAGATCAGACCGTTGATCGAGGACGAGCCGCCGAGCACACGGCCCCGCGGCCAGACGATGGCACGACCGCCGCTCCCTTCCGAGGGCTCGGTCCTGAACAGGCGCGAGAACCGTTCATTGTAGATGGTCCGGTAGTAGCCGACCGGAAGCTTCAGCCAGAAATTCCGATCCGACCCGCCGGCCTCCAGCAGCAGCACGCGGCAGGACGGATCGGCCGACAGCCGGTTGGCAACGACGCAGCCGGCCGAGCCCGCACCGACGATGATGTAGTCGTAGCCGCGTGCTGGCATCAGATCGTCCGGTATTGTTCGATGGCGGCAAGATCGGGCGTGATGCCGAGACCTGCCTCGTCGCCGAGCGTGATCATGCCGTCGTGGACATCGAGCACGGGACCGCAGAAGCGGTCGCGCAGCGGGTTTTCGTTGCTGTCGACTTCGAGCAGCCCGTCGCCGCCGACGCCGGCGAGAAGATGCGCGGATGCCAGGAGGCCGATGCCAGCGCCGAGATAGTGCGGGCAGAACATCTTTCCCGACGCAAGGATATCGCCCGCGATGCCAGCGCAAGCCGACAGCCCGCCCCATTTGGCGATGTCCGGCTGGACGACACCGAGCACCGGCTCGCGCAGCACCTCGGCAAAGCCGGCATGGCTCGCAATGTTTTCGCCGGCCGCGAGCGGAAAGCGGATGGCCTCGCGCAACTGCATCCATTCCTGTCGCGGGCGATCCGCGCGGATCGGCTCCTCGAGCCAGGCGAGAGCGAAGTGCTCCAGTTGCGGCGCGAGCTCCAATGCCTGCGCAATGGTCCAGCCCTGATTGACGTCGGCGGCGAGCATGCCTTCGCCCACGAGACGGCGCATCGCGGCGAGATTGGCGCGGTCGCCTGCCGGATCGAAGCCGATCTTCAGCTTCAACGCGCGATAGCCGCGGCCCAGTGCCGCTTCAGCCGTGCGTTCGGAGCCGACCGGATTGATGCCGCTGGCATAGACCTTGATCGTGCGCTCCGCTCCGCCGAGCAGTTTCCACAGCGGGACGTTCCGGCGGCGTGCGTGGAGATCCCAGACGGCGAGATCGATGCCGGCGATCGCCTGCGCAAACGGCCCGGCCTCGCCGGATTGCAGCGCAAGCACCGAAGTTCCCTGCGTCAGATGCTCGAACGCAGCAGACGGCTCGGTCGCATTGAATCCGACCAGCGCCGGCGCGAGCAATTCGTTGACGAGCCGAACACGATGCTCGGCGCCCGGTGCGGGGAAATTGCACCACACCTCGCCCCAGCCGATGTTCCCGTCGGTGTCTTCAACGCGGACGAAGACAGCCGGCCGATCCTTCATCCGCCCGAAGGACGTGATGACCGGCGTGGTCAGCGGGTAGCGATAGCCAAAGGCCTGGACGCTTCGGATGGTGAAAGGCGGGGATATCATGCGGGAAACCCTGCGACGCCTACGACGAAAGGCGCCACTTGTATGGTCATCCTATTTATAATATGACCTCTGAAAACATCAACCGCAATCTGGGTGGACGCGTCGAATGAACGGAGCTGGCCTGAGACGCCTCGGTCTCGGATTGATACCGTGGATCGGTGCAATCCTGCTCTGGTACGCCGTGCGCTGGAGCGGCTTCGTCAACGTCTCGCTGATTCCCGCGCCGCATCAGGTCGCTGCAAAATTCTTCGAGCTTCTCACCAAGGAAGGCCTGCTGATCGACATCTTCGCCTCGACCCGGCGCGTCTTTCTCGGCGTCGCGCTCGGCATCCTCGTGGCCGTGCCGGTCGGATTTCTGCTCGGCTGGTATCGCCCCGCCCGCACTTTCGCCGACCCCATGATCAACTTCTTCCGCGCGCTGCCGCCGATCGCCCTCATCCCGCTGGTGATCGTCTATTTCGGCGTCGACGAACTCGCAAAGCTCGTCATCCTGTTCTACGCCTCGTTCTTCTCCGGCGTGATCGTGATGTATGAGGGCGTCTCGCAGATCACGCCGCTCTACATCCGCGTGGCGCAGACGCTCGGCGCCAACCAGGCCGAAATCTTTCGCAAGGTCATCATCCCCCTCACCGTCCCGCATATCCTCACGGCGCTGCGCGTCGCGTTGGGCGTGGCCTGGGCGACGCTGGTCGCATCCGAGCTGATCGCGGCGCAGCGCGGGCTCGGCGCCATGATCCAGAATGCCTCGACCTACTTCCTGCTCGACGTCATCTATGTCGGCATCATCTGCATCGGCCTGATCGCGCTGATCATGGATTTGATCCTGCGCAAGATCACGGCGCGGCTATTGATCTGGCAGGATCGGGCCATCGCATGACCAAGCGCGCGCAATTCGACAAGGTTTCGCTGTCCTTCGAGACGCCGAAGGGGCGCCTCAACGTCGTCGAGGACGTCAGCTACGACATCAACGACGGCGACTTCATCGCGGTGATCGGGCCGTCCGGCTGCGGCAAGACCACGATGATGAGCATGCTCGCCGGCTTCCAGAAGCCGACGACCGGCAAGGTCCTGTTCGACGGCCGTCCCGTCGCCGGTCCCGGCCCCGAGCGCGGCGTCATCTTCCAGGAATATGGCGTCTTCCCCTGGTTGACGGTGAAGCAGAACATCGCCTTCGGCCTGACGCTCAAAGCCAACCATGCCGCAACCGCCGAGCGCGACGCGATCTGCGATCACTATCTTGACCTGATGGGTCTGTCCGACTTCGCCAATTCCTATCCGAAGCATCTGTCGGGCGGCATGCGGCAACGCCTCGCGATCGCGCGGGCCTATGCGGTGAAGCCCCAATTCCTGCTGATGGACGAGCCGTTCGGGGCGCTCGACGCCCAGACCCGCTCCAACATGCAGAACCTGCTGCTCAAGGTACTGGAGACCGAAGGCAAGACCGTCATGCTGATCACCCATTCCGTCGAGGAGGCGATCTACCTCGCCTCCCGCATCGTGGTGGTGACGGCGCGGCCGGCGCGGATCAAGGAAATCATCGACGTTCCCTTCACCTATCCGCGCGACGAGTCGATCCAGGAGCGTCCGGAATTCGCTGAACTGCGAAGCCATATCAGGCAGCTCGTGATGGACGAGTATCGCGCCCAGCAGGCGCAGATGCGTCCAGTCTCGTTTTCGGAATAACAAGCAACATGGAGGAGACATCATGGATCGGCGGCAATTTCTGACCACGACGGTGGGCCTTGCGCTCGGCACCTTCACAGCCTCGGCACCGGCGATCGCGCAAGCGAAAACGAAGGTCCGCGTCGGCTATCTTCATACCGTCGCCGTCGACGGCCAGATCTGGACCGGCATGGACCGCGGCTCCTTCGAAAAGCAGGGCCTCGATCTCGAGCTGCGGCAGTTCAACACTGGCCTGGAAATCTTCCAGGCCTTGATCGGCGGCAGTCTCGACGTGCTGGCGACGGGCGCTGTCCTCTCGAACTTCCCGGCGCGCGGCCAAGGCAAGGTGTTTCTGATCAACGACATCGAGGTCGCGACGGCGCAGCTCTGGGTTCGCGGCGATCAGGGCATCAAGTCGTTCGCGGATCTGAAAGGCAAGCGCATCGCGACCGCGACCGGCACGACGGCGCACGTGTTCCTCGACACCGCGCTCCGGGCCAACAAGGTCGATCCAAAGGAGGTCGAGCTGGTCAACCAGACCATGCCGGCGGCCGTGACCGCCTTCATCTCCGGCGCAGTGCCTGCCGTAGCGCTCTGGGTGCCGTTCAACGTCACCGTCCGCGACAAGGTGCCAGGCGCGACCATGCTGGCCGATGCGTCAGCCTACTATCCAAAGGCAGCCATCATTGGCGGCTGGGCCGCTGCAAACGACTATTATGAGCCCAACAAAGAGACGCTGGCCAAACTGATCCGTGGCTGGGCGGACGCCAACGACTATATCGTCGCGAACAGCACCGAGGCGATGGAGAAGCTGCAAAAGGGGCATTACAGCCAGACGCCACTGTCCGACATCAACGAGTCCTTCAAAGCTCAGAAAATGTTCACATCCAAGGACTGGAAGCGGATGTACTCGGACGGGACCGTCACCAACTGGCTGCAACAGTCGACAGACTTCTTCATGGCTAATGCAGGCATCAAGGACTTCACGCCTGCGAGCAAATACTTTGATCCGAGTCTGTATTTGAAGACGATCGCTTAGATACCAAAGCATTGAGGGACTGGGTGTTCGCGCTGGACGCTTCATCTGTGCGGCGCGCTCCAGTTGGCTTCAATCCGGCCGACGATCTGCTGACGTACCAAGCTTGTATTGAGCACCGAAGCGAACACCCGTCCCTTCCGCACGCTCAACTGCGCTGCTGCACTTCCCTGTTCAGCGCGGTATGGATTGTCGCTCCAAACAGGCTAAGCTGGTCTCAAGGTCCTTTGGTCGCAGTCTCTTGGAGGCGAGAGACATTCCTAAGCCTACGCCAAGCTACGCGATAGCTGCCTGCAGCACTACTCCCACTCAATTATTTCGAACATTGCTTCGCCGTTGATCTCCATGCACAATTTTTCGGGTCCGACGGACAATGCCGACGGTACATCCGCCTCGATATTTCAATCTTGAATCCACAGAAAGATTCGAACCGCGCACAACGCTAGGCATTCCGCCAACTATCGGAGTCAATCGACTAATCAGGGCTGCTGCAGAGCCAAGAGGCTCATGCCCGCACTAGTGCGGCGCCGCTTCAAATACCGTCAGCGATCAGGACGCGCTGATACGTTCTCGGCAAACACCCGACGGTACTCGCGGCCACATGCAGCGAATGCGACTCTCGCACTCAGGCACCCCTAAGACCTCCTGGAGGGTCTCGTCTCGCGTCAGTGGACTGACGAAAGCCGCCAGTGCAACAGCGAATACGGCCGCTCCGGATGCGAATGGTGCTCGAAAACGCCTTCCACAGCCGCGCCGATGGAAACCACTTGCGCGGGATCGCCGAGCAGGTTGCCGATCATCCTGATGCCGCCGGCGTGCGGGATTTCCACGAGCACGGCGAGATAGGGACCGTGCTGCCTCAGCGCGGCGTGCGAGGGATGCCAGACACGCTCCCAGCTGAAGATCCGCCCGTGCGGCTCGATCTCCGTCCAGTCGGGATCGAGGGCATGGCACTGGTGACAAATCCATTCGGGGCCGAACTGCCATGTGGCGCAATGGCGGCAACGCTGCACCAGGAGGCGGCTCTGGCGCAGCCCCTGCCAGTAGGGCGCCGACAGGCCGTCGGCCTCGGCGACCGGGATCGGCAGCCCCTGCGGAAGGTAGGTTCGGCCCGCGTCGCCGCTCACAGCGTCGCCTCCGAGCCGAGAAGGAGATTGCTGACCGGCGTGACCATGGGTCCGCCGATCACCATGGCCACATCACTGCGCTTCGCCTGGCTCGTGGACGTTCCGCGCACCTGACGCACGGCCTCCAGCACGAGTTCGAATCCGTGCATGTAGCACTCGGCCAGATTGCCGCCGCTGGTGTTGAGTGGAAGCCGCCCCGATGGCGCAATGAGGTTGTCGAAGGCGAGATAGTCGTTGGCCTCCTCGGGCGCGAAGAAGCCGTGTTCCGCGAGCGCCATCACCACGCCGCCCGTGAAGTTCTCGTAGCACTGGACGACGCCGACGTCGGGTGGACCGAGCCCAGCCATCGCATAGAGATCGGCCGCGACGGTTTCGAAGCCGGCGCTCGCGTAATGCGGCGAATTGTGCGGGATCGCGCCCGCGCGATATCCGGATCCGATGGCGGCCCCCAGCAGATAGGCCGGCTTGTTGCGAAATTCTCCGGCACGCTCGGCTGGCACCAGCACGAGCGCAGCGGCGCCGTCGTTCTCCATGCAGCAATCGTAGAGATGAAACGGTTCGGCGATCCAGCGCGAGGCGTCATATTTGGCTGCGTCCAGCGGCTTGCCGTACATGACGGCCCGCGGGTTGGCCTGCGCATGATGATAGGAGGCCAGCGCGATCGCCCGCAGCGCCTCCTGACTGACGCCGTGCTCATGCATGTAGCGGCGCACGCGCATGGCGAAGCGCTGCGGCGGCGCCAGAACGCCGTAAGGCATCAGGTAAGCCTTCTCGCCGGAAATCGTGTCGATGCCCGTCGTCTGCCCGAACCGGCCGAATTGGCCCTGCGCGAGAGAGCGAAACACGACGACGCAATCCGCAAGACCCGCGACAATCGAGGCCGCTGCATTGGCGACGGCCGCGCAACAGCCTCCACCTCCACCGCCCCATTGCATGGTCGCAGCACGCAGCCGCCGCGTGCCGAGCGCGGAGGCAAGCCTGGACGGCTCGCTCCGCTCTTCGCTGTAGGAGGCGAAGCCATCGATGTCGCGCGGATCGATTCCGGCATCGCCACACGCCGTCAGGATGGCCTTCAGCGCCAGCTTGAACTCCGGATCGGGCGATGCGCCGTGTCGGTAATAGTCGGTCTCGCCGATTCCGACGACGGCGACGCGGCCCCTCAGCGTGCGATCGGCGGTTGCCCCCGCGCTCACGTCCGCCCCGCCTTGGCCGGCGCTGCCCCGGTCTCGCCGAAGACGCCGGCCTCGGCGAGCTGCGCTAGACGCGCATCATCGTAGCCGAGCAGGTCCTGAAGCACGGCGCGGGTATGCTGGCCGACCGCGGGCGCGGAGACGGGATCCACGACGGGCGTCGCGGAATAGCGGATCGGCAGGCTGACGTTCGGGATCCAGCCCAGCGTGGCGTGCGGAATGCGGGTGACAAGACCGCGCTCGCGCGCTTCAGGTGAGCGGATCGCGTCCCCGACCGTGCGCATCTGCCCGCAGGGAACGCCGGCCGCCCGCATCCGCGCCTGCCAATGACTCCACGGCTGTTGCGAGAAGGCCTCGCCGAGGATCGCGAACAATTCGTCACGCCGCCGGATGCGCTCGGGCCCGGTCGCATAGATCTCGGTCGCAGCGAGGTCGGCGCGGTCGAGCACCTGCGACATCAGGCGCTGGAAGATCTTGTCGTTTCCGCAGTTGATGTAGAAGGCGCTGTCCTGCGCCTGGAACACACCGGAGGGACAAGTATCCGGGCTGGTGTTGCCGTGCCGCTGGGGATTGGCGCCGGTGAACAGATGCTGCATCGTGGCATAGCCGGTCATCAGCACGGCATTGTCGAACAGCGACACTTCGACCGCCTGTCCGAGCCCGCTGCGCTCACGGGCGACCAGCGCGCCGAGGATGGCGTTGCTGGCCATCATCGCCGTGCTGATGTCCATCACCGGCGACAGCGCCCGCACGCCCTCGCGGTCCGCATAGCCGTTCATGGACACGAACCCGCTCTCGACCTGCGCGATCGGATCGAAGCCGAGCCGGTCCGCGAAGGTCCCCTCGCGTCCATAGGCCGACACCGAGCAGTAGATGATATCCGGCTTGATCGCGCGGCACGCCGCATAGTCGAGCCCGAACCGCTCCATGACGCCGGTGGAGAAATTCTCGACGACGACGTCTGCCGTCGCGATCAACTCCCGCACCACTGCGACGCCCTCCGGCGACTTGAGGTCCAAAGCCACACTTCGCTTGTTGCGGTTGGTCCAGACGAACGGCGCCCCGGCTTTGAGGTCGGGATGCACCGGCGGGTAGCGCCGGAGATCGTCGCCGCGACCGGGCGCTTCGATTTTGATGACCTCGGCGCCCATATCGGCCAGGATCATCGTGGCGAATGGGCCCGCAATGAAGTGGGAGAAATCCACGACCCGTATTCCCGCGAGCGCCCTCGGCGCATCGGCTGGCCGCGGCGTGTAGGCGGGGAAATCGGCTTCGATGTTGTCCAGCATGGTGCATCCATCATGTTTTGCGCGGCAGCCCTGGCGGGACTGATCGCAACCGGCGTCAATTGCCCCTGGCCTGCTCGACCATCGAACATCCGCCCTGGTCGATCGGGCGGAATGCCTCGGGTCCGCTCAGGACGCCGAGATTGTCGAGAAGGTCCCATTTACCTTTCGACGCCTTCGGCTCCTTCACCTTGAAGATGTACATGTTGTGGATGGCGCGGCCGTCCGCCCGCACCACGACCGGGCCGAACAGCGCGTCGTCGATCGGCTGCTCCTTCATCTTGCGGATGACCGCCTGCGCGTCGTTGGTTCCCGCGGCCGATGCGGCATTCAGATAGGCCAGCACCGAGGAATAGACGCCGGCGTGAAACGCGGTCGGCGACTGATCATGCTGCCGCGCGCTGAACTTCGCCGACCAGGCCCGGCTGGCCTCGTTGAGGTCCCAATAGAACGGCTGGGTGATGATCAGTCCCTCTCCGACCGTAAGGCCGCTGGCCTCGACGTCGTTCGTCGTCGTCAGCATCGCGGCGAAGGTTCGGCCCTTCTGTTTCAAGCCAAACTCGGCGGACTGCTTGATCAGGCTGACAGTATCGCCGCCGGCGGTCGCGAAAGCGATCACGTCGGCACCGGAGGCATCCGCCTGCAGGATGAACGAGGCGTAGTCGGCATTGTTGATGGGAACGTTGACCGATCCGAGCACGGCGGCACCGCCCGCATTGATGACGGACGTTCCGTCCCGCACCATGGACTTGCCGAGCGCATTGTCGGTGGCGATGAAGTACCATTTCTTGCCGCCATGACCGACCAGATAGTTGCCGATCGTATGCGACGCCGCCCAGGTGTCGAACGTCCACTGGATCGTGTTGGGCGAGCAGTATTTCCCGGTCAGGTCGGATGATGCCGCGCTGGAGGCAATCAGGGCCGCCTTGCCGCCGCGAACCACCTCATTGACGGCAAGGCCGACCGCGGAGTTCGGCACGTCGGCGACGGCGTCGACCTTCTCCTGTTCGATCCAGCGACGGGCGATCGCCGCCCCGACGTCCGCCTTGTTCTGGTGATCCGCCGAGATGATCTCGACCTTGAAGTCGGGGTGCTGCGCCATGAAGTCCTCGGCCGCCATCTTCGCCGCCGTCACGGAGCCCTCGCCGGCATTGTCGGAATAGGGACCCGAAGCATCATTGAGAACGCCGATCTTCATGGTGCGCGTTGCGGCCGCCCATGCGGGCGAACCCAGGCCGGCGAGGAGCAAGGCTATTCCGGCAACGCGTAAAGCGACTTTCATGTTTTCCACCCTGTTACGAACTTTTCTGTTGTTAGAGGTCCAGCACCAGCGCGCCTGACTTCGCGCCGGAGCAGCAGATCATCATTGTCTTGTTGGATGCCTGCTCGTCCTTGCTGAGAAACTGATCGCGATGATCCGGGATGCCTTCGAGCACACGCGTCTCGCAGGTGCCGCAGACTCCCTCCGAGCAGGCATGGTTGGCCGCGATCCCCGCATCGAGCAGCGCTTCGAGGATCGTCTTGCCGGCTGCGATCGCAATCGTCCGGTTGCTGCGCGCGAGCCTCACCTCGAAACCGCCTGCGGTCGCGGGAGCTTCGGTCGCCTGGAAATACTCGACGTGCACGTGATCGGCCGGACGATCGGCGGCCGCGGCTTCGAAGGCTTCGAGCATCGGCTGCGGCCCACAGCAATAGAGATGAGCCTGCGCCGGCGCTTGGTCGATGACGGCCGCAAGATCGAACAGACGCCCGGAACGCTGGTCGTCGAAGTCGAGGCGTACCTTCAAGCGCCCCTTTGCCGCGAGCTCTTCGATCTCGTCGAGGAATGCCGCTGCGCGCGGCGCCCTTGCCGCATAGAACAGTGCGCAGGACCGTCCGAGGGCGTTGAGACGACGGGCCATGGACAGCAACGGCGTAATCCCGATTCCGCCTGCGATCAGGACGGAATGCTCGGCCTGTTCGCAGAGCGCAAAGTTGTTGCGGGGTCGCGACACCCTGACGATGTCGCCCGCCTTCAGATTTTCGTGCAGGAAGCGTGAGCCACCCCGCCCGGCCGTGTCCTTGTTGATCGCAATCACATAGCGATGGCGCTCACGCTGATCGTTGACCAGCGAATAGCTGCGGACCATGCCGTTCGACAGATGCACATCGATATGCCCACCAGCCGTGAAGGGATCGAGGTCGCGGCCAGTCGGCGAGATCAGCTCGTAGGAATTGATCCCGTCCGCCTCGTAGCTGATGCGCTTGACGCAAACATCGAACAAGCCGTCGCTCATGGCGCGCGCCTCCGCGGGACTGCCATCGAAGGGCTCACATCTCGTATCCGAAATCGGCGCCGAGCTTGGCACGCATGAAGGGCGCGCCGACGTCGACCCACGACTCCTCCGGCGGCAGCCGCATCGACACAGCGCGGACCATGAACACATCGGGGTCCGTCACGCCTTTCGGCTTGGTTCCGTGATCGTGATAGGCCCCGAGCGCCTCCAGGATGAAACGCCGGGTCATCGCGATGCCGGTGTCGCTCGAACAGAGGTTTTCCTTGGTCCGGTCGAAGATCGGCGACACGCCGCTCTGGCAGGCCCCGTCCTGTACCCACAAGCCCGGCAGGCCCGAGAACCAGGTCGTCTGCTGCGCCCGGAAGTCGAACTGGAAGCCGTTCTGCGGATTATATTTCGTCCAATAGCCCGCATAAGGCACCGTCACCGGGTGCTCGACCAGCGCATGGCGGCTGGCATGCCCGCTCTCACGACCACCGTGTCCTTCGGAGAAGACCTGCCGGGTTTTCGGCAGCAGGGGCTGCGAGGGGTGATACGAGAACATGATGCAGAGCGTGTTCTCATCGTCGATCGGCACCCAGGCATGGCCGCTGAGATCCGGGAACGGCATCAGCGGCGGGACCAGCGTGTAGAACGGCAGCATGAACTGGTTGACGCGCCAGTACAGCGTATTGGCATCGTAATTGCGCCGCGCCGCGATGCTCATACCGAAGTCCTGCTTGATGCATTCGAATGTCGGACGCAAATCGCGCTTCTGGATCCAGGCGCTGGTCGTACCCTGCGCGTCCAAGCGCCCATGCAGCAGCGGCGCGTGGGCGGAATCGATTTCGCCCTCGACCGCCTGAAGCCAATTGCACTCCTGCACGCGTAGCGAGATATGCACCTGCTCCGGCGGCACCAGATTCCATTCGACGTTCGGCAGCGGCGGAAGATCAGCCTGATCGGGCCCCATATAGGTCCAGATCATCCCGTTACGCTCCCGGCACGGATAGGCCTTGATCCTCACACGCTCCTTCAGGCGGCTGCGAACCGGCTCGGCCGGCATATCCGTCGTGGCGCCCGTGACGTCGAATTTCCAGCCGTGGTAGACGCATCGCAGGCCGCAATCCTCGTTCCTCGCGAACACCATCGGCGCGCCGCGATGCGGACAGGCCTGGTCGACCAGCCCGACGCGTCCCTCCGAATCCCTGAAAGCGACAAGGTCCTCTCCGAGCAGCCTGACCCGCTTCGGCTGGCCGTCTTCGGTCAGGTCCGCGGACGGCAGGAACGGAATCCAATAGAGGCGGAACAGGTCTCCGAGCGGCGTGCCCTTGCCGACCCTGACGAGCCGTTCATTGTCTTCGCGTGAGAGCATGTGCTTCCTCCTTAAATGGCAACCCGTCGCCGCCTTGCTCTGTGGCAGTGCCCAGCAGCGCTGCGACACGTGCCGACAGTCCGAGGTCGCGTGCGGTCCAGAGCGGATCGGCCGAAGCTAGTGGCTGCCGTGGCATAGGCGGCATTGCGCCGGCCTCAACGAGGCTGACGATCGTCTCGATGCGGCGCCGCTCGAGATCCCGCAAGGCGTCCTCGACCACCGCGCCTTCCGCGCTGCAGCCAGGCAGTTCGGGATAAGTCAGGCGCACGAGCCATCGACCTGGTTCGGCTTCGACCGCCTCGGCTTCGAGAAGATAGGGAATCGACAGCAACTCGCGCAGATCCAAGCAGTCCCCCCCCCGGCAGCGCTGTTCAGCGCCCTTATTGATACGTATACGTACTATATGAGCGAATGGCTTGCAATAGCAAATCTGGTCTCGCCGGCATTTCCGGACGTAGCGCTCACTGGCGCCCGTTCCGCGATGGGGTTGAGAGCCATCGGACAAGCTGCTAACGCCTGAGCCGTTCTCGGAGAATTCAGGTCAACGACGGCATGTCAGCGCCCAAGGGAAAGAGTGCGAGCGCGGTGGAGATCGCGCGCAACTGGCGCCTTGAAGGGGGCGTCGGGTTTCTGCTTCGACTGCTCGAGGCCCGCTATGACCTGCTCTACGAGGACCTGACCGGCCAGAGCGACATCACGCCAAGGCAGTTCGGCGTGTTGATCGCGCTCTATCAGGATGGTCCCCTAACCCCGTCCGCCCTCGCCGTGCGAATCAGCAGCGACCGCAACACGCTCAGCGAGATGCTCAAGCGCATGACGGCGCGCAAGCTGATCGCGAAACGAAGCAACGCGGAAGACCGGCGGTCGATCCAAGTCCAGATCACCGCCAGGGGCGAGGAAGCCCTTCTCGGAGTCATCCCCGCCGCGGCCGAGCTTCAGAACACCCTGCTTGCGCCCCTGAGCAAGGAGGACCGCGTCCACTTCCTCAACTGCATGCTCGCGATCTCCAAGGCCGCCGCGCCCTCGTCCTCGGGGACCTGACCCTGTCCCTGCCTTCGATGGCGCGCACGCGCCGCGATGCTCCCCTATCGTACCGAATAACGGACCGGCAGGCGTTTCACGCCGCCGAGAAACGAGGTTTCGGTCCAGGCCGGGGCGCCCGCGAGCTCAACCCGCTCGATCCTGCCGAGGAATTCGCGGAAGAAGGCCACGATCTCGGCCTTGGCGAGATGCCGGCCGATGCAGGCGTGAATGCCAAAGCCGTAGCCGAGGTGCCGGTTGGGCGACCGATCGGGAATGAACTGGAATGGCCGATCGAAGGCTTCCTCGTCGCGATTGCCTGAGGGATAGCTGAGGAGGATGCTGTCCCCGGCCCTGATCGTCTTGCCGCGAATGTCGTAGTCGGCCGTTGCGGTGCGGAAGAAGTGTTTGACCGGAGACACCCAGCGCACCATCTCCTCCGCGGCGTCCGAAAGGAACTCGGGTTCGCGCTGCAGGCGGGCCATGGCCTCGGGGTTCTCGATCAAGGCAAGCAGACCGCCGGCGATCGTCGCGCTCGTCGTGTCGTGTCCCGCGCTCGCGAGCGCGACATAGTACGAATAGGCCTCGAAATCCTCGATCGGCCGGCCGTCGATCTCGGACGTTGCGATCACCGTCGCCACGTCGTCCTGCGGGTTCTTCCGTCTCTCCCGCGCGACGTTCTTAAAATAGTCCACATAGGCGACCGTGGCGTCGATCAGGTCGGAGCCCTTCTGCATCTCCGGATCGCCGCCGCCGAAATAGGCCTGGGTGATCTTGAGCAGGCGTTCCTCGTCGCTGCGCGGCAGGCCGAGGACGGTCATCAGGACCCGCAACGGATAGTAGATCGCGATGTCGTTGTAGAAGTCGCACTGGTTGCCGATCGCCACGAGGCGATCGACGCTCTCCTTCGCCAGCGCCGCCATGCGCTCGGACAATGTCCGGATGTGCCGGGGCTGGAACCAGGCGTGGGTGAGTTTTTGATACTTGCCGTGATCGGGGTTATCCATCTGCGGCAAGGCCCGGACCAGCATGGGCTTGCCGCTCATCGCCTCCCTCACCTTGCTTTCGAATTCGATGCTGAGAAGCTTCGTCCGCGGCGCGTTGATGAAGCGATCGGCCTGGCGCTCGATCTCGATGATGTCGGCGTATTTGGTGATGGTCCAGAATGGGCGGTACCCGTCAGGCTGCGTCCAATGGACCGGATCGTCGCGCCGCAGCTCGCCGAAGAGCCGGTGCTGCAGACCGACATTGCCGTAGGTTCTATGATCAGCGATTGCATTATCCGTTGCGATGTCGAGCATCGTTCCTCCTCCCTGCTTGTTTTGTGTCTTGTTAAGCGCTCCCACTCCCCGCCATGGTCAGAACGGGCTTGACCACGCGGCCGCTGTCGAGGTCGTCAACGGCCTCGTTGATCCCTGCGAGCGGATAGGTCTTGACGAATTTGTCGAGCGGCAACCGGCCCTCGCGGAAGAAGCCGATCATGCGCGGAATGAACAGCTGAGGATTTGCATCGCCCTCGACCACGCCGCGGATGGAGATTCCCCGCCCGACCACGACACTGGCTTCGGCCGCGTACATCGTTCCCCGAGGCGGGGCCGCGACCTGCGCGCTGACGCCACGCGCGCGCAGGCAATTGACCGAGTTTGCCACCGCCGCCGGCACGCCCGTCGTGTCGAGCGATACATGCGCACCGCCCTTCGTGAGCTCGACGATCTCCGCCGCGGGGTTCTCCGCGCGGCCGGACACCGCATGCGTCGCGCCCAGCTCGCGCGCAACGCGCAGCCGCTCCGGCACGACGTCCACGGCGATGATCGTCGAGCAGCCGACAATCCGCGCGGCGATGATGGCCGACAGGCCGACCGCGCCGACGCCGAACACCGCGATCGAGGTCCCGGCCTGCGGCCGCAGCACGTTCATGACCGATCCCATGCCGGTCTGGATGCCGCATCCGAGCGGCGCAAGAAGATCCAGCGGCAGATCGGCATCGACCTTGACGATGTTCCTGGTGGTAGCGATCGCGTGCGTCGCGAAGGCGGATTGCGCGAAGAAATGACCGCCCAGCTCGCTCCCGCCGCGTGACAGCGCCGAGCCGCCAGACCTGTTTCCGAACAGGTTGATGGCGCGAAAATGGTCGCAATAGCCGAGCGCGCCGTCGCAACAACTCGAGCATTCGCCGCAGGAGCCAAAGCTCATGAGCACGTGATCGCCGGGCCGGAACGACGTCACGCTGGGGCCGACCTGTTCGATCACGCCCGCTCCTTCGTGGCCCAGAACCTTGGGCATCTGCACCGGGATGTGCCCGTACTTGACCGCCAGATCGGTGTGACAGATGCCGCACGCGTGCACCCGGACCAGAACTTCGCCGGCGCGCGGGGCCGAGAGCTCGCAAGGGACGATCTCGAAAGGATCGCGCGGCCCATTTGCTATCGCAGCGATGATCTTCATGGACGGTGCCCTCCGGCGCGCTGATGTGAACTAGCCTTTCGCCCGGGCGCTGGCGCTTCCAAACACTCCGGCGTCAGCGAGGCCAGCGATGGCCTCGGCGGACAGGCCGAGGACCCGGGACAGCAATTCGTCCCGGTGCGCCCCGACCGCGGGAATCTCCCGCCGCATGGCAGTCGATCCGCCCGACATCTTCCAGGGCGCATTGACGCCCAGGAATTCCCCCGCGCTATCGGCGATCGTCGCGAATGCGCCGCGCTGAAGGAGGTGCGGATCGGTCAAGGCGGCTCCCGGATCGCGATATTCGGCACTGGGAACGCCGGCCTTGTCGAGGGCAGCCATGCACTCGCGCACCGTGTGCTGTTCGGACCATTTTTCGACGACCTGCATCATCGCGGACCAGTTGGCCGCGCGGCCCGGCACCGTCTTGAAGCGCGGGTCGTTCGCGAGATCGCCCTGCCCTGTCACCTCGCACAGCGCGGCGAAATTTCGCGGCGTGATCGGCGCAACCAGGACGTCGCCGTCGGAAGCCCGGACCGGACCATAGGCGGCGCGCGGTGCCTGCGGGGCGAACTGCGCTTCCTGCAATTCGTAGACGAGCAGGTTGAGCATGCAGTCCATCAGGGCAACATCGATCCGCTGGCCGGTCCCCGTTCGCGCACGCTGGACCATGGCGGTCTGTATCGCCGAATAGCCGAAGATCCCGCCGAGCACGTCCGCGACGAAAACCGCCCCCGCCGCGGGCCGGTCACGATCGCCCGCATACCGCATCAGCGAGCGGTCGAAGCCGCTCTCGGCGTGAACGATCATGGCATAGGCGGCGCGCTCCGCGGCCGGCCCCGTTTGCCCGTAGCCCGAGATCGAGCAGTAGATCAGGCGTGGATTGATCGCGTGCAGCGCGTCGTAGCCGAGGCCAAGCCGGTCCATCACCCCCGGCCGGAAATTCTCGACCAGGATATCGGTCTCCTTGACCAGCCGGCGCACCAGGTCGATCGCCTCGGGGTTTTTCAGATCGAGCGCAAGGCTGCGCTTGCCCGCATTGAGCTGGCCGAAATAGGCGCTCTGGCCGCTCCGCAACGGGGACCGCAGACGCATGTCGTCGCCCTCGGGCGGCTCGATTTTGATGACCTCCGCGCCGGCGTCCGCGAGCAGCCTCGCGCAATAGGGACCGGCCAGCATGATCGAGAAGTCGAGTACGCGTACTCCCTCGAGCGGCAGATTCGCAGTCTCCTGCTCTTGCATGCGGTCACTCCTATCTGGGCAGCCCAAGCGCCCGGTGTGCGATGAGGCTGCGCTGGATCTCGTTGGTGCCGATGCTGATCACCCACATCAGCGAATGACGCAGGTTCTGCTCGAAACGGCCATTGTCGATCGCTCCGGGCATCTGCTCCGATAGCGCCGCGCGCATGCCGAGGATATCGAGCGCCGCCTCGCCGAAGCGCTCCATCAACTCCCCCGAGAAGACCTTGCTGATCGCGCCGTATTCCGGCGGGGTCACGCCGCCCGCCGCGAGCTCGGCGCAATGCATCATCAATAGACGCCCGATCTCGATCTCGGCGGCCAGCATCGCCATCCTGTCGCGCACGATGGGATCGTCGCTGAGGGCCGTTTCCGCGGCATCCTTCCGCATGACGTGCCCGCGCAACTGCTCGAAGGCGTGAGCAACCTTCAGGACGATACCTCCGCCGACCAGCCCGCGCTCGAAGGCGAGCGCGCCGGTCAGGACCTTCCAGCCCCCGTTCACCTCGCCGACAAGGTTCTCCAGGGGAATGCGGACGTTGTCGTAGAAGATGTTGGCGAAGGAGCCGTCATACATCGTGGTCGCCGGATGGACCGTGATCCCCTCGGCGTTCATGGGCACGATGAACATGCTGATGCCGGCGTGCGGCGGCCTGGCGTCCCTGTCGGTGCGCGCGGCCAGGAACATGTATTTGCCCCACCAGGTCGTGGTCCAGATCTTCTGGCCGTTGATGATCCAGTGATCGCCATCGCGCACCGCGCTGGTGCGCAGCGCCGCGAGATCCGAGCCCGCCTGCGGTTCGCTGTAGCCCATCCCGTGCATGGCCTCGCCGCGCAAAATTTCGGGGAGATAGCGTTGCTGCTGCTCGGACGTTCCGAACATCATCAGGGCATTGGCCTGGATCGCGGCGCCGATGCGCGGCGCTTCGCCTCGCTCCATCGTCTCCATGAACGCGATCTGCTCGAGCGGCGAACGGGCCTGGCCGCCGAATTGCCGGGACCATCCGAGGCCGATCCAGCCAGTCTCGCCGATCTCGCGCGCGAACTCGGCGTCGAACTCGCGTTTGGCGAACGGCTTGCGATCGAATTCAGCCTTCCGGTCTCCCGACCAATGCTGCTCCAGCCAATCCTTCACCTGCTCGCGCAGCGCGTTGCCGGCCGCACCGAGGTCATATTCAGGCAGGCCCGAACTGCCGGGCTCCAGCAACGAGGATGCCAGCCATCGCTTCGCCGGAGCCGCGCCGCCGAGCATGATGGTGTCGAGATGGACCCGCTTGAAATGCAGCGGGGCTTCGTGCTCGTCGGCATAACCGATCGCCCCGAACGCGTGATGCGTTTCGAGCGAGACGCGCCGCAAGGCATCGCTCGCAAAGGCGATGGCCGCATGGGCGAAGTAGCGCCAAGCGCCATCCCCGAGATCGTGAAGCCTGGCCGCATGGTCCACGATCAGCCGCACGCCTTCCAAGGCGATGAAGCCATTGGCCAGCTTGTGCTGGATGGACTGGAACCGGCCGATCGGCTGACCGAACTGATGCCGTTCCCTGGCGTAATCAGTGGCAAGCTCGAAACCGCGCTGGGCGGCTCCATGCGCCCGCGCCATCAGCGCCAGCTTTCCGCGAAGCAAGAGATCGTCGAGAACACCCGCCTCAATCGCGATGACGCTGATCGGCGCCGAACTGAGACGCACTTCGCAAGCCCCCCAGGCGCCCATGGCCCGCGTCGGAACAATTGCGACACCGGCGGCATCCAGCGCCACGAGACCGAGGAGAGCGTGATCGATGGCAACAAGCAGGTGCGTGCAGCTGTCCGCAGCTTCCACGAGCCGGAGCACCCCGTCCGCCCGGCCATCCCGAACCCGGATCGCGCCCGCGCCCTGATCGGGGTCGAACGCCCCGAACGACATGGCGAGCCGTGCCGCCCCCTCGTGCAGCTTCACCAGGCAATCTGCGGCCAGTTCCGACCTCGCCGTCGAAAGCGCAAAATTGGCGAGCGCAACCGACCACATTGGCGCCGGGCACGATGCGCGCCCGAGCTCCGCGAGCACGACCGCGATCTCGCGCAGCCCACCTTCCTCAGGATCGGAGCCGAGATTGGCAATGCCCTGGCCAACCAGCCTGGTCCATATCGCCGCAATGTCTTGCGGCTTGACGCCAAGCCTCAGGCAACCGGCATCCCAGTGCTCGCCGAGAAACCCGCGCAGCGATTCCCGGAGCATCTGCCTGACCTCGTCGTTCGGAAGCTCGGTGGCGTCCATAGGCTGACTAGCCCTGGCCAAACCTGGGCTTGCGCTTCTCCTTGAACGACGTCGTCGCTTCCTTGTGGTCGGCGGTCTCGAATGTCACCTGCTCGAGCGCCATCGACGCTTCGAGCAGCATGTTCACCCGGTCCTTGACGATCTGATTGATCGACAGCTTGGTCCAGCGGATTGCCCAGGTGGGGCCGTTCGCGAGCTCGATTGCGATCTCCCGGGCCTTGGCCAGAACCTCGGCCCGCGGCGCGACGTGATTGACGAGGCCGATCCGCTCGGCCTCTTTTCCCTTCAACAGGGTGCCGCGAATGAGGAATTCCTTGGCCTTGTTGATGCCGACGAGCAACGGCCAGATGACGGTGCCGCCGTCTCCGGCCACCAAGCCGACCCGCGATACATGGGTGTCTCCGATCCGCGCATCTTCCGCCATGACCGTGATGTCACAGAGCAGCGCGTGGGTCGCGGCAAGGCCGATGGCATCGCCGTTGATGGCGGCGATGATGGGCTTGTCGAGCTCGAGCTGGCGCGTCACCCCGCGGCGGCTGATCATGGGGTCGTGGACCTCGCCCTCCTCCAGCACGTCGCCGCCCGGCCGTTCCGACATCGCCTTGACGTCGCCGCCGACGCTGAAGAACTCCCCGGCCCCGGTCAGCACCACGACATTGACGGCGTGGTCGTCGGCAAGATCGTCCCAGATCGTGCGGAGCTCCCGGATCAGCTTCTGATTGATGGCATTGCGGGCCTGCGGCCGGTTCAAGGTCACCGTCGCGACCTTGTCGGCAACATCCACGGTCAGGCACTCGTACTTTGCATATCGGGACATGTCTTCCTCCGCTCGTTATTCTTGATTTCAAAATCCGGCGTTTGGCCGGATCTGCAACTTCGTCACTTCATGCCTGAATTGATCTCCGCCAGGGCGATCTGAAGCGACATGGCGCCGGGATCCTGTTCGAGCATCTTCTGAACCGCGCCCAGGTGGCTGCGCATGAACCGCGCCGCGGCGACGGCATTCCGCTCGCGCAGCGCCGCCAGGAACTGCCGGCGCCGCTCGCCCAGCCGCGTCATCGCAACACCGCTGGACGCGACCTTAGCGTAGACGAACCGCATGTGGATCTCAGTGACCGCATCGGTGATCATGGCGATCACCTTGTTGCCGCAGGCGAGACCGAGCAGCTTGTAGAACTCCCGCGCGCATTCCACCCGCTCCAGCAGCCGACCCTCGCGGGTAAAGAGCTCCGTCCGTTCGACGTTGGCCTGCAACGCCTCAAAATCCGCCTGGCGGGCGTTCGCGCAGGCAAGGCGCACCACGAGGTCGAGAACCTGCACGCGCGCTTCCGACAATTCGCGGATCGAGATCGTCCCGAGGCTCAGCATGTCACGCATGACCACGTTCATGCGGCTGGTATCGCCCTCCTGGACGAAGGCGCCACCTTTGACTCCCTTCTGCAGCCGCAGCACGCCGGCCATCTCCAGGCTGCGAAGCGCTTCCCGAAGGACGTTGCGGCTCACGCCGAGCTGCTGCGCCAGATCGCGCTCCGGCGGCAGCTTATCGCCCGGCTTGAGTGCTCCCCGCGCGAGCTGCTCGCGAATACGGTCGCAGATTTCCTCGAACGCGCGCCGCGTGTGGATCGGGCGAAACGCCACGGGGGCCGGCGATCCCGCCAGGCGATGATCCGAGGCTCGCTCGCGACGCTGGGATGATGCGACGCGCGCGCTGCCGGTTTTGTGGGGGGGACTTGACTTGGTCGACATGCGATGAATTATTAAATGGATCACCCATTCAATGGAAGCCCCTTTTTTGGCCTCCCAACGAAAAAACCAACGGAGACGTTCATGAGCTTCAGCGAAGAGCAGATCGCCTTTCGCGACAGCATCCGCAAAATGGCTGCCAGACACGTCGCGCCTATCGCAGCCGAAATCGACGAGATGGATCGCTTTCCCCTCGAGCTCGTGAAGCTGTTCGGCGAGATGGGATTGATGCAACTCTGGGTCCCCGAACAATACGGCGGGCCCAACGGCAACCTCACCATGGCGTGCATCGCCCGCGAGGAGATTTCGCGATTCTCGCCCGCCTGCGCGTCGATCGCCGCGCTGAACACGATGTTCATCATGCCGCTGCTCCACTTCGGCTCCGAGGAGCAGCGCAAGAAATACCTGCCGATCATCGCCAAGGGCGGCATCGTGACGGCGATCGCAATCTCGGAGCCGCAGGCGGGCTCGGACGTCACCGCAATCAACACCCGCGCCAAGAAGGACGGCGATTGCTACGTCCTCAACGGCCGCAAGCAATGGTGCAGCTACGGGGTGGCGGCGGACTATATCGTCGTGATGGCACGCACAAGCGACAGCCCTGGCGCGGACGGCATCAGCGCCTTCATCGTCGAGCCCAAGAACATGCCGGGCATCACCTTCGGTCGGCACGAACGCAAGATGGGCTTCCGCGGCGCGCCAAACACGCCGATCTTCTTCGACAACGTGCGGGTGCCCATGGAAAATCTCGTCGGCGAGGAAGGCAAGGGCTTTCGCGCTTCGATGCGCGCCCTCGACCTCAACCGTCCGACGATCGGCGCGCAGTCCGTCGGCCTCGCCCAGGGAGCGCTCGATGTCTGCCTCGCCTATGCGAAGGAGCGCAAGCAGTTCAAGAAGTCGATCTCGGAATTCCAGGGCGTGCAGTTCATGCTTGCCGACATGGCCATGCAGATCGAAGCGGCGCGCGCCCTCGTCTATGAATGCGCGCGCGCGGGCGATGCCGGTGACTGGAAGCGGCTGAACGTACTGGCCAGCATGGCCAAGTGCATCGGCAGCGACATGGCCATGAAGGTGACGACTGATGCCGTGCAGATATTCGGCGGCTACGGCTACACCATGGACTATCCGGTCGAGCGCATGATGCGCGACGCCAAGCTGACGCAAATCTTCGAGGGCACCAACCAGATCCAGAGAATGGTCATCGCCCGCGAACTTCTGCGATAAGAACCTGAAAAACAAACAAATCGGGAGGACCTAACCTTGAACAGCCATTTCGGTCGCGCTTTCGGCGTGATCGCCGCATCGGCGATGCTGGCGTCGACACCACTCCACGCGCAAAAAGCCTACGGACCGGGCGTCAGCGATACCGAGATCAAGCTCGGGCAATCGACCCCGTTAAGCGGTCCAGCGTCGGCGTTCGGCGCCGGCGCGGGACGCGCCGTCGTAGCCTATTTCGAGATGCTCAACGCGCAAGGAGGAATCAACGGACGCAAGATCAACTTCACGCAGCTCGACAACGCCTACAGCGCCCCCAAGGCGGTCGAGCAGTCGCGCAAGCTCGTCGAGGACGTCGGCGTGCTCGCCGAAGTCGGCACCATCGGCACGGCGCCGAACGTCGCCATTCAGAAATACCTGAACTCCAAGCAGGTCCCGCAGCTGTTCATCACCGCCGGCGGGCGTCGCTTCAACGATCCCAAAAACTTCCGCTGGACCGTGCCGCTCTATCCCGATTTCGAGACCGAGGGACGCGTCATCGCCAAGTACCTACTAAAGACCAGGCCGCAGGCCAAGATTGGCGTCCTCTACCAGAACGACGATTACGGAAAGGACTATCTGAAGGGACTTCGCGCCGGCCTCGGAGACAAGGCCTCGCAGATCGTGCTCGAGGCATCTTACGAACTCGCCGACCCCACGATCGATTCGCAGATCGTCCAGCTCAAGTCCGCCGGCATAGACACGCTGGTCGATCAGTCGTCCTCGAAGGCGGCGGCGCAATCGATCCGCAAGGTCCATGAATTGAACTGGAGCCCGTTGCACATCATCGGGGGATCGACGGCGTCCGTCGAAACGATCCTGAAGCCGGCGGGCCTCGACGCCTCAAAGGGCCTCGTGACCACGCAGTTCCTCAAGCAGCCCGGCGACCCCGCCTGGGCCAATGACGACGAGGTCAAGGCCTACAAGGCATTCCTGAAAAAGTACGCCCCGTCAGTCAATCCGGACGATTATTCGGTCCTCGTGGCCTACATGAACGTCCATGCCGTCGAACTCGTGCTGATGAAGTGCGGCGACGACCTCACGCGGGAAAACCTGATCCGTCAGGCGACGTCCCTGCACGGCGAACGTCTGCCGATGATGCTCCCAGGCATCTCGATCAGCACCAAGCCTGACGACTACGGAGCGTTCAAGACCCTCCGGATCGCCGTCTTCGACGGCGAAAGCTGGAGCCTCACCGGCGATCCCATGTCGGCTGAATGATTGGTTCGCCGTGTCGAAGCGGCGGGAGACTCAGCTCCCGCCTACCGACCGCTCACTCTCCTTAGCCGTCCCTATCATTCACGACGAACGTCGAACCGACTGTGCCGGCGACGGGCCTTCGGTTGGCGCCGTTGGCGCGCGTGATCCGCGGATGTGACGGTGGCGACCGGTTGTGAACGTTGATACAGTTCAGCCCAGAGCTTTGGGCACCGGCCCTTCTGTACTATTGGATGCGCTGCAATCCTCAGCTAGTAAGCACGCCGTCGACTTCATCCCTCAATTTGCGATAAGAGCACTCACTATCTCGCTCAGCTGTCGATTTGAAGGGAACGAAAAGCACTCTGCTAGACTACGCTAAGCTGCGCTATTACAACCGATAGCGCTACTCCCACTCAATCGTCCCAGGCGGCTTGCTCGTCACGTCATACACCACCCGGTTCACGCCCTTCACCTCGTTGATGATGCGCGTTGCGGTCTCGCCCAGAAACTTCATGTCGAACTGATAGAAGTCCGCGGTCATGCCGTCGGTCGACGTCACGGCGCGGAGGCCAACCACATAATCATAGGTGCGCCCGTCGCCCATGACGCCGACGGTCTTCACCGGCAGCAACACGGCAAAGGCCTGCCAGATTTCGTCGTAGAGGCCGTGCTTGCGGATCTGGTCGATGTAGACGGCATCCGCCTTGCGCAGGATGTCGAGCTTGTCGCGGGTGATGTCGCCGGGGCAGCGGATGGCGAGGCCCGGGCCCGGGAAGGGGTGGCGGCCGACGAAGATTTCGGGCAGGCCGAGCTCGCGCCCCAGCTTGCGCACCTCGTCCTTGAACAGCTCGCGCAGCGGCTCGACGAGCTTCATGTTCATGCGCTCAGGGAGTCCGCCGACATTGTGGTGCGACTTGATCGTCACCGAGGGACCGCCGGTGAAGGAGACGCTCTCGATCACGTCAGGATAGAGCGTGCCTTGCGCGAGGAAGTCGGCGCCGCCGATCTTCTTGGCCTCCTGCTCGAACACCTCGATGAAGAGGCGGCCGATGGTCTTGCGCTTGGTTTCGGGGTCGGTGACGCCCTCCAGCTCGCCGAGGAATTGCTTGGACGCATCCACGTGCACGAGCGGGATGTTGTAGTGGTGGCGGAACAGGTCGACGACCTGCTCGGCCTCGTTGAGGCGCATCAGGCCGTGATCGACGAAGACGCAGGTGAGCTGGTCGCCGATCGCCTCGTGGATCAGGACGGCCGCGACCGCGGAATCGACGCCGCCGGAGAGGCCGCAGATCACCCTGCCCTTGCCGACCTGCGCGCGGATCTTGGCGATCTCCTCCTCGCGGAAGGCGCGCATGGTCCAGTCGCCGGACAGGCCGGCGATCTTGCGGACGAAGTTGCGGATGAGTTTCGCGCCGTCGGGCGTGTGCACCACTTCGGGGTGGAACATCAGGCCGTAATATTTGCGCTTCTCGTCCTGGATGATCGCGAACGGCGCGTTCGGCGAGGTGCCGGCGACGGAGAAGCCCGGCGGCATCTTGGTGATGCGGTCGCCGTGGCTCATCCAGACCTGGTTCTTGCCGCCCGGCGACCAGACGTCCTCGAACAGCTTGCTCGGCGCCTTCACCTCGACATCGGCGCGGCCGAATTCGCGGTGATGGCCGCCCTCGACCTCGCCGCCGAGCTGGGCGGCCATGGTCATCTGGCCGTAGCAGATGCCCATCACCGGCACGCCGGAATCGAAGATGAGTTGCGGGGCACGTGGCGAGCCGGCCTCGTGCACGGATTCAGGGCCGCCGGAGAGGATCACCGCCTTCGGCTTCATCTCGTTGAAGGCGGCTTCGGCCTTGTTGAACGGGACGATCTCGCAATAGACGCCGTCCTCGCGCACGCGACGCGCGATCAGCTGCGTCACCTGGCTGCCGAAGTCGACGATGAGAATCTTGTCGTGCGCCGAGGCCACCGAGGGCGTCGACGCGGAGCGGTCGTTCTGTGCTGCTGTCATGGCCAGCAAATACGCTGGCAGCGCGCCTGCCGCAACCGCGGGAGCGGCGCGCCCACATGCTTCTTTGGGCATGGACAAATCAATATAGGTAAGTATTGTTGACCTATTATGCCCCCACGCTTTGAACGGGGGCTGATCAGGGAGAACGCCATGTCACAGCATCATCAGCCATCAACGCTGGCCGCGCTCGGCCGGACCTGGGTCGAGGCCTGGAACGCGCGCGACCTCGAGCGCGTGCTGGCCCTCTACGACGAGGCCGTCGTGATGACCTCGGACCGCATCCCTGCGCTGGGCTTCGACGCCAGCGGCACCGTGCGCGGCAAGGACACGCTTCGCGCCTATTGGGGCAAGGCGCTTGGCCTGATCCCCAACCTGCATTTCACGCTGATCGACCTGTACGTCAGCCCCGACAGCGTCGTGGTGTTCTACGCCAACGAGCGGGGCAAGAAGATCTGCGAATATCTGCGGGTGAACGATGCGGGGCTGATCGTGCAGGGCTCGGCGAACCATTTGGTGGATTGAATGCGCGGGCCAGCTCGCCGCAACGCGCTCGCCGTGCGCAGACAGTGCGAGCCTCATCCAACGCTGTCATTCCCCGCGAAGGCGGGGAATCCAGTACGCCGCGGCCCATCGATTCAATCATGCCCGCCAGTGGAATACTGGATCGCCCGCCCCAGTGCGCAAGTGCGCACAAGGCGGGCGATGACACCGTGTGTGAGGTGCGAGTATGCCCCCACATCGTCATTGCGAGGAGCCCGCGACAAAATTGCGTAGCAATTTTGCGCTGGCGCGACGAAGCAATCCAGGCTGCCGCCGCTGATGCATTTCTGGATTGCTTCGCTGCGCTCGCAATGACGGAGACTGGGGCGACGGCGTGCGTTAACAGAGGCATCGCCGGCCCAGAGACAGGACCCTCCGCCATGAAACTCCCCACCTCCCCCTTTACCGTCACCGACTGGAGCAAGGTCGAGGCGACCACGCATCCCGGTGAGACCGGGCAGGCGACATGGCGCACGCTCAATATCGGCGAGCTCCGGGTGCGGATGGTGGACTATTCGCCGGGCTATCTGGCCGACCATTGGTGCGATCGCGGCCACGTGCTCTACGTGCTCAAGGGCGAGCTCGACAGCGAGCTGCGCGATGGGCGCCGATTCAAGCTCACGGCCGGCATGAGCTACCAGGTCTCGGATTTCGGCGACGCCGCCCACCGGTCCTCGACCGCGACCGGGGCGACGCTCTTCATCGTCGACTGACGCGCGGCGAGCGGTTAATTTGCACCGCAAAATAGCAAAGTCGCGCGACGTTTCGGGCCGCGGGTGGTGCCTTGAAGTGGCCCCAAATTCTCGCTATATTGTGATCATCGATACTTGGCCGAACGACTGGGCCGCTTCGCTTCGTTGCTGACGGGCGCGCACGCTTCAGATGAATTCTCCAAACATCGACTCATCAGGGATCATGGCCGCATTGGCGCGTCATGATCTGCGTGCGTACTCAACCTAACTAAAGGAAATTACCCATGGCTATGGGCACCGTGAAGTGGTTCAACACCCAAAAGGGTTATGGTTTCATCCAGCCGGACGACGGCCAGAAGGACGTGTTCGTGCACATCAGCGCCGTCGAGCGCGCTGGCCTCTCCTCCCTCAACGAGGGTCAGAAGGTCTCGTTCGACATCGTCGCCGACCGCCGCAGCGGCAAGTCGTCGGCTGACAATCTCCGCGTCGGCTAACGCCCGCGCAGCGTTCTGACCACGGACGTACCGGCAGAACGCCAGAGTTGGAAAGCCCCGCGACCGGGATCCGGTCCGCGGGGCTTTTGTTTTTGGGCAGTCTGTCATTCCGGGGCGCGCGCAGGGCGAACCCGGAATCCATCGCGCGACAAATGCTGTGGTCCGATGGATTCCGGGTTCTCGCTTCGCGAGCCCCGGAATGACGGCGGAGTGAGCTCAGGCCGTCTTCCGCAGCACCGACACGAAAAACCCGTCCGTCCCGGTCCGCCGCGGCGTCATCAGCCAGCCTTCCTCCGACCGCAACGCGGCCTTACCGAAATCCTCTGCCTTGTCCCAAAGCACGCTCGCGGTCTGCTCGGGCGGGAGAATCGCGAACTCGCCGTGGCGCGCGACGAACGCCCTCACCTGCTCGCCGTTCTCCTCGGCCAGCACCGAGCAGGTGATGTAGGCGATGCGGCCGCCGACTTTCACCAGCGGCACGGCACGCTCCAGCACCTCGGCCTGGTCGCGCAGGCGAATCTCCAGCGCGCCCGGGCGCATGCGCCATTTGGCGTCGGGGTTGCGCCGCCAGGTTCCGGTTCCCGTGCAAGGCGCGTCGATCACGACGAGGTCGGCGGTGGCGCTGATATCGGCCAGCGGATCGACCTCGCCCTTGGGGGTGCGGATGTCGGCGTTGTGGACGCCGGCCCGCGACAGCCGTTCGTGGATCGGCGCGAGCTGGCGCTTGTCGCGGTCGGTCGCGATCAGCCGGCCCTTGCCCTGCATCATGGCGGCGAGCGCCAGCGTCTTGCCGCCTGCGCCGGCGCAGAGGTCGATCACCTGCTCGCCGGGTTTTGCCGCGGTGAACTGGGCCGCGAGCTGCGATCCTTCATCCTGCACTTCAATGGCGCCCTTGATGAAATCCTCTTCCGCCTGGATGCCGGGGTTGCGCGCATCGGCCGAAAGCTCGATGCGCAAGCCGTTTGCCGCCCACGGCGTCGGTTTCGCATGAAGATGAGAAAGCGCCTTCAGCACCTTGTCGCGATTGGATTTTAGCGTGTTGACCCGCAGGTCCAGCGGGGCCCGGCTCGCCATCGCGGCCGCCTCGGCGGCGCGGTCCTCGCCGAACACTTTTGCCAGGTGCGGATCCAGCCATTCCGGATAGTCGCCGGCGATCGCGGCCGGCGCACCTTCAAGCGAGCGACGGCTGAGCGCGGCCTGCTCGGCCTCGGTCAGCGGCGCCGGCGCGAAGCGGCTGCCGTCGAACAAGGCGCCCATCGTCGCCGCGTCCATGTTGCGCTCCAGGCGGAGCATGCCGATCAGCCGCGCGCGCGCGGTATCTGCGTCCATCAGATATGCGCTCGAGGCGTAGCGGCGCAGCACGTCCCAAACCAGGCCGGCGATGGCGGCGCGGTCGCCGGAACCGGCGAAGCGGTGCGCGGTGCCCCACTCCTTCAGCGCTTTCGCCGCGGGCACGCGGTCCTTCTCGATGGTGTCGATCAGTTCGATGGCTGCGGACAGCCGGGCAGCGGGGGTCATTCTTTATCTTTCGTTGGCGGGCGCGCGCCTAGATCAGCAACAAGAGCTTCAGCGCGAAGTAGATCCACATGGCCAGCAGCACCAGCACACCGGCGATCCAGACCGTGGAGCGCCGGCCGAGATCGTTCGAGGAGACGAACACCCCGGCATGGGCAAAGCGCGTCACCACGAACACCCAGGACATCAGCACGATGAACAGATCGGCGCGGCGCAGCGGCAGGGCCAGCGCGATCA
>RXJC01000122.1 GCA_003963435.1 Bradyrhizobiaceae bacterium | reverse complement strand
GCCTGCCGCGAGGGCCTGACCGCCGCGAGCGCCGGGCGCATCGTCACCTTCGGCGTCAAGCCGGAGCGGCCGGCGACCGAATACGGCTACATCAACCCCGGCGAGGTGATCTCGGGCGAGGTGCATGCGGTGGCGCGCTTCGTCGAGAAGCCGGACGCGGTGAAGGCCTCCGACTACGTCAATTCGGGCTATCTCTGGAACAGCGGCAACTTCATGTTCCCGGCGAGCGTGCTGCTCGACGAATACCGCAAGGTCGACGCGGCGAGCGTCGAGGCTGTCACCAATGCGGTCAACAATGCCGGCCGCGATCTCGGCTTCGTCACGCTGGAGCCGCAGGCGTTCGGCTCGGCGAAGGCGATCTCGATCGACTATGCCGTGATGGAGAAGACTTCGCGCGCGGCGGTGGTGCCGGTGTCGTGCGGCTGGTCCGATGTCGGCTCCTGGCACGCGGTGTGGGAATTGTCCGAGAAGGACGCGCAAGGCAACGCGTCGCACGGCACCGCCGTGTTCGAGGATTCCCGCAATTGCAACGTCACCACCGACCAGGCGCTGGTCGCGCTCGAAGGCGTCGACGATCTCGTCGTGGTCGCAACCGCGGATGCGGTGCTGGTCTCGCGCCAGAAGGATGCCAACGGCCTGAAGCGTCTCGTCACCAAGCTGAAGACGGTCGCGCCGAAGGTGACCGAGGAGCACCTCAAGGTCCACCGGCCCTGGGGCAGCTATCAGTCGGTCGACAATGGCGAGCGCCATCAGGTCAAGCGCATCGTGGTGAAGCCGGGCGGGCGCTTGTCGCTGCAGAAGCACCATCATCGCGCCGAGCACTGGATCGTCGTGCGCGGCACCGCGCAGGTCACGGTCGACGAGACCGTGAAGACGGTCCACGAAAACGAGTCGATCTACATTCCGATGGGCGCCGTCCACCGCATGGAGAATCCGGGCAAGATCCAGCTGGAACTGATCGAGGTCCAGACCGGCTCCTATCTCGGGGAAGACGACATCATCCGGATTGAAGACGACTATCAAAGGTCGTAACCACCAAACTCCGAATCACGAGACCCGGGCCGAACAGGCGATATTTTTCGGCTTAAGGCCCGGGGAACGTGTAACTTTTTGAATCAAATCGTGTCCGGGCCGCGAGGGCGGCATTCGCCACAAATGTGGCGTCCGTGCTAGAAGCGCGCCGGGGATTTGCCTTGAATTGGGGTTTGCTCACATGAGTTCCAAAGGATCTGCACCGGCAAAGGCCGGCCTGCGCGTCGGTGTCATTGGTGCCGGCGTGATGGGCAGCAACCATGCGCGCGTGCTCAGCGGCCTGCCCGGGGTCACCCTCGTCGGCGTCGTCGATCCTTCGCACGCACATCGCACCCGCGCGACCGAGCTTGCCAATTGCGAAAGCTTCGAGACGCTCGACGAATTGTTCGCCGCCGGCGTCGATGCCGTCACCATCGCTGCTCCCACCCATCTGCATCACGAGGTCGCGCTCGCCTGCATCGCCAAGAACATCCATGTCCTGGTCGAGAAGCCGATCGCATCCACGGTCGAAGAGGGCCGCGAGATCGTCGCCGCCGCGCACAAGGCCGGCGTCACGCTGATGGTCGGCCATGTCGAGCGCTTCAATCCGGCCGTCGCCGCCGTCAAGCAGGCGATCGCGGGCGAGGACATTCTCTCCATCGCGATCACCCGCGTCGGCCCGTTCCCGCCGCGGATGTCGAATGTCGGCGTCGTCATCGACCTCGCCGTGCACGACATCGACCTGATCCGCTGGTTCACCGAATCCGACATCGTCGAGGTGCAGCCGCAGCTGTCGAGCGCGGTCGCCGAGCGCGAGGACATCGCGCTGCTGCAGTTCCGCACCGCCAACGGTGTACTCGCGCACATCAACACCAACTGGCTGACGCCGTTCAAGGCGCGCAGCGTCACGGTCGCGACGCGCGGCAAATACGTGATGGGTGATCTCTTGACGCGCCAGGTCACCGAGTGCTTCGGCTTCAAGCCCGACGGCAGCTACTCGATGCGGCATCTGCCGGTCGGCCATGACGAGCCGCTTCGCGCCGAGCTGATCGCGTTCCTCAAGGCGGTGCGCAACAGCGAGACGCCGGCGGTTACCGGCGACGAAGGCGTCGCCAGCCTCGAGATCGCGACCCAGTGCCTCGAGACGCCGTCACGGCCCGCGGCCAAATCGCCCGCCCTCAAGGGCCCGCGGCGCGTCGCCGGCTGATTCCTGTCCATGTCGATCGCTCAAAACCAGCAAGGCGCCGAGAACCCGGCTATGAACCAGCATCTGCGTTCCGAACCCATCCCCTTCATCGACGTCGCCTCGCAGCGCCGCCGGCTCGGCGCCTCGCTCGATGCCGCGGTCAAGCGCGTGCTCGACCATTGCCAGTTCGTCAACGGCCCTGAAGTCGCAGAACTCGAAAAGCAGCTTGCGGTCTATTCCGGCGCCAAGCACGTGATCGGCTGCGCCAGCGGCACCGACGCGATCCTGATGGTGATGATGGCCAAGAACGTCGGGCCCGGCGACGCCGTGCTGTGTCCGTCCTTCACCTTTATCGCGACGGCCTCGCCGGTGGCGCGGACCGGCGCAACGCCTGTTTATGTCGATGTCGACGAGGCCACCTTCAACATGAGCCCGGACTCGCTCAAGCGCGGCATCGCGAGCGCCCGCAAGGCCGGCCTCAAGCCGGTTGCGGTGATTCCGGTCGATCTGTTCGGCCAGCCCGCCGATCACGACGCCATTGCCGAGATCGCGAAGGCCGAGGGCCTGTTCGTGCTCGACGATGCCGCGCAAGGCTTCGGCGCCA
>RXJC01000641.1 GCA_003963435.1 Bradyrhizobiaceae bacterium | reverse complement strand
GCTTGCCGATCATAGGTTCGCCACCTTCAGCCGCAGCGCGGTGCTCTGGCGGTGATGGGCGTGGGTGATGGCGATGGCGAGCGCGTCGGCGGCGTCGGCCGACGGCGGCTCGGCCTTGGGCAGCAGGATCTTCAGCATCATCGCGATCTGGGCCTTCTCGGCGTGACCGGCGCCGACCACGGTCTTCTTGACCTGGTTGGGCGCGTATTCGGCGACCGAGATGCCGAACATTGCGGGCGCCAGCATGGCGACGCCGCGGGCCTGGCCGAGCTTCAGCGTCGCAACGCCGTCCTTGTTGACGAAGGTCTGCTCGACCGCGGCTTCCATCGGCTGGTGGATGGACAGGACTGAAGCAAGCCCCTCGTGGATCGCGAGCAGCCGGCTCGCCAGCGGCAGGTCGTTCAGCGGTTCCACCGAGCCGCACGCCACGTAGATCAGGCGGTTGCCGTCAGCCTCGATCACGCCCCAACCGGTGCGGCGCAGGCCGGGGTCGATGCCGATGATGCGGACGGGTTGGCGAATCGGGAGCGCGGTCATGGGCCAGTGATAGCGGTTGGCCCATGATAGCGAAACAGAAACAGAACAGAAGTAACAGGGGAAGTGGGAGCACATTGAGGGCGGCCGACGCCCACCTCACTTTCGGTCGTCATACCCCGCGAAGACGGGGTATCCAGTACGCCGCGGCCTATCCGTATCCCCCTGGCGTCTCTCGAATACTGGATCGCCCGCCCCTGTGCGCAACTGCGCACTAGGCGGGCGATGACAGCGATGAATGAGGCTGACAGAGGGCCCTACCCGCCCATCTTCGCGACAAGCGCGTCCGACACCTCGAAATTGGCGTAGACCTGCTGGACGTCGTCGTGCTCGTTGAGCAGGTCCATCAGCTTGAGCAGCTTCTCGCCGGTCTCGTCGTCGACCGCGACCGTGTTTTGCGGCTTCCAGATCAGCGCGGCCTTGCGCGGCTCGCCGAACTTGGCTTCGAGCGCCTTGGCGACGTCGCGATAGCTTTCGGTCGAGGCGTAGATTTCGTGGCCGCCTTCGCCGGACACGACGTCGTCGGCGCCGGCCTCGATCGCGGCATCCAGCACGGCGTCGTCGGAGGCGACGGAGCGGTCGTATTCGATGATGCCGGTGCGGTCGAACATGAAGGAGACCGAGCCGGTTTCACCGAGGTTTCCGCCCGATTTGGTGAAGAAGGAGCGGATGTCGGAGGCCGCGCGGTTGCGGTTGTCGGTCAGAGCCTCGACGATGACGGCGACGCCGCCGGGGCCGTAGCCCTCGTAGCGGATCTCGTCATAGTTCTCGCCGTCGCTGCCGAGCGCCTTCTTGATGGCGCGCTCGATATTGTCCTTCGGCATGTTCTCCTGGCGCGCCGCGATCACGGCGGCACGCAGGCGCGGGTTCATGGCGGGATCCGGGGTGCCGAGCTTGGCGGCGACCGTGATTTCCCGCGCCAGCTTGCCGAACAGCTTCGACTTCTGGGCATCCTGCCGCCCCTTGCGGTGCATGATGTTCTTGAATTGGGAATGTCCGGCCATGCGTGGTCTCTCGAAGAATCGTCAGCCAAAGGTGAGCGTGGGAAGCGCGGCCTTATAGGCCGCCAACCCGCCGGAATCAAAGCGATCTCCTACGCCTAAGGTAGCACCGTAAAGGTAGCCCTGGGTACGGCCGGGTGCCTAGAGATCGGGCATTGTTAACCCTGATTTCATTCCGGGCTGCGAAAATAGCGCCCGACTGTTTTCCCCGACAAGAGAGAGCTGATGGCGTTCGGACTATTTCGGAAGCGCCTGCCGGACCAGGCTGCGTCTGCGGCCGCCCCGGCGGCTCCCCAGCCGGCGGCCCCTTCCGAGGCCGCTGCGGCGGCCGAAACTGATTCGGCCAAGGAAATCCTGGAACTATTGGAACTCGAGCTCGGCGCCATGATCCGCCAGCTTGAGCGTGCCGCCAATTCCGTGGCCGGCGGCGCCGAGGCGACCGCGGCGACGCTTGCCGCCATCCGCGACCGGACCGATGCCCTGACCGGCCGGACCAACGCGGCGCAATCGACCGCCTCCACCTTCGCCCACGCCGCCGACAGGTTCACCCAATCCGCTCAGGGCATCGGGGCCCAGGTTCGCGAGGCCGGCAAGCTCGCCGACGAGGCCAGCGCCGCGGCGCAGGAAGCCCGCGCCAATGTCGACCGCTTGCGCGAATCCTCCGCCGCCATCGGCAACGTCGTCAACCTGATCGCGCAGATCGCGCGGCAGACGACCCTGCTCGCGCTCAACTCCACGATCGAGGCCGCGCGCGCGGGCGCAGCCGGCAAGGGCTTCGCGGTCGTCGCCACCGAGGTCAAGGCCCTCGCGGTGCAGACGCAAGGCGCGACGGAGGAGATCACGAAGAAGATCGACGCGCTGCAGCGCGACGCCGCCGGCTCCGCGGATGCCGTGCACCGCATCTCGCAGGCGATCGAGGCGATCCGCCCGGTGTTCGAGACCGTCAACGGCGCGGTCGCCGAGCAGAACGCCACCACAAGCGAAGTTTCCGGCAACGCTGCCAGCGCCACGGAATTCATCGTCTCGGTCGGCGAGAGCGCGGCCGAGATCGACGCCGCGACCAAGGCCGCCGAGAGCCACGGCGAGAGCGTCGCCAGCGCCGGCAAGGCCGTCACCACTTTCGCGCAGAAGCTGAAATCGCGCTGCGCCGTGCTGCTGCGCCAGAGCGAGCATGACGACCGCCGCAAGACCGAGCGGCTGCCCTGCCATCTCAAGTTCGAGAGCGCGCACGGTACGATGCCGGTCTACGAGATCGCGATGGACGGCGTCTTGATCGGCGGCGCGGACGCCGGCCGGCTTGCACCGCAAGCCATGATCGAGGGCAGCCTCGAAGACGTCGGCGCCTGCCGCCTGCGCGTGATCGAGCAATCCAACGCCGGCGCCCGCGCGCAATTCGTCGGCCCCAACGCCGAGCTCCGCGAGAAGATCGAGGACAAGCTCTGGTCGATCCACGAGGAGAACACCGAGTTCGTCACCCGCGCCATGGAGGCGGGCAACGCACTGACCAAGATCTTCGAGCAGGCGGTTGCCCGCGGCGAAGTCAAAGTCGAGGATCTCTTCGACACCGACTATGCCGAGATCGCCGGAACCAATCCGCCGCAATACCGCACGAAATATCTGGACTGGGCCGACCGCGCGCTGCCACCGTTCCAGGAGACCTTTCTGGCGAAGGACCCGCGCATGGCGTTCTGCGCCATGGTCGACCGCAACGGCTTCCTGCCCGTGCACAACAAGATCTATTCGCATCCGCAGCGGCCGGGCGACGTCGCCTGGAACACGGCCAACAGCCGCAACCGGCGCATATTCAACGATCCGGCGGGGTTAGCTGCCGCGCGCAACCTGCGATCGTACCTGGTTCAGAGCTATGCACGCGACATGGGGAACGGGATTACGGTGATGATGCGCGAGATCGACGTCCCGATCCGCGTGCAGGGCCGGCACTGGGGTGGATTCCGCACGGCTTACAAGCTGTAGTGCACGCTCAGGCAAGACACCGGCCGAATCATCCTCTAAGTCGCGACTGGAATGGGAATGCCGCCGTGAGCCGGGTTGCGGGCTCTGACTGGAGGACTCATCGCACATGTCCGTCGTACAACTCGCCGTCATGGACACCGGCTCCAACCGCACCCTCGCCGAACGGCTGATCGACCAGCTCGCCGACCGCATCGGCGGCCTCGGCGTGGAACTCGCCGACATTGCTGGCAACGTCCAGGAAGTCGCACACCGCGTCGCCAACCAGTCGGAGCGGTTCCATCATCTGCAGAAGACCGCCGAGACGATGGTCTCGGCCAACCACGACATCGCCAACGCCTCGCAGGCGGTGCAGACCACGACGTCGGCGGCGGTCGGCGAGATCGCGCAGTCGCGCAGCGCCGTCGACGCGGCGGTCAGCCACATCTCCGAGCTCGTCGCGGCGGTGGAGCGGATCGAAGCGCGCCTGTCCGCGGTCGGCTCGGCGCTGGCGCAGGTGGCGAAGGTGTCCGGCTCGATCGAGGCGATCGCCAAGCAGACCAATCTGCTGGCGCTGAACGCCACCATCGAAGCGGCGCGCGCCGGCAACGCCGGCCGCGGCTTTGCGGTGGTCGCAAG
>RXJC01000719.1:5624-6558 GCA_003963435.1 Bradyrhizobiaceae bacterium | reverse complement strand
CGCGCCACGATCAGCCGCATGATCTCATTGGTGCCCTCGAGGATCTGGTGCACACGTAAATCGCGCACGATCTTCTCGATGCCGTATTCGCTGAGGTAACCGTAGCCGCCGTGAAGCTGCAGCGCATGGTTGGCGACCTCGAAGCCGACATCGGTGCCGAACCGCTTGGCCATGGCACACAGCATGGTGGCGTCGGGGTCCTTGCGGTCGAGCGCCGCGGCGGCGCGCCACAGGAAGGTGCGCGCGGCCTCGAGCTCGATCGCCATGTCGGCCAGGCGGAACTGCAGCGCCTGGAATTCGTCGAGGCGCTTTCCAAACGCCTTGCGCTCCTTCATGTAGGCGCGCGCCTTGTCGAGCGCGGTCTGGGCGCCGCCGAGTGAGCACGCCGTGATATTGAGGCGGCCGCCGTCGAGGCCGGCCATCGCGATCTTGAAGCCGACGCCCTCCTCGCTCAGGCGATTGGCAACCGGCACGCGGGCGTTCTCGAACATCACGGCGCGGGTCGGCTGCGCGTTCCAGCCCATCTTGCGCTCATTGGCGCCGAAGGAGACGCCCGGCGTCTTGCCGTCGATGACGAGGGTCGAGATGCCGCCGGGGCCGTCGCCGCCGGTGCGCACCATCGCGACCAGCAGATCGGTGCTGCCGGCACCGGAGATGAACTGCTTCTGGCCATTGAGGACGTAATGGTCGCCCTCGCGCACCGCGCGGGTCCGCAGCGCCGCGGCGTCTGACCCAGCGCCCGGCTCGGTCAGGCAGTAGCTCGCGATCAGCTCCATGGTGCAGAGCTTCGGCAGCCATTGGTGGCGCTGGGTGTCGCTGCCGTAGGCATCGATCATCCAGGACGCCATGTTGTGGATGGAGATGAAGGCCGAGGTGGTCGGGCAGCCCGTCGCCAGCGCTTCGAAGATCAACGCGGCGTCGAACCGCGTCATGG
>RXJC01000719.1:5218-5574 GCA_003963435.1 Bradyrhizobiaceae bacterium | reverse complement strand
GGAGCCGCCGACATCGTCGCGAATGTAGATGCCGCCCATGCCCAGCTTCGCGGCCTCGCGCATCACGTCGACGGGGAAATGCTTCTCCTCGTCCCAGCGCAGCGCGTGCGGCGCGATCTTTTCCGCCGCAAACGCGAGCGCCATGTCGCGGATTGCGATCTGATCCTCGTTCAGAGCGAATTGCATCGTTGCCTGCTCGTTGTTCTCGTCATTGCGAGGAGCGAAGCGACGAAGCAATCCAGAGTCTTTCCGCCTCGGCAGTCTGGATTGCTTCGCTGCGCTCGCAATGACGGGCCTGGCGGCTGCCTTACTTCATCAGCGGGATCGAGAACTCGGCGCCTTCCTTGACGCCCGAC
>RXJC01000719.1:4349-5168 GCA_003963435.1 Bradyrhizobiaceae bacterium | reverse complement strand
GGTTGAGATCGCCGAAGCCGGACTTCTTCCAGCCGCCGAAGGTGTAATAGGCGATCGGCACCGGGATCGGCACGTTGATGCCGACCATGCCGACGTTGACCCTGGCCGCGAAGTCGCGCGCTGCATCGCCGTCGCGGGTGAAGATGGCAACGCCGTTGCCGTAGTCATGCTCGGACGGCAGCGCCAGCGCTTCCTTGTAGTCGTGCGCGCGAACGACCGAGAGCACGGGGCCGAAGATCTCTTCCTTGTAGATCCGCATGTCCTTGGTGACGTTGTCGAACAGCGAGCCGCCGAGATAAAAACCCTTCTCGTAGCCCTGCATCTTGAAGCCGCGGCCGTCGACGGCGAGCGTCGCGCCTTCCTTGATGCCGATGTCGATATAGCTCTTCACCTTCTCGACCGCCTCGCGCGTCACCAGCGGGCCGTAATCGGCCGACGGATCGATCGAGGTGCCGATCTTGAGCGACTCGACGCGCGGGATCAGCTTTTCCATGAGACGGTCGGCCGTCGACTTGCCGACGGGGACGGCGACCGAGACGGCCATGCAGCGCTCGCCGGCCGAGCCGTAGCCCGCGCCGATCAGCGCGTCCACCGCCTGGTCCATGTCGGCATCCGGCATGATGATGGCGTGGTTCTTGGCGCCGCCAAAGCACTGGCAGCGCTTGCCGGTCTGCGCGGCGCGCTCGTAGATGTACTGCGCGATCGGCGTGGAGCCGACGAAGCCGATGGCCTTGATGTCGGGATCGTCGAGGATGGCGTCGACCGCTTCCTTGTCGCCGTTGACGACGTTGAGGATGCCGGCCGGCAGGCCCGCTTCCA
>RXJC01000719.1:2855-4299 GCA_003963435.1 Bradyrhizobiaceae bacterium | reverse complement strand
GCATCGGCACGCCGGGATCGCGCTCCGACGGCTTGAGGATGAAGGCGTTACCGCAGGCGATCGCGGGCGCGAACTTCCACATCGGGATCATCGCCGGGAAATTGAACGGCGTGATGCCGGCGACGACGCCGAGCGCCTGACGCATAGAGTAGATATCGATGCCGGGACCGGCGCCCTCGGTGTACTCGCCCTTCATCAGGTGCGGGATGCCGCAGGCGAATTCGGCGACCTCGAGGCCACGCTGGATGTCGCCCTTGGCGTCCGGCACGGTCTTGCCATGCTCGCGGGCCAGCAGCTCGGCGAGCTTGTCGTAGTCGCGCTGCACCAGCTCCACGAACTTCATCATGACGCGGGCGCGGCGCTGCGGGTTGGTCGCGGCCCATTCCGGCTGTGCTGCGCGCGCGTTCTCGACGGCGGCGCGGACCTCGGCCTTGGACGCCAGCGCGACCTTGGCCTGGACGTCACCGGTCATGGGCTCGAAAACGTCTGCCGTCCGGCCCGACGTGCCCTTCACTTCCTTGCCACCGATGAAATGTCCGACTGAACGCATGGAATGATCTCCTTGAGGCCGAGCTTGAACGCTTTGACAAATCCTATCGACCTGCATTTATTGGGATTCAAGTCTGAGATAATGCACCATAGATGTGCGAAAATGCTGGATCAAGGCGCTATCGATTGGGACGACTTTCGTTTCGTGCTGGCCATCGTGCGGGGCGGCTCGGTGTCGGCTGCGGCAAAACAGCTCGGGGTGGACCATGCCACGGTGATCCGGCGCGTCGACCGGCTGGAAAAGCACCTCTCGGCAAAGCTGTTTGACCGCCGCAAGACCGGCTATCTCCTCACCGAAGCCGGCCAACGCGTCGCCGACAGCGCCGAAACCATGGAATCCACCATCGTCGCCAACCAGGAGCAGGTCGGAGGCTCGGTGGCACGGCTGACCGGGACCGTGCGGATCGGCGCCCCTGATGGCTTCGGCACCGCCTTCCTGGCGCCGCGCCTTGCGCCATTCGCCGACCGCTATCCCGACCTCGACCTGCAACTCGTGGCCACCGCGCGGCTGTTCAGCCTCTCCAAGCGCGAAGCCGACATCGCGATCAGCCTGACCATGCCGAAGGAAGGCCGCATCGTCGGCCGCAAGCTGCTCGACTACCGCCTTGGGCTCTATGCAGCGCCGGCCTATCTCGACCGCTTCCCTGAAATCACCTCACGACAGGACCTGACGCAGCACCGCTTCGTCGGCTACATCGAGGAGCTTTTGTTCACGCCGGAGCTCGATTATCTGCCGCAAGTGTCGCCGCGCATCTCCGCGCGCTTCCGCAGCGCCAATCTGATCGCGCAGCTCAATGCCACGCTCTCCGGCTTCGGCATCGCGGTGCTGCCGCATTTCATGGCGAGCGATTATCCGCAGCTCGTCCCGGTGTTGCCGGACGAGATTTCGATCACG
>RXJC01000719.1:0-2805 GCA_003963435.1 Bradyrhizobiaceae bacterium | reverse complement strand
ATCACGCGGACGTTCTGGATGCTGATGCACGCCGACAGCAAGGATCTGGCGCGCATACGCGCGGTGGCGGACTACATCGGTGAGATCGTGGAGCGGGAACGCGCGTTGTTTGCGGGGCGGTAGCACCGGTCTCGTAGGATGGGCAAAGGCGCAGAGCGCCGTGCCTACCATCTCTCTTCGATAGCAACAAAGTCGTGGGCACGCTTCGCTTTGCCCACCCTACGGCGGCTCGGCTAGCTCTTCGCCTTCTTCGCCGCCGTTACCTTCGGCTCGCGCTTCGTGCTCTCCAGCGCACTGTCCCTGCCTGCCTTCAACACCTCGTCCGACAGCTCGCTCGAGCCGGCGATGCGCGCCAGCAGCATGGTACCGGCCATGGTCGCCAAGGTCGCGATCGCCTGCTTGCGCGCGGCCTTGCGCGGCAGGTTCGGGATGTAGTCCGCCAGTTGCTCGATCATCTCGTCGAGCTTGCCGGCAAATGCCTTTCGCGCCTTCGGGCTCTCGCGGGCGATCTCCGCTCCGAGGGCGGGGATCGAGCAGCCAGTCCCGGGGTTGTCGCGGTGCAGCGTGGAAAGATAGCTCTCCGCGACCAGCGCCAACCGCTTCTCAGGAGTGGCCTCCTCGGTGAGCTTGCGCCAGTGCTCCATCGAGCGATCCATGGCGTAGGCGAAGGCCTCCATCACCAGTGCCTCGCGGGAATCGAAATGGGCGTAGAAGCCGCCATGGGTCAGGCCGGCCTCCTTCATGAGATCGGCGACGCCGATGCCATGCGCACCCTTTTCGCGCAGCCGCACCGAGGCCTTCCTCACGATGCGGTCGTGGGTTTCCTGCTTGTGTTCCCGGGAATAGCGCATGCTGTTCTCATTGGATGTCGATAGTCATCTCATAACACGCCCATGGCGAAATGGGTGCATTAATTCATGTTAAGTTGCTTCCGATCATGGAAAACGTCGCAGTTGCGTGCACCGCAAGGGCGCCCTTGCCGTCCCGGACGAAGCCTTCGGCATAGCTGGTCTGCCGCCCGAGCTTGATCACCTTACCTTCGGCCGAGATCAACCCGGACCGGACCGACAGCGGACGCAGGAAGGCCAGCTTGAGGTCGAGAGTCACCGAGCTCCGGCCGGCCTCGAGCCGGGTCGAAATGGCACAGCCCATCGCGGTATCGAGCAGCGCGGCGGCGGTGGCACCGTGGATCAGGCCGATGGTGTTTTCGAGATCCTCACGCGGCTCCAGTTCCATGACGATCCGCCCCGGCTCGACCACGGCCATGGTGAAGCCGATCAGCTTCGCGAAAGGCGGCGGCGGCAGCCGGCCGTCTCGAATCCCGAGCATGGCATCCATGCCGGACAGGCCCATGGCCGCCCTCGCGACCGGCGCAGGCGCCTGCCAGTCCACGACGCGCTCACGCCGCTGCGCCGACGAAAACAGGCCGAGTTGATCGTTATGGGTCATGTCCACCTCTTGGTATGATACGTATCATGCTATGCTGCGGACTTCACGCTGGCAACTCCGCCTCGCCTGCGCGCTTGACAAGCCGGGGGTTTCGGCCCGGAAGTCATCCCGACCCGCGCGCCTCGCGCGTGTCCACGAAAGCTCGAGACCCCACCATGGAAATGCTCAACCACCACTGCGGCGTGACGCGCGATGCGCGCGGCGTCGTTCATGTCGCGATCTGCAACGCCGGACCGCTCAACATTCTCGGCTCGCCGGTGACCGATGCCGTGCGCGAAGGGTTGCAGCAGCTCTCTTCCGACCGCAGCATCCGCGTCGCGGTGCTGCGCGGCCAGAGCGAGAAGAGCATGATCGGGGGCGCCGACATCAAGGAGATGGCAAAACTCGACCAGGCATCGGCCGAGGCCTTCATCAGCCGCCTGCGCGATCTCTGCGAGGCCGTGCGCGCCTTCCCTGCCCCTGTCATCGCGCGCATGCCCGGCTGGTGCCTCGGCGGCGGGCTGGAAGTGGCCGCGGCCTGCGATTTCCGCATCGCCGCGCATGATGCGCATTTCGGCATGCCGGAGGTGCGTGTCGGCATTCCCTCGGTGATCCACGCGGCCCTGCTGCCGCGCCTGATCGGCTGGGCTCGCGCGCGCTGGCTGGTGATGACGGCGGAAAACATCGATGCGCCGACGGCACTGGCTTGGGGCCTGGTGGACAAGGTCGCGCCTGAAGGTGGCCTCGATGCGGAGATCGAGCACCTGGTAAAAGCCCTGCTGGAATGCGGTCCCGAAGCGTTGCGCTCGCAGAAAGCGCTGCTCCGGCAATGGGAGGAGTTGCCGCTGACGGAGTCGGTGAATCTGAGCGTGAAAGTGTTCGGCGAGTCGTTCCTGACCGACGAGCCGACGCGGCTGATGGGCGCGTTCGTGAACCGGAAGCGGTAGGCGCGCGCCAAGCGCGTCCCCATTCGCCCCAACAAATCTCATCCGACCCACGACATTTTCTCATCCTGGCCGCGGTTGCATTTCTTGCGCTGCATCATATGATGACCATAATCTTAAACGCCATTGCCTGGGAGTTTCATCATGGCCGAAGCCGCCGATCCCGTCGTCATCGTCTCCGCCGCCCGCACCCCGCTCGGCCGCTTCATGGGCGAGCTGTCGCCGCTTGCCGCGCACAAGCTGGGATCGCACGTGATCGGCGCGGCGCTGGAACGCGCCAGGCTTGCGCCCGAGAAGGTCGACGAGGTCTTCATGGGCTGTGTGCTGCCGGCCGGCCAGGGCCAGGCGCCGGCGCGCCAGGCGGCACGCAGCGCCGGCCTGCCCGACGCCACCGGCGCCACCACCGTCAACAAGGTGTGCGGTTCCGGCATGA
>RXJC01000615.1:4431-9801 GCA_003963435.1 Bradyrhizobiaceae bacterium | reverse complement strand
CGATCGCCTTGTCGCGCTCGCCGAGCTGCTGACGGATCTCGCCAAGGGTGAACCAGGCCGAGGTGAAGTTCGGCGCCAGCTCGATGGCCTGTTCGATGAGGTCGGCGGCGGCGGGCAGGTCGCCCTTGAGCTGGAGGTCGCGCGCGAACTCGAAGCGGCGGTCGGCCATGAGGTCGCCGGAGGTCTGGAACAGGCGGAGGGGCATAGGAACCAGGAAGCGCGTGGTGACTCGTAGATGCGGGGTCACAACCTATATACCAATCATGCGTCCGCAAGACATCCTGTTGCCAGCTGCTGCCGGTCTATGCTGCAAGCCCGGCGGCTTCCATATCGACCCTGTCCGTCCCGTGGAGCGGGCCGTGATCACCCACGGCCATTCCGACCACGCCCGCCCCGGCCACGGCGCGGTGCTGGCGACGCAGGAAACGCTCGACATGATGCGGCTGCGTTATGGCGAGAATTTCGCCGGATCGACGCAGGCGATCCGCTATGGCGAGGAGATCCGGCTCGGCGACGTCAAGGTGAAGTTTCACCCGGCCGGCCATGTGCTGGGCTCGGCGCAGATCGCCGTGACCTGCAAGGACATCTGCATCGTCGCCTCCGGCGACTACAAGGACGCGCCCGACCCGACCTGCACGCCGTTCGAGCTGGTGCCCTGCGACGTCTTCATCACCGAGGCGACGTTTGGGCTGCCGGTGTTCCGGCATGGCGATGCAGCCGATGAGGTCAAGAAGCTGCTCGCTTCCGTCGCGCTGTTTCCGGAGCGCGCGCATCTCGTCGGCGCCTATTCGCTCGGCAAGGCGCAGCGCGTGATCAAGCTGCTGCGGCAGGCCGGCTATGACGCGCCGATCTACCTGCATGGCGCGATGGAGAAGATCACCGAATATTATCAGAGCCGCGGCATCGAACTCGGCGAGCTCAGGCCGGTGAAGGGCGTGAAGAAGGCCGCGCTCGCCGGCACCATCACGCTGGCCCCGCCCTCGGCGACGTCAGATCTCTGGACGCGGCGCTTTCCCGATCCGGTCACCGCGTTCGCCTCGGGCTGGATGCGCGTGCGCGCCCGCGCGCGACAGCGCGGCGTCGAGCTGCCGCTGGTGATCTCGGACCACGCCGATTGGGACGGTCTCACCGCCACGATCGGTGCGACGGGCGCCGGCGGAATCTGGGTTACGCATGGCCAGGAAGATGCGTTGGTGCATTGGTGCCGCAGCAAAGGCCTGAAAGCGCAGCCGCTCGATCTCGTCGGCTATGGCGACGAGGAGGAGAGCGAGACACCCATTCAAAGCGAGGCCGAAGCATGAACCGCTTCGCCGAACTCCTGGACCGCCTCGCCTACGAGCCAGGCCGCAACAACAAGTTGCGGCTGCTGACCGGCTATTTCCGCGAGGTCGGCGATCCCGACCGCGGCTACGCGCTGGCGGCGCTCACCGGTGCGCTCAGCTTCAAGCACGCCAAGCCGGCGCTGATCCGCGATCTCATCGCGTCACGCACGGACGAGGTCCTGTTCGGGTTGAGCTATGACTATGTCGGCGATCTCTCGGAGACGGTGGCGCTGATGTGGCCGAAGGCCGAGCTTGCCGCCCACAACAATCCGCCGCCGCCAACCCTCACCGAGGTCGTCACCACGTTGCGCACGCTCGGCAAGACCGAATTGCCGAAGCAGCTCGAACGCTGGCTTGACGAGCTGGACGAGACCGGCCGCTGGGCGCTGCTCAAACTCGTCACCGGTGCACTGCGTATCGGCATCTCCGCGCGGCTCGCCAAGACCGCGGCTGCGGCGGTCGGCGACAAGGACCCGCACGAGGTCGAGCTGATCTGGCCGGGGCTCAGCCCGCCCTATCTCGACCTGTTCGCCTGGCTGGAAGGCCGCGGCGACAAGCCGGTCAATCGCGATCCCGCGCCGTTCCGTCCCGTGATGCTGGCGCATGCGATCGAGGACAGCGATTTCGCCGCGCTCGATCCCGCCGATTACATCGCCGAATGGAAATGGGACGGCATCCGCGTGCAGGCCGTCGCCGGGCGCGACGAGCGCGGCCACATCACGGCGCGGCTCTATTCGCGTACCGGCGAGGACATCACAGGAAGCTTTCCGGATCTCGTGCCGTCGCTGCGCCTGCCGGGTGCGATCGACGGTGAGCTCCTGATCCTGCGCGAGGGCCGCGTGCAGAGCTTCAACGTCCTGCAGCAGCGGCTCAACCGAAAGGTGGTCTCGCCGAAGCTGATCAAGGAGTTTCCGATCCACCTTCGCGCCTACGACCTGCTCGGCGACGACGAGAACGATCTGCGCGAGCTGCCGTTCGCGGAGCGGCGCGAACATCTGGAGAGGTTCATCGGCAAACTGGGCGATCCCCGCATCGATCTGTCGCCAACCGTCTCCTTCGGAAGCTGGGAGGCGCTGACCGCCGCACGCGCCGATCCCGCCAGTGCAGGCGCAGGCGAGGATGCCGACGCCGTCGAGGGCGTGATGCTGAAGCGGTGCGATGCGCCTTATCTGCCGGGGCGGCCGAAGGGGCAGTGGTGGAAGTGGAAGCGCGATCCGCACATCATCGACGCCGTGCTGATGTACGCCCAGCGCGGCCACGGCAAGCGCTCGTCCTACTACTCCGACTACACTTTCGGCGTCTGGACCGCGGGCGAGGGCGGCGACGAGCTGGTGCCGGTCGGCAAGGCCTATTTCGGCTTCACCGATGAGGAGCTGCTGCAGATCGATCGCTTCGTCCGCCGCAACACCACCGAAAAGTTCGGCCCCGTCCGCCATGTCGTGCACGAGCCGGAGCAGGGGCTGGTGCTGGAGGTGGCGTTCGAGGGCCTGCAGCGCTCGCCGCGCCACAAATCCGGCGTCGCCATGCGCTTCCCCCGCATCAGCCGCCTGCGCTGGGACAAGCCGCCGAAGGAGGCTGACAGGCTGGAGACGCTGGAGCGGATGCTAAAGGCGGAGCCAGCCGAGATTGACGTGTGAAGGGCATCGATCTCGCCACAAAGGTGGCGCACCTGCCCGAATTAAACTCCGGTAACCCGATTGACGCACCGATCCGGGTTCCCCATGTCCCCCGCCGTGCCCTATAATGGGGTCGAATCCGCTTCAGGAGCTTGCGATGGTCCAAGACGTCAGAGATTTGCCGGCCGGCCGCAGCGACGGCCTGCACCGCTTTCTCGGCGGCTCGCCGCTGGCTGTCGCGTTCCGCCTGGTGCTGCTCTCGATCCTGGTCGGCGTCGTGCTGGCGGCGATCGGCTTCGACCCCTGGAACATCATCACCAGCATTCGCCTGTTGTTCCAGCGGCTCTGGGATCTCGGCTTCGACGCGGTGAACTGGCTGTGGCGCTACTTCCTGCTCGGCGCGGTCATCGTGATCCCGATCTGGCTGCTCTCGCGCGTGTTTGGCGCGCCGCGCGGCCGGTAAGCTGGGAGTGCACAGCCGATGCAACTGCGTTTCGTCGGCTGCGGCGATGCTTTCGGCTCCGGCGGCAGGCTCAACACCTGCTTCCACGTCTCCGGGCGCGAGACCAACTTCCTGATCGATTGCGGTGCGTCGGCTCTGCCGGCGCTGAAGCGGCTCGAGATCGATCGCAACGAGATCGATCTCATTCTCATCACGCATTTCCACGGCGACCATTTTGCCGGGCTGCCGTTCGTTCTGCTCGACGCCCAGTTCTCGCGGCGGACGAAGCCACTGACGATCGCGGGCCCGCAAGGCATCGAGCGGCGGCTGCGTGAGGTGATGGAAGCTCTGTTCGAGCATTCCTCCAAGACCAGGCAGCGCTTCGAGCTCAACGTTGTCGAGCTCGCGCCCGCGCAGAGCCAGAGCTTCGGCGCCGTGACGGTGACGCCTTATCCCGTCGTGCACGGCGAGTCCGGCGGCCCCTTCCTCGCCTATCGCGTCGAGGCCGAGGGCCGTACGCTCGCCTACAGCGCCGATACCGAATGGACGGAGGCGCTCATTCCGCTGGCGCATGGCGCGGACCTTTTCATCGCCGAGGCCTATATGTACGAGAAGGTGGTCAAGAACCATCTCAGCCTGAAGACCTTGGAACAGCATCTGCCCGACATCGGCGCCAAGCGGCTCGTCCTCACCCATATGAGCGACGACATGCTGTCGCGCCTCGACACGCTGCCCTACATGGCGGCCGAGGACGGCATGGTCGTCGTGTTCTGACCATGCACGCGCCCGTCCATCCCAGGGTCGGCACGCGGGACGTGTTCGCCATCGCCGGTCCCGCGATGGTCGCGAACCTCACCACGCCGCTGATCGGCATTGTCTCGACCACGGCGATCGGCCGGCTCGACGATGCCGCGCTGCTCGGCGGCGTCGCGATCGCGTCGGTGATCTTCGACTGCCTGTTCTGGCTGTTCGGCTTCCTGCGGATGAGCACGCTTGCCTTCACCGCGCAGGCGCTGGGCGCCGGTGACACGCGCGAGCCGGCCGCGATCCTGGCGCGCGGCCTCATCGTCGCGGGCCTGATCGGCGCCGCGCTGATCGTGCTGCAACTGCCGCTCGCCGCGGTGCTGTTTGAGTTCATGGGCGGCAGCGAGGGGGTGACGCGGGCTGCCAAGACCTATTTCAGTATCCGGATCTGGTCGTCGCCGTTCGCGCTCGCCAATTATGTCATCCTCGGCTGGCTGATCGGAAAGGCCCGCGCCAACTCGGCCTTGTTGCTTCAGGTCGTCATCAACCTCGTCAACATGGCGGCGACGATCCTGCTGGTGCTGGTCTACGACACCGGCATCGCCGGTGCCGCTATCGCCGCGCTGTCGTCGGAGGCGGTCGGGTTCGGCCTCGGCGTATTCGTCTGCCGTCATTACGCCGAGGGCGGCTTCACCGTGCCGTACGCGAATCTGTTCGACCGCGACAAGCTGGTGCGGCTGCTGGCGGTAAATTCCGACATCATGATCCGCACCGCGGCGCTGATCGCCGTGTTCCTGTTCTTCACGGCCAAAGGTGCCCAGGCCGGCGACGTCACGCTGGCCGCCAATTCCGTGCTCAACAACTTCCTGCTGGTCAGCGCTTTTTTCCTCGACGGTCTCGCCAACGCCGCGCAGCAGCTCTGCGGCCGCACCCTCGGCGCACGCGACGCAAAAGGGTTTGCCGCATCGACCCGGCTGGTGCTGCTCTGGGGGCTCGGCTTCGCCATCGTCGTCGCAATGCTGTTCGCGCTGTTCGGGCCGGCCCTGATCGCCTTCATGACGGCGAGCGACGACGTCCGCCGCGCCGCGCGCGAGTTCCTGCCTTTCGTCGTGCTGGCGCCGATCCCCGGCGTGTTCGCCTTCGGCTTCGACGGCATCTATATCGGTGCGACCTGGGCGCGCGAGATGCGCAATTTGATGCTGGCCTCGCTCGCGATCTTCCTCGCCACCTGGTGGGCGCTGCAATC
>RXJC01000615.1:1310-4381 GCA_003963435.1 Bradyrhizobiaceae bacterium | reverse complement strand
CTGCAATCGTTCGGAAATGCCGGGCTGTGGTGGGCGCTGCTGGCCTCTTACGTCTCGCGCGGCGGCTTGCAGGCCGCGCGGTATCCGGCGCAGTTCAGGGCGACGTTTTCGAAAGCGTAGAAGAATCGTAGCCCGGATGGAGCGCAGCGAAATCCGGGACTTTCATTCGTTGCACGAACCCCGGATTGCGCTGCGCTCCATCCGGGCTACGTCGCCTCCAATGACGATCGTGTCCCGGACGCGCTGCAGCGTGAAACGCTGCTGCGCAGAGCCGGGACCCATCTCTCCTTGAATTCGCTGCCACATGGGCCCCGGCTCTGCAGCGCATCACTACGTGCTGCGCAGAGCCAGGGCACGAGAACGCCCCTCACATCCCCGGCCAGTCTTCCGCCGTGAGCGTCGCGGCATCCGCGCCGACGATCTCGGACAGCGAATCCCGTCCGGTGCGGAGCAGCGTCGAGGTGAGGTCGCGCTTGATCTCGTCGACGAGGCCGAGGCCCTTGTAGACCAGCGACGAATAGAGCTGGATCAGGCTGGCGCCGGCGCGGATCTTGGTCAGCGCGGCGCCGCCGGAATCCACGCCGCCGACGCCGATCAGCGGGAATGCGCCCTCGACCCGCACATAGGTTTCCGCGACCATCCGCGTCGACAGGCGGAACAGCGGCCGGCCGGACAGGCCGCCCTGCTCCTTGGCGCGCATCTCCTCGCGCAGCGTGCTCGGCCGCGAAATCGTCGTGTTCGACACGATCATGCCGTCGACCCGGCGCGAGCGCGCGACCTGCACGACGTCGTCGAGCTGGGCGAGGCTCAAATCGGGCGCGATCTTGAGCAGCACCGGCGTGTCGCCGGCCTTCTGCCTGACACGCTCGCGCGCGTCGATCACGCGCGCCAGGAGATCGTCGAGCAGCGCGCCTTCCTGCAGATTGCGCAGGCCCGGCGTGTTCGGCGAGGAGACGTTGACGGTGAAATAGCTCGCAACCGGCGCGAAGGTCTCGATCAGCTTGACGTAATCGGCGACACGGTCGGGCGAATCCTTGTTGGCGCCGACATTGACGCCGACGATGCCACCGTGCTGCGCGCGGGCGGCTAGCCGGCGCAACGCGACATCGGCGCCGTCATTGTTGAAGCCCATGCGGTTGATGATTGCCTCGTCGCGCTCGAGCCGGAACAGCCGCGGCCGCGGATTGCCGGCTTGCGGCTTGGGCGTCACCGAGCCGATCTCGACGAAGCCGAAGCCGAGCCGCAGCAGCGCGTCCGGCACCTCCGCGCTCTTGTCGAAGCCCGCGGCCATGCCGATCGGATTGGGAAAGTTGAGTCCGAAGGCGCGCATCGCGAGCTTGGGATCGTCGGGGCGCGGCTTGATCGGCGGCAGGAAGCGCAGGCCCTGAATCGCAAGACGATGCGCGTCTTCCGGATCGAGCCAGCGCAGCACCGGCAGCGAAAAAGCGTCGAAAGCGCGGATCACGGGGCAAGCTCCGGAACGTCGTGGCTGCCGTCGGAGCGGATGCTGAGGTTCATCACCGTGATGACGACGCCGAGGTCGAGCTCGCCGTAGAGATGCGGAAACAGCTCGTCATTGCGCGAGCGCTCCCAGCGCAGTTCGCTGCCAAGCGCGTCGCCGTCGATCTCGACCAGGAACAGCGCGCGCTGCCCGAAATAGTGCTTGCGCAGGGTCTCGGGAACCTGGGCCGCGGTCGAGAAATGAATGAAACCGTCGCGCGCATCGTCCGCGCTGCCGCAGTAGACACCCTGCCGCTCCGTCTCACGCCAGGCCGAGGCCGGACAGATTTTGTAGATCTTGACCACCGCTTGCGCAGCCCTGTTTGCTCTTTGAGTCTTTTGGGTTTTTTCGTCTCATGCGGGTCCTCGAAGACCCCGGCGCGACCGTAAAGGCCGCCCCTGCCGAACTCAAGACCTCAAGCCATGTCCGGTCCGGTGAATCGCTGCCTCTTGCGCGAAAAACGGAAAACCGGTTGATTTGAGGACAGTTTTCCTGGGTTGCGACAGGCTGGACCTTATATGGTCAGACAGGCCAAAGCGCAGAGGATACTCACTCACGACCAGATCTGGGTCGCGCTGGATCGGCTGGCGGCGCGCGCCGGCCTGTCGCCGTCCGGCCTTGCCAAGCGCGCCGGGCTGGATCCGACCACCTTCAACCGGTCCAAGCGCGTCACCTCGGACGGCCGCGAGCGCTGGCCCTCGACCGAATCGATCGCCAAGGCCCTGGTGGCGGCCGACGCCTCCTTCGACAGCTTTGCGCGGCTGATCGACGATGGCGCCAGTGACGGCCGCTCGGTCCCGCTGCTCGGCTTCGCGCTGGCCGGCGCGAGCGGCGCCTTCGACGAGTCCGGTCTTCCTTCCGGCAAGGGCTGGACCGAAATCGCGCTTCCCTCGACCGAGGACAGCCACGCCTTTGCGCTGGAGATTTCCGGCGATGCGTTCGCACCTGTCTACCGCGGCGGCGACATCGTACTGGTTTCGCCGGGCGCGCCGATCCGCAAGGGCGATCGCGTCGTGGTGCGGAGCAAGGCGGGCGAGGTGACGATCGCAACGCTGCGACGCCGCACCGCGAAGGCGCTGGAGCTGCAGTCGCTCGATGCGTCGCAGGCCGTGCGCACGATGGCGGCAGGCGAGGTGGCGTGGATCGCGCGGATCGTGTGGACGAGCCAGTGACTGCGGGCCGCATTTCATTCCAATCGCCATTGCGACTCACCGGCCCTGTCGCATAGGTTGCCGCCGATATTACGGCTCCAGCTTTTATCTTAGGGGAATACGATGAATCGCCGTCACGCATTGAAGGCCCTGGCGGGCCTCGCGCTTTGTCCGCTGTGCAAGCCGGCCTTTGCCGCCGAAGGCGCGCATTGGAGTTATGAAGGCGCCGGCGGCCCGGCCAAATGGGGCGAGCTCGATGCGGCCAACAAGGCCTGCGCGGTCGGCCTGCAGCAATCGCCGATCGACATCGAGGGGACGATCAAGTCGCAATTGCCTGTCCTGAAGCCGAACTGGGGCAAGAGCGCCGACACCATCGTCAACAACGGGCACACGATCCAGCTCAACTTCGCCGAGGGCAG
>RXJC01000615.1:0-1260 GCA_003963435.1 Bradyrhizobiaceae bacterium | reverse complement strand
CTGCAGGTGCATTTCCACCGGCCGAGCGAGCACATGATAGGCGGCAAGAATTTTCCGATGGAGGCGCATTTCGTCCATCGCAACGAGGCGGGCGGGCTCGCCGTGGTCGGCGTGCTGATGGCCGAGGGCAGGGCGAACCCGGCCTTCGGCAAGATCGTCAAGACCATGCCGGCGGCCGAAGGCCCCGCGGTGAAGGCCGATGCGAGCATCGATCCGCACGCCCTGCTGCCCGGCAAGCTCAGCTATTTCCGTTATCCCGGCTCGCTGACGACGCCGCCCTGTTCGGAAGTGGTCGAATGGCTGCTGCTGACCACCCCGATCCAGGTCTCGGCCACCGATGTCGCCGCGTTCGCCAAGCTCTATCCGATGAACGCGCGCCCGGTGCAGAAGGACAACAGGCGGTACGTGCTCAAGTCGATTTGAGTTCGTAGCCCGGATGGAGCGAAGCGCAATCCGGGACCATGCGTACAACTTGTGAGAACCCCGGATTTCGCTTCGCTCCATCCGGGCTACACGCTGTTACGCTGATCGCGCCAACGCCCCATCGATCATGTTCACCGCGTTCTGCACGCCATACACCGCGACGAAGGAGCCGAAGCGCGGGCCCTTCTCCTGGCCGAGCAGCACCTGGTACAGCATGTTGAACCAGTCCAGCGTGACGCCGGGGCGGCCGTCCTTGCCTTTCTTGACCTGGTCGAGGAACGGCTCGCGGCGGCCGATCTCGTAGACGACGTTCTGGATGTCCTCGGCCGAGGCGTCGGGCGCAAGCTGCGACAGCGCATCGCGCAGGTCCTGCAGGGCCGCGCGTTCGGTCTCCGTGGGCACGCGGAACTGCTTCGTCGGCGCGACGAAATCGCGATAATAGTTGATGGCGTAACCGACCATCGCATCCAGCTTCGGATGCGTCTGAGGCGTCACTCCGGGACGATAGCGGCCGATGAAGCCCCACAGCGTCTCGGCATTCTCCGCGTTCGACGACGACACCAGCGTCAGCAGCAGCTGGAAGGTGACGGGCATGTCGAACTTCGGCGGCTTGCCGTTGTGGATGTGCCAGACCGGATTGCCGAGCTGCTGCTTGCCGTCCTGCTTGGCAAAGCCGTCGATGAACTGCTGGTAGTCGTCGACGTTGCGCGGGATGACGTCGAAATAGAGCCGCTTGGCCGCCTTCGGCTCGCGATACATGAACAGCGACAGCGATTCCGGCGAGGCGTAGCGCAGCCATTCGTCGATGGTGAGGCCGTTGCCCTTCGACTTCGAGAT
>RXJC01000021.1 GCA_003963435.1 Bradyrhizobiaceae bacterium | reverse complement strand
GGCCTGGTGATCTCGGCCTTCATGAAGAGCCAGATCGCCGCGCTGTTCGGCACCGTGCTGATCACGCTGATTCCCGCGATCCAGTATTCCGGCTTGATCGATCCGGTCTCCTCGCTGCAAGGGGCCGGCAAGATGATCGGTCTTGTCTATCCGACCAGCTATTTCGTGACCATCTCGCGCGGCACTTTTTCGAAGGGGCTGGGATTCGGCACGCTTCACAACGAGCTCCTGGCGCTCGCTGTCATGATCCCGGTGCTGGTCACCGCAGCTGCGCTGCTCCTGAAGAAACAGGCCCGCTGATCATGCGCCTTGGCAACCTGCTCCAGCTCGGAATCAAGGAATTGCGTGGACTGGCGCGCGACCCGGTGATGCTCGTGCTGATCGCCTATTCCTTCACGTTTGCGATCTATGAGGGCGCCAACACGCTGCCGGAGACGCTGAACCGCGCCGCGATCGCCATCGTCGACGAGGACCAATCGCCGATCTCGACGCGCATCACGACGGCATTCACCGCTCCCTACTTCTCTACGCCTCGGATGATCTCGCAATATGAGATGGACCGGCGGATGGATGCCGGTCTCGACACCTTTGCCCTCGACATTCCGCCGGACTTCCAGCGCGACCTGCTGGCGCGCAAGGCGCCGGCCATTCAGCTCAACGTCGACGCGACACGCATCTCGCAAGCCTTCAACGGCGGCGGCTATGTCGAGCAGATCATCGGCGCCGAGATCGCCGAGTTCCTGGCGCGCAACCGCGAGACTCAGATGCCGCAGATCGACCTGGCGCTGCGTGCCCGTTTCAATCCGGAGCTGAAGCGGTCCTGGTTTGGCGCGATCGACCACCTCATCATGTCGATCACCATGCTCTCGATCATCCTGACGGGCGCGGCGCTGATCCGCGAGCGCGAGCACGGCACCATCGAACATTTGCTGGTCATGCCCGTCACGCCGCTGGAGATCATGGTCAGCAAGGTGTGGTCGATGGGTGCAGTGGTGCTGGTGGCCTCCGCGCTGTCGATCGCCTTCGTGATCAAGGGATGGCTGGCGGTCACGATCGACGGCTCGGTCGCGCTGTTCCTGCTGGGCGCGGCGCTGCAGCTGTTCGCCACCACCAGCATGGGCATCTTCCTCGCCACCGTCACCGGCTCCATGCCACAGTTCGGGTTGCTTCTGATGATGACCCTGCTGCCGCTTCAAACCCTGTCGGGCAGCATGACGCCACGCGAGAGCATGCCGCAATTCGTCCAGGACATCATGCTGGCGGCGCCCAACACGCATTTCGTGATGCTCGCCCAGGCGATCCTGTTCCGCGGCGCGGGCCTGGAGGCGGTGTGGCCGCAGCTGGTCGCGCTCGCGGTGATCGGCGGTGTCTTCTTCGTTATCGCGCTGCGCCGGTTCCGCGCGTTTCTGGCCTAGCGGACGGAGCGGCCTCCGATGCGGTCTCGGTGTCCTCGACGTCCGTCACCTTCACGAACAGGTCGGGTACGCGCTCGGCGCGATCGAGCAGCCAGGCCGCGCAGGTCATGATGACGATGCCGGCGAGAGAGACGGCGAGTTGCTCCCACATGCCCTCGGAATATTGCGTCAGGATCCAGTGCGCGGAGAACGACAGGAAGACGCTCAGGCAGAAGATCGGCAGCGAGTGCTGGCCGCACAGGATGACGGGACGCAGCCAGATTGCATGCAGCGCTCTCCATTTGCGCGAAGTGCAGCAGGTCACCAGGATCGCCAGCGCCAGGAAATGGCTGAAGCGCAGCAAGTCCAGGTTGGACTTGTCGATCGGGTAGATCGCCTTGATCATCCATTTCGGGATGAAGGCTTCGAGCGCGTGGATACGCCAGGTCATCACGATGAGGAAGGCGAAGACGACCCACGCCGCCGCCAATATCATCCCCGTCCTCGACCAGACCCATTTGGCGATCTTGTCGATCTGTCCGATGCCGCACCAGGCGGCGAAGACGAAGATCAGCTGCCAGCAGAACGGATTGAAGTACCAGGTCGTGCCGGGCGGATAGGAGGCGATGTTCCAGTCGAACCAGCGCGCCAGCCCAAAGAGCACGACGGAGCCGGCGAGCGTCAGGTTCGGCCGTCGCACCAGGCACCAGACGATGAAGGGCGAGGCGAACACCAGCGTGATGTAGAGCGGCAGCACGTCCAGATTGACCGGCTTGTATTTCAAGAGGATGGCCTGCTCGATCAGCTCGTCCGGATGCGCCAGGAAGTTGAACACGTTGAACTCGTGCGCATACATCGGATTGTCGAAACGGCGCGCCGTACGCGCGACCTGCGCCGTGAACAGCAGGAACAGCATGATGTGCGCGACATACAGCGTGGCAGCGCGGCGCCAGAGCCGCTTGAGCGCGGCGAGGAACCAGCCGCCGGCGACGACGGGCCCGTAGATCCAGCCGACCAGATAGCCGGAGATGAAGACGAAGACCTCGGCCGCGTCGCTGAAGCCGTAATCGCGCAGCGTCAGCCAAGCCACGACCTCGTGCGGAATGTGGTCGAGGAAGATCATCCACAGGCCAATGCCGCGGAACAGATCGAGCCGAAGATCGCGCTCGATCGGCGACAACAGAGCTTGCTGGTCCCGTGTGATCATGGCCCCGCCTCTCCAGCCGGGCGCCGCGCCATGGCAAACATATCAATCAAAAAGTCATCCGGTCCCTGCGGCCGGTGCCAACGGTAGCCGAGCTTGGTCTTCATGCAAGGGACTTGTCATTGGGCGGACGGGGCACCGCTGGGCGATTCTTCGGTCCGACCTCGAGCCGCGCCAATTCAAAATGTCGAAAACAACCCCATGCACAGTAGCGACCGCCTCATAAGTACTTGTTTTAACTACGAAATTCAAATGATCCGTCGGGCAGGAAAACCGGCGCAACGGTATGATCGCACGCCAACCACGAGCAAAGGTCAGGTGGGCAGGTCGTCCCGCGCCAGCACCTCGTTCAGCATCGTCTCAGCCTTGCTCTTGAGCGGCAGCGCGCCGCTTTCGGAAGCGATGGCGATCGCCGCGCGCAAGGACGCGAGGATAGCCGCCTTGTTGTCCTCGCCGGTGGCGGGCGTCACGACGGCTTCGCCGAACAGGGCCTCGGCCTCGAGGCCGGAGAACCCCTGCTGGCGCGCGGTGTTGCGCGCCTCGCGGAGCATGTTCTGCGCCGCCTGACCATCGCCGAGGCGCCAGGTCGCGAGCGCAAGATAAATCGAGCTGCGCAGCACCGCCGAGGTATAGCCGACCGCCTTCGCCTCCTCGCGCGCCTCGGTCAGCATGCCGCGCGCCCGGTCGAACAGCCCCTGCTCCAGATAGGCGATGCCGAGGTGGCAGGCGAGCACCGGCACGAACAGCCGGATTCCATGCTTCTGCGCCAGCACAAAGCCGCCTTCGAGAATGGCGGCGGCCGAAGTGGGATCGTTCTGACCCAGCTTCAACCAGCCGCCGCTATAGGCGGCGGCAACGCGGTCGTAGGGCCGCCCGGTCTCCTCGGCGATCGCGGCCGCCTGTTGCTGGAGTTGCTCGGCGGCATCGAGCTCGCCCATGACGGTGTGGGTGATGCTGTTCATCATGCAGCAGAGCAGGAGGAGAGATCGCGGGGTCGTGCCGATCGGCGCGCTGGCTTGTGGCCCCTCCAACCGGGCGTGTGCCTCGGTCAATGTCAGCTCCGCCTCGCGATAGCGGCCGGCCAGGAAATACGCCTGTCCGAGACTGTATCGAGCGAGATTGAGCCAACCCGCATCGCCCCACTGTTCCGCGAGGCGAACCACCTCTTCCGAAACCGCAACGGCTTCGACAGGCGCTCCGAAAAAGTTCTGAGCGCCTGCCCTGACCGTCATGGCGGCGACCTTGCGTCCGATGTCGTCGATCGCTCCCGCCCGCCGTTCGGCCTCCTTTCCGAGATCGAGCCACTCGGTCACCTGGCCGGAGGCCATGAACGCTGCACGCGCTTCCATCCGCAAATCGATCGCGTCCGTCTCTCGCAGGGGCGTCATCGGCGTCCTGTCGAGCGCACCCATCGCGACCTCGAAATAGCTGGCTGCATCCGAAAACGCCGAGCGGCTCAAGCATTTTCGTCCCGCGCTCCGGCCGTGGCTGAACGCCTTGAGCCAGTCGCGGGCCCGCACTGCGTGATAACACAGCGCGTCGGGTTCATCCGCGCCCGCCCCGTCGCTCTCCAGCCTCGCGAGAATGCGCGCGTGAATGCCTTCGCGCACCTTTTCGACCATCGAATCATAGGTCACCTGACGGACCATCTCGTGTCGAAACTCGAGCACGTCGCCCAACTCGCTGTCGATCCTCACCAGCAATTCGGCGCGATCGAGCGCGGCGAGGCACTCCTGCAAGCTATCCTCCGGCAGCTCGAGCAGCGTGCGCAGCATGGCAACACTGGATCGCGGGCCAAGCGCAGCCGCGACCTGCAAGATGGACCGCTCCTGCCGCGAGACCCGGTCGAGCCGCGCGGCAATGACCCCCTGGATACTCGAGGGAATGCCGAGCTCCTCGATCGGACGCATCAGCGCGAGATCGCCCCATTGGCCGTGGAGCGTTCCGCTATCCCGAAGCCCGCGGCAGACTTCCTCGATGAACAGAGGGACATTGGCCGTGTGCGAAATAATCCGGTGCTTCAGATCGTCGTTGGCCGTGGAGGGACCGAGCATGTCGGCCAGCATGGCCAGCCCCGAATCATCGTCGAGAGGCTGCATCGCCACGACCTCGGCGCGGCAGCGCGCAATCCAGACCGGCATCCCGTTGGGCCTGGAGGTGAGGAGGACGAGAAGACCCGGGGCCTGCAGCGAAGCGATCGTCGCCATGATTGTATCGCTGGCCCGGTCGATCCAGTGCAGGTCCTCGAGCAGGAGAACCGTTGGCTGGCGGCGGGCTATACGCTCGACAATGGCGCAGCTGACCTCGGAGATGGCACGTCCGCGGGCATGAGGCTCGAGCTGATTCCACTGCGGATTCGAAATCGGCAGATCGAGCACGGCGTCGAGGGCACAGCGCTGAATCTCCCCGAGATCATTCCGGGGATCGGCGGGGCTGCCGGGGTCCCTGACTGCCGCCTCCAACACCGAAAGCAGGAGACGCTTGAGCGTGCTGAACGGCGCCCCCTGCAGGTTCGGGCTGCACTCGGCGTCGATCAGGCGCCAGCCGTGGGGCCTGAGCTCCTGGACGAATTCGTGCGCGAGCCGCGACTTGCCGATGCCGGCATCGCCCAGCAGCAGGACCGTCTGCCGGCCCGTTACGGCGCTCGCGACCGCACGGGCCAGCAACGCCCGCTCGGTCGTTCGATCGACGAACCGCGAGACGCTGCGGGCGCGCCGCACCCGCCAGCTCGAGAGGTCACTCGCGCCCACGATCCGGTAGACCGGCACGGACTGGTTGAAGCCGCGCAGCGGCTTGCCACCCAGAAACTCGAATCGGACGTGCCCTTCGGCCAGCTCCTGGCAGGCCTGCGAGACATAGATCTGATTCGCCTCGGCGGCCGCTTCCAGCCGGGCAGCCAGGTGCTGGGCAGCCCCGCCGATCTCATAGACCTTGGAAAACTCGCTGGCGACCATGTAGGCAACGACATGGCCGGAGTGGAGGCCCACCCGCACCTGAAGGCTGGGGTCACCGAGGCTTGCAACGCGCCGGACCAGCTCGATCGCCGCGTGGCAGGCCAGCGGTGCATGATTGTCGTCCGCGATCGGAGCACCGAACACCGCAGAGAGCCCGTCGCCCAATTCCTTGCTGACGATGCCTCCGAACTGACGCACCGCGCCTCTCATCGCAGCCAGCGCCGGCTCCAGGCGCGAGACCGCCTCCTCCGGATCGAGATCGGCGACGAGCCCGGTCGAATCCACGACGTCGGCACGGAGAATCGTCACGAACCTGCGTTCGCTGTCCGGTTCGGAGCGCCGCACGGCCACTCCGCATTTGGAGCACCAGCTGTCGCCTGGGTCGATCGCCGACTGACACGCGGCACAATGCATTTCCGTGCCTTCAAAAGTCGCAGCACCGTCCATCCGGCGCTCGCGAGGAGCCTGACGCAAGATTACCTATCGGAAGATTCATGGCAATCGAACTTGCGCGCAAGCATGGCCGCATCACCAACCGACATCTCTGGACGAAACACAATTTCTGGTGATAGCGTTCGCACGCGCGAAGATGGGGCTGCGCGTGCTGAGGGCGCCGAGGGCTTTCGTTTGGCCGACGAGCTTTGCTGGGCTGCGGGTCGCCCCTGATTGATTGGATCATATCGAAGGACAAGGCGATGGGCGGCAGGACATATAGCGGCAAGGCATTTCGAGACTTGATGAACAGCAACTACTACCCTCTAGCAAACATGAAGAAGAGCGTGGCCAAGCTCAAGGCATCGGACGACATCGATCTGCCGACCCTCGAATATGGTCAGTACCATCTGATTCTGACGCCGGCC
>RXJC01000434.1 GCA_003963435.1 Bradyrhizobiaceae bacterium | reverse complement strand
GAGCCGTGGCTGAAGACGACCTCGCCGACGCCGCAGAAGGAATGGCGCCAGACCCACGAGGACCGCGAGAAGCTCGACGGCCTCTACGAATGCATCCTGTGCGCCTGCTGCTCGACCTCGTGCCCGAGCTATTGGTGGAACAGCGAACGCTATCTCGGCCCCGCCGCGCTGCTGCAGGCCAACCGCTGGGTGTCCGATTCGCGCGACGAGGCGACCGGCGAGCGGCTCGACAATCTCGAGGATCCGTTCCGGCTCTATCGCTGCCACACCATCATGAACTGCGCCAAGGCCTGCCCGAAGGGCCTCAACCCGGCCGAAGCCATCGCCGAGCTCAAGCTGAAGATGGTCGAGCGCCAGGTCTGAAGACGAGGGTCGTGCCTCGTGTCCCGGCCGGTGCGGCCGGGACATTCCGGGATCGCGCTCAATTCGAGGAGAATTTTCTCCGACCCGCCGCGCGCGCAAACTTTCGGCTCGCAACCTGCGGTTCCCGCACAAAGCTGCTTCCTTCCCTTCGCGCAATTCAGCTAAGCTCCCGTCAGGGACGGAGCGACTGTGCAGAGGGCGCAACGCAACTCGCTGAGGCTGTTGCAGTGGATGATGGCGGCATCCCTGGCGCTCCCGATTGCGCTGTTCGCGATCGCAGCCAGCATCTCCTATACCTCGACCCGGGACATCGCCGATCGCGAGATCGAGCGCACGCTCGACGTCGTGCACGAGCACGCGCTCAAGGTGTTCGAGACCATCGACCGCAGCCTTGCCGAGCTCAACGAGGTGGTCCGCGGTGTTCCCGACGATACCATCCGCGCGCGCGAGCCGGCGCTGCACCGCCGCCTGAAGCGGCTGACCGATTCGCTGCCGCAGCTCAAATCCGCCTGGATCTTCGACGCGGACGGCAAAGCGCTGGTCAACAGCCTCGTCTCGCCGCCGCCGGAGCTGAGCTTTGCCGACCGTGATTATTTCTATGCCCATGTCGACCAGAGCATCGGCACATTCATCGGCACGGCACTAGCGCCGAGGCCGCCCTATCAGGGCGCCCGCTTCTTCGGCGTCAGCCGCCGCCGCGAGTCCGACGACGGCCGCTTCATCGGCGTGATCCAGGCCTCGGTCCTGCCGGAATATTTCGAGAGCTTCTACGCCAGAATCGGTGCCGATCCCGGCAGCTTCTTCGCGATGGGCCGCACCGACGGCGCGATGCTCACGCATTTCCCGCGGCTCGACCACGACATCAGGCTTGATCCGACCGGACCGGTCGGCCGGGAGATCGCGGCGCGCCCCGAGCACGGCCTCATCACCGTCGCCTGGCCGTCGGACGGGATCGAGCGTCGCATCGGCTATCGGCGCGTGGCCGAATACCCGATCTATGTCAGCGCCGGGCTCGAGACCTCGGCGATCCGCGCGCGCTGGCTCGCCACCATGGGCCAGCATCTGGTGTTCGGCCTTCCCGCCACCGCGCTGCTGTTTCTGCTGCTGGCGCTGGCGTTCCGGCGCACCCAGCAAATTCAGGCCGAAGCCGCCAGGCGCCGCGAGGCCGAGGAGGCGCTCAAGCACAGCCAGCGCCTGGAGGCGCTCGGACAGCTCACCGGCGGCGTCGCGCACGATTTCAACAATCTGCTGACGGTGATCCGCGCCTCCGTCGATCTCTTGAACCGGCCGCAACTGACGGAGGAGCGGCGCCAGCGCTATATCACGGCCATTGCGGACGCCGTGGGCCGCGCGGCCAAGCTGACCTCGCAGCTGCTCGCCTTTGCGCGGCGTCAGACCCTGAAGCCGGAGGTGTTCGACGTCGGCGAACGGATGCAGTCGCTGCACGACATGCTTGCGCCCCTGCTCGGATCGGCCATCGAGATCGCCATGCGCCTGCCCGCGGAGCCCTGCCTCGTCCGTGCCGATGCCGGCCAGTTCGAGACGGCACTGATCAACATGGCGACCAATGCGCGCGATGCCATGCAGGGCAAAGGCAGGATCACCTTCACGGTCGAGCCCGCCACCACTGTTCCGGCCGCGCTGGCCGGCGCCTCCAGCAGCCGCCCCCCGGCAAACCATGGCTTCGTCAGCGTGACCGTCAGCGACACCGGCATCGGCATTCCCGCCGCCCGATTGGGCCGCATCTTCGAGCCGTTCTTCACCACCAAGCAGGTCGGCCACGGCACCGGCCTCGGCCTGTCCCAGGTGTTCGGCTTCGCCCGGCAATCCGGCGGCGAGGTGACGGTGACGAGCGAAGTCGGCCGCGGCAGCACCTTCTCGCTCTATCTGCCGCGCGTGCCGCCGGAGCTGCTGCCGCAGCGGGAGGCGCCCAACACGGCGCCAGCGGTCGCCGGCAGCGGCATGTCGGTGCTGGTGGTCGAGGACAATATCGAGCTCGCCAATTTCGCCGCCGACGGTCTCACCGAACTCGGTTACAGCATCACGCTGGTCGACAATGCGACCGATGCGCTCGCCGAGCTCGTTCTGGACGCCGACCGCTTTGACGTCGTGTTCTCGGACGTGGTGATGCCTGGGATGACCGGGCTCGATCTGGCGCAGGCCATCCGCGACCGCGGCGTCGACGTGCCGGTCGTGCTGACCTCGGGCTACAGCCAGGCCCTGTCACAAGAAGGCGTCGCCGGCTTCGACCTGGTGCAAAAGCCCTATTCGATCGAGGAATTGTCGCGCGTTCTGCATCGGGCCACCCGGATCAGGCGCGTGCGGGACGGCGCCGCCGAATAGACGCCTCGCGGAACCGAAGGGAACCCGCGAGTTCCCTTGGCGTTGTCGGCTCATGCACAAGCCCGCCGCGAAACGCGAACAGGACAAGCCGCCGATCGTCGGCATCAAGGGCGAGAGTGGCGACGAGGTCGAGCCGCCGCCCCCGGAGCTGCTCGAGCCCGACCCGGAGCTCACGCCCGAGGAGGCCGAGCAGGCCCGCAAGGATTATCTGCTGACGCGGTTCTGGATCAGCGCGCGCGGCTTCTGGGGCCGCAGCGGCGATCGCCTCGCCTGGCCGTTCTCGCTCGGCCTCGTCGTGCTGATCGTCCTCACCGTCGGCTTCCAGTACGGCATCAATGTCTGGAACCGGGCGATCTTCGATGCGATCGAGAAACGCGATGCGGCGAGTGTGTTTCATCTCACCGCGTTGTTCTTCCCGCTCGCGATCGGCAGCATCGTGCTCGGCGTGGCGCAGGTGTTCGCGCGCATGGGCATCCAGCGGCGCTGGCGCGCCTGGCTGACGTCGAGCGTGCTGACGCGCTGGCTCAAGAACGGCCGCTACTACCAGCTCAACCTCGTCGGCGGCGATCACGAGAATCCCGAATACCGGATCGCGGAGGACTTACGCATCGCCACCGATTCGCCGGTCGACTTCCTGGCCGGCGTCACCTCGGCGCTGTTGTCCGCCGCAACCTTCATCGTCGTGCTCTGGACCATCGGCGGCGCGCTCACCGTCACGTTCGGCGGATCGAGCATCACCATCCCCGGCTTTCTGGTGATCGCAGCGATGCTCTATGCGGGGATCGCGTCCGGCTCGATCCTGGTGATCGGCCGGCGCTTCGTGCAGGCCTCCGAGGACAAGAACCAGGCGGAGGCTGATTTCCGTTACACGCTGACGCGCGTGCGCGAGAACGGCGAGAGCATCGCGTTGCTCGGCGGCGAAGAGGAAGAGCGCGACGGCATCGACCGCAATTTCACCAAC
>RXJC01000556.1 GCA_003963435.1 Bradyrhizobiaceae bacterium | reverse complement strand
GCCTTTGCGGCGATGTCGAGCGAGCGCAGGAAGAACGTCTTCATGTCGGTGATGATGTCGATGGCGGGATCGGCGTCGTCGCGGTTGTGCATGACGATGACGGGGACGCCTCTTGCGGCCACCAGCGGCGCCATGGCGGCGTCGCGCTGCAGGCCCCAGACGTCGTTGGCGATCGCCGCGCCCTGGTCGAGCGCGTAGGCCACCACCTCCGCCTTCATGCTGTCGATCGAGACCGGCACGCCGAGGGCTACGACGCCTGATAGCACCGGCTTCAGCCGGGCGAGCTCGTCGTCCGCCGTGACGGGCTTCGCGCCCTTGTAGGGCCGGGTGGATTCCGCGCCGATATCGATGATGTCGACGCCGGCCTCGATCATCGCCCGCGCCCGCGCCAGCGCCTGCTCGGGCGCGATGAACTCGCCGCCGTCGGAGAAGGAGTCCGGGGTGATGTTGAGCACGCCCATCACCGCCGGGATGGGCCGTTCCAAAAGTGTCCGCAGCGCATCTGGCCTGGCCGAGCCGGCAGGCGGGACGGTTGAGGAGGGCGGGGCGTTCATGGCGCCCGCTTTAGCGGGCGGGGAGGGGGAGTTCAAGGCGGGATGGGGGCACCTGAGTTGCGGGCCCAGCTCTTTCGTCCGTCACCCCCGCGCAACCGCGAAGCCGTTGTCGCTGGAGGTGGTCGCTTCTTCAGCGGCGAAGAGGCGAGCACCTCATCAGGATGACGGAGAGGAAGTGGGCTAGTATGTGATCTTCGGCGGCAGCTTCTTGGCCTTGGCGATGATATCGCCGACCGACTTCTCGGAAGGAAGAATGCGGAGCAGCTTCTTCTTCTCGTTGGCATCGCGCATGCTCTGGGCGAGCCTTGCCGGATTTCGATAGGCGAGCTCGCGCACGGTGGTAACGCCGGCGGCGCGGACGAGGCCCACCTTGGCCCGGCCCATGCCGGGGATGCGCATGTAGTCGGAGACGTTAGCCCATTCCAGCAGCAATTGCTCGCTGATGCCGGTCTTGGCGGAAAGCGCCTTGCGGCCCTTCACCGTGCCGGCCGCCTCCAGCAGCGCGTCGGTGGTGCGGATACCCTGCGCCTTCAACTTGTTGGCGGCAAAGACCGACAGGCCCTCAATCTCGGAGATGGGATATGTCATGGTACTCGATGTGAAATGCGACAGCTTCAGGCGAACTGGCTGAGGCCCGGCGTCCCCGCAACGATCCTGCCCATCTGATCTGCTCCGATTTTGTCTCGGCCGTAGCGGAAAAGTTCACGGGCGACATTTTGAATCTCGGACATGCCGAGCCCGAGGCCCATCAGACGTGTGCCGACCGCCATCAGGCCGCCGCCCATCAGCCGCGACAGTCCGCCGCCGCTTTTGGATGCCTCGATCGCGGCTTCCGCTCCGGGGATCTGGTCGATCAGGGCCTGCACGCTGTCGGAAGGACCCTCATTGCGGAGGAAGCCCAGGATAATGCCGACGGTCTTTTCAGCCACAGCACTATCTATGCTGGCGTTTGTCGCCAGCCGCCCGATCAGCTCGTCCATAAGGCCCGCCCCTCAGCCGGTTTACATGCCGGAGTATTTCTTTCGAAAATGATCTTGAGCCGGTGTGATGTGAAATTCAAGCGATGAACGCAGGCGTCGTCGCGATTCGTCCTCGAACGCGCAAAAGGTGTTGCAGCGGTGCACGAGCGGAGATGGAATCGGCGAAAAAATGCCGCGTTGCGAACAGCGCGCTCCTACTTTCGGCTGATGTCGTCTGTCCGTTTCCGTCGATGTCGCGTGCTTGGAGCGCGTTGAACGGTTTTAATCGGTGCGCGACATGCGTTAAACTACGGAACTGGAGCATTCGAGTTTCGGCACGCGAAACCCCGCAAGAGACATCAGAGAGAATAATGACCGCACAGGACAGCAAGCTCGGCGATACCGACGACAAGATCTTCGTCGGCAAGGGAGACGAGCAGGCCTGGCTGACGCTGGCGCTCGCCAATCGCCACGGCCTCGTCACCGGTGCAACCGGAACCGGCAAGACCGTGACGCTGCAAGTGATGGCGGAAGGATTTGCACGCGCCGGTGTTCCGGTCTTCGCCGCCGACATCAAGGGCGACCTCTCTGGCATCTGTCAGGTCGGCGTGCCCGCGGACTTTATCCTCAAGCGCGCCTCCGAGATGGGGCTGACATTCCAGCCCGACCAGTTCTCGACGGTGTTCTGGGACGTATTCGGCGAGCAGGGCCACCCGGTGCGCGCGACCGTCACGGAAATGGGGCCGCTTCTGCTCGCGCGCATGCTCGATCTGAACGACGTGCAGGAGGGCGTGCTCAACGTTGCCTTCCGCGTCGCCGACGACGCCGGGCTGACCCTCATCGACATGAAGGATCTGCGTGCGCTGCTTGACGCCATCGTGCCCGATAGCGGGAAGAAAGCGGCGGATGCGGAGGAAGATCCGCTCGCCGCCATTCGCAAGGCGGCGCAGGGGTTCGGCAACGTCACCAAGGCCACCGTCGGCACCATCCAGCGCCAGCTCCTGGTGCTGGAGAACCAGGGCGGTACCAAATTCTTCGGCGAGCCGGCGCTGACGCTGAAGGATTTCATGAAGACCGACAGCGACGGCCGCGGCATGGTCAACATCCTGGTCGCGGACAAGCTGCTGCAGAACCCCAGGCTTTACGCGACATTCCTGCTGTGGATGTTGTCCGAGCTGTTCGAGGAGCTGCCCGAGGCCGGCGATCTGCCCAAGCCGAAGCTCGTGTTCTTCTTCGACGAGGCCCATCTGTTGTTCAACGACGCGCCCAAGGCGCTGATGGACAAGATCGAGCAGGTGGTCCGCTTGATCCGCTC
>RXJC01000511.1 GCA_003963435.1 Bradyrhizobiaceae bacterium | reverse complement strand
TTCATGCGGAAGAAGTCGCTGAACTGCAGAATGGTCCAGTCGCGCCAGCTGCCGTCCGGCTGCGGCGGGCGCAAGCGTTCGGAGAACGCGTGCGGCAGGATCGCTTCCGCCTCCGCATTCTCGATGCCGGCGGGAAGGCCGGGAATGGGATCGAAGCTGTAGACGGTGACCTTGTGGCCGGCAGCCAACTGCGAACGCAGACAGGTCTGGCGCAGTGCGTCCATCGGGCCATGCCAGAAGGTGACGATCTCGGGCAGCATGCGGCAGCTATACGGGATATCAGGAACAAAGAAAAAGCCCCGGCGCCTGCGGCACCGGGGCTCAAAGCAGAAAGCGATCTCAGGCCCAGGCGCGCTCGCGCTTGAGCTTGTCCTCATAAGTGTCGATCGAGGCCTTCTTCTCCATGGTCAGGCCGATGTCGTCGAGGCCGTTGATCAGGCAGTGCTTGCGGAACGGGTCGATCTCGAACTTGACCTTGCCGCCGTCGGGGCCGCGGATCTCCTGGTTCGGCAGGTCGATCGTCAGCGTCGCGTTGGCGCCGCGCTCGGCGTCGTCGAACAGCTTGTCGAGGTCTTCCTGCGAAACGCGGATCGGCAGAATGCCGTTCTTGAAGCAGTTGTTGTAGAAGATGTCGCCGAACGAGGTCGAGATCACGCAGCGGATGCCGAAGTCGAGCAGTGCCCAGGGCGCGTGCTCGCGGCTCGAGCCGCAGCCGAAATTGTCGCCGGCGACCAGCACCTTCGCGTTGCGATAGGCGGGCTGGTTGAGCACGAAATCCGGGTTCTCGCTGCCGTCGTCCTTGTAGCGCTGCTCGGAGAAGAGCCCCTTGCCAAGGCCGGTCCGCTTGATGGTCTTGAGGTACTGCTTCGGAATGATCATGTCGGTGTCGACATTGATGATCTTCAGCGGCGCCGCGACGCCTTCCAGCGTGGTGAACTTGTCCATCTTGGGCTTCCCGGTTTGTCGTCTGGGGAGGGCTGTTTAGCCCGGTTGGCACACAAATCCTAGGCCGGATTCGGCAATCTTGGTCTGTCAGATATGATCTGTCGGCCCTTGCGGAGCCATGCGCTCAGGGGCAAAGCCGGTCGGCAGGCCGTCGATGCTCTTCATGTTCTTCAGGCCCCAGTACTTTCGCAAATTGTCGAGACCCTGCTTGGTCCAGTAGCGGATAAGGCTGCCACGCTCTTCCTTGTAGTCGAACAGCGGCACGCCCATGCCGCACGACGTCTGCACGAGGTCGATAGAGAGGCGGATGATCTGGCGTGCCCCGGCCATGTCCTCGAACCCTGGCGCGAGATCGGCGTAATCAGGCGTGCCACGCATGAGCGACTGGCCTTGGCCATAGAGCCGCAGGATCATCGGGGCGCCATCGAAGGCGCAAAACATGATGGTCAGCCGCTTGTCGTCGGAAGCGACGAGGTGCGCCCGGGTCTCGCTCCCGCTGCCAGTGCAGTCGAGGTAAGCGACATCATTGTCTCCGAGCACCCGGAATGAGGACAGTCCCTTCGGGGACACGTTGATGCGTCCTTTCGGCGGGGCGCTGGCGACGAAGAAGATCTTCTGCCGCTCGATGAAAGCCCTGTGCTCCGGTTCGATCCGCGCGAATTGCTTGCCCATGCCCGTGCGTCCTCTGCGCAGCGACGAATTCAGGTCAGAAAAGCTAGCATGCGGTCGATACCGGTTTAAGTACCTATGTTATACTGGTATAATCACCACCATGATTGGACAGGACCAAGCCGCCTCGGCTCTCTCGCTCAGCGCGTTCTTGCGTGCGCTCCGCGAGCGCCAGTCACCGGCAGAATTCGGCCTCGCCGCTGGACCACGGCGGCGCACGCCCGGCCTTCGCCGCGAAGAGGTCGCTCAGCTCTGCGGATTGAGCGTCACCTGGTACACGTGGATCGAGCAGGGGCGCGATGTGTCCGTCTCCGCGTCGGCACTGGCACGCCTCGCGCGCGGATTGCGTCTGTCACGCGCCGAGCGCAGCTATCTGTTCGAAGTTGCGGGCAAGCGCGATCCCGAACGTCCCAGCACCAGGGATGATCCGCCTGAAGAGATCCTGGCCTGTGTCGATGCGATCGATGGACCGGCCTACATCCTCGATCGCACATGGCGTGCGCGGCGTTGGAATGCGCAAGCGTCCCTCCTGTTTGCGGGATGGCTCGATGCAGACGGCGAAAAGAATCTGCTGCGCTACATCTTTCTCAGGCCTGAGGCACGAACCCTGATCCTTGACTGGACCTCCCGCGCACGCCGCGTCGTTGCAGAGTTCCGCGCCGCGGTGACAGCCTACTCCGATGATCCGGAGATTCGCCGGCTGGTGGAGGAGCTGAGACGCGAAAGCCCCGATTTCGAACGTTGCTGGGACACACAGGGAGTCTTGGCTCGCGAAGGAGGCGAGCGTGCGTTCAATCATCCGACCATGGGGCTGCTGCAGTATCAGCAGGTGTCGCTGTCTCTCGCGGGGTGGCCCGACTATCGACTGACGATGCTTCTCTCGGCACCGCGCCTAGATAAGTCCGCGTCTCACTCCGACTGAGCCTCGATCGCTTCCATATCGTCGTCCGACAGGCCGAAATGGTGGCCGATCTCGTGGATCAGGACGTGGCGGACGATGTGGCCGAGGCTTTCATCGTGCTCGGCCCAGTAATCCAGGATCGGCCGGCGGTAGAGCCAGACCATGTTGGGCAGCCGCGCTACGTCACTGACGCTTTGCTGGGGCAGGCCGACGCCCTGGAACAGGCCGAGCAGGTCGAACTCGCTCTCGCAGTCCATCTCGTCCAAAACCTCCTCGGTCGGGAAGTCGTCGACGCGGATGATGACGCCCTCGCACAGGGTGCGGAACTCTGCCGGCAGTCGCTCGAAGATGTCGTGCGCCGTCGCTTCCATCTCGGCCAGCGAGGGCGCTTTCAATTCCGTCCACATGTGACCCTCTTAGCGCGGGTTCCTTGGCGATGCATCCCGCTTTATAAACGCGGCGAGGTTGACGGGCGCCGCCAAAACGGGGAGCGTGGGCGCCCAATGGGACGTTTCAGGTGGGCAAAAAAATGCGAGCAATAACAACGCTGACGATACTGTGCATGGGGTTGTTTTCGCAGTTTTGTGGTGGCGCGGAGGCGCAGACGCCGGCCCCCGGCGTCAGGCTGGCGCAGGCGGCCGCGCCGGACGACATCCCGCCGCCACGCAAGCGGCACCCGGCGCGCCTGCGCGTCACACCCTATTACACGCCTGATGGCGTCTACCCCCGCTACAATCCCGGACCCAATGCGGTCCGCGTCTGCAACGCCACCTATGTGCAGGAATTCCGGCCGAGCGGCACCGTGATCGTGCCGCGCGTGAGCTGCTACTGGCGCCCCGGCTAGCGGCGCGGGAGTTCGGTAGGTCGTGATGGCGAGATGGATTGCATGGGCCGCTGCCGTCGCGCTTGCCGCGGGCTTGCCTGGCGCGTCCGCGGCGCACAGGGTGACGATCCCGGAGGCTTCGGCTGGCATCGCAATTTTCGACGCGCGGCGACCGGCGCGAACCTACGTCGTGCGGCCCGTCGTGCGCCGCGATCCCCGCTATTACGCGCGGCCCGTCCACTACCGTCCCTATCCCTACGCCGTGCCCGCACCTTTCGTGTTCGGCTACGGGCCGTTCT
>RXJC01000265.1 GCA_003963435.1 Bradyrhizobiaceae bacterium | reverse complement strand
TGCGAAAGGCTTGCTCGCCACCATCGGCCGCTGCGGCGTCACCACGCTGTGCGCGCCGCCGACGGTGTGGCGGCTGTTCATCCAGGAGGACCTGGCTTCGTTCAAGGTGAGCTTGCGCGAGGTCTGCGGCGCCGGCGAGCCGCTCAATCCTGAAGTGATCGACCAGGTGCGGGCGGCCTGGGGCCTCACCATCCGCGATGGCTACGGCCAGACCGAAACCACCGCGCTCGCCGGCAACTCGCCGGGCCAGAAAATCAAGATCGGCTCGATGGGCCGGCCGCTGCCGGGCTATCGCGTGCAGATCAGCGACGCCGATGGCCATCCCGCCAGGGAAGGCGAGGTCACGCTGGTTCTCGGCTCGAAGCGCCCCGCGGGTCTGATGCAGGGCTACCAGGGCGACGACGGCAAGCTGTCCGGCGCCGAGGGTGAGCTCTATCGCAGCGGCGATGTCGTGTTCGAAGACGACGAGGGCTATCTCACCTTCGTCGGCCGCTCCGACGACGTGTTCAAATCATCGGATTACCGCATCAGCCCGTTCGAGCTCGAGAGCGTGCTGCTCGAGCACGAGCACGTCGCGGAAGCCGCGGTGGTGCCGAGCCCGGACCCGATCCGCCTTGCCGTGCCCAAGGCGTTCGTGCTGCTGACATCAGGGACGGAGCGGACGCCGGAGACGGCGCTTTCCATCTTCAGGCATCTGCATACGCGGCTTGCCCCGTTCAAGCGTATCCGCCGGCTCGAAATCGTCACCGAGCTGCCGAAGACGATCTCTGGCAAAATCCGCCGGGTGCAGCTACGACGGCTCGAACGCGACGACGATCGCGAGGATCCCTTGCGCGGCCGGGAATTCCGTGAGGAGGATTTTCCGGAGTTGTCGAAAACACGGAGTGAGAGCTAAGTGAACCAAATCTGGAAGTCGCCGCCGATCACGCTTCAGGCCTATCAGGCCCTGGTCGGCAAGGAGATCGGCGTGTCGTCCTGGCATCTGATCGACCAGCCCCGCATCAACGCCTTTGCCGACGACACCGAGGATCACCAGTTCATCCACGTCGATCCCGAGCGCGCCAAGGAAACCGCGTTCGGCACCACCATCGCGCATGGCTTCCTGACGATGTCGATGCTGTCGGTGATGTCCTATGAAGTGATGCCGGCGATCTCAGGCACCACGATGGGCGTCAATTACGGCTTCGACAAGCTGCGCTTCATCTCGCCGGTGCGCTCCGGCAAGCGCATTCGCGGCCGCTTCGTGCTGGCGGAAGCCAGGCTGCGCAAGCCGAACGAACTGCAGTCCCGCACCAACGTCACGGTCGAGATCGAAGGCGAGGACAAGCCCGCGCTGGTCGCGGAGTGGCTGGGGCTGATCTATTTCGCTTGATACCGCGCGTCGTTGCCGGGCTTGACCCGGCAACCCATCGCTGCTCAAAAGCTGTCCAAATCTGCGCGGAGGGCTCTCACCCTCTCCCCTTGTGGGAGAGGGTGGCTTCGCGGAACGCGAAGCCGGGTGAGGGGTCTCTCTCCGCGAGCGCATCTGTTGCGAGAGACCCCTCATCCGGCGCTTCGCGCCACCTTCTCCCACAGGGGGAGAAGGAAGAAGAGGCAGGAACTGCATAATGGCAATCAGGTTCGACGGACGCGTCGCCATCGTCACCGGCGCGGGCAATGGTCTCGGCAAGGCGCATGCGCTGGGATTGGCCAGCCGCGGCGCCAAGGTCGTGGTCAACGATTTCGGCGGCGCGCGCGACGGCACCGGCGGCTCGCTGTCGCCTGCGGAAGCCGTGGTCGAGGAGATCCGCAAGGCCGGCGGCACCGCGATGGCCGATGGCGCCGACGTCTCCAATTTCGAGCAGGTCACCGCCATGGTCGAGCGCGCCACCAGGGAGTGGGGCAGCGTCGACCTCATGTGCGCCAATGCCGGCATTTTGCGCGACAAGTCGTTCGGCAAGATGGAAGCCGCCGATTTCCAGAAGGTGCTCGACGTGCATCTGGTCGGCACGTTCTACTGCTGCAAGGCGGCCTGGGCCGGCATGCGTGACCGCAACTACGGCCGCATCGTGCTGACGACGTCGTCGTCCGGCCTCTACGGCAATTTCGGCCAGGCCAATTACGGCGCGGCCAAGTCCGGCATGGTCGGCCTGATGAACGTGCTCGCGGAAGAGGGCCGCAAGAACAACATCCGCGTCAACATCATCTCGCCGACCGCGGCGACCCGTATGACCGAAGAGCTGCTGCCGCCGCAGGCGCTGCAGCTGATGAAGCCGAACGCGATCACGCCCGCGGTCGAATACATGCTCAGCGAGGACGCGCCGACCCGCACCATCATGGGCGCCGGTGCCGGCTCCTTCGCCGTGATCAAGATTCTCGAGAGCGAAGGCATCAACCTGCCGGAGTCCGAATGGACGCCGGACGCAATTGCCGCGCATTTCGCGGAGATCAGCGACATGTCGAAGGCGAAGGCGCTGACGGGTGCGTTCGAGCAGACGCAGAAATATGTGGCCCAGGCCGCGGCGCGGGCTGGGATCAAGCTGTAACGCGGTCATAGCCGCACTCTCGGCCGTCATGGCCGGGCTTGTCCCGGCCATCCACGTTCTTGGCGCGGCGATCGCGGCTTTCGTGGATGCCCGGGACAAGCCCGGGCATGACGACCTGTTGCTTGGCATCCAGCCTGGCCTAAACTCGCGCCATGACTACAACGGAAAACCACGTCGCCGTCATCGGCGCCGGTCCCGCCGGGCTGATGGCGGCGGAAGTGTTGGCGCAGGGCGGCGCGCGCGTCACCGTCTACGACGCGATGCCGTCCGCGGGCCGCAAATTCCTGATGGCGGGCCGCGGCGGACTCAACCTCACCCACAGCGAACAGCTCGCCCAGTTCATGGCGCGTTATCGTGAGGCGGCGCCTAAGCTGCAAGCGGCGATCGAGGCGTTTTCACCTGATGCGCTCCGGGCCTGGAGCGAGGCGCTGGGCGAGCCGACCTTCGTCGGCACCAGCGGGCGGGTGTTTCCAAAGGCCTTCAAGGCCTCGCCCTTGCTGCGGGCCTGGCTGCGGCGGCTCGATGCCAGCGGCGTGCGGTTTGCCTTTCGCCATCGCTGGACCGGATGGGACGGCGCGGGGCAGCTGCAGTTTCGAACGCCTGGTGGAGCAGCGACTGTCATTGCCGATGCGACCGTGCTGGCACTTGGCGGTGCAAGCTGGCCGCGGCTCGGCTCGGATGGCGGTTGGGTCGAACTGCTCAGGGCAAAAGGCATCGCCGTCTCAAAGCTGCGGCCGGCCAATTCCGGCTTCACGGTCGCTTGGTCAAAGGTGTTCCGCGATCGTTTCGAGGGCCAGCCGCTCAAGGGCGTGGCGCTGACGGTCGGTGCAAACACGGTGCGCGGCGAAGTCATGATCACGCAGGGCGGTATCGAGGGCGGGGCGATCTACGCGCTGTCGGCGGAGTTGCGCGAGGCGGTGCTGGGTCTCGGGCAGGCGAATTTGATGATCGCGTTGCGGCCCGACCTCGACACGGCCGCACTGACGACGCGGCTGTC
>RXJC01000183.1 GCA_003963435.1 Bradyrhizobiaceae bacterium | reverse complement strand
GGTGACGTCGGAGCCGACCTGCTCGACCACGCCGGCGGATTCATGCCCGAGCACCGCAGGCAGCGGATGCGGATAGAGCCCTTCCATGAAATGCAGGTCGGAGTGGCAGAGGCCGGCGACCGCGGTGCGGATCAGCACCTCGCGCGGGCCGGGCTTCGGCAGGCTGACATCCTCGATGACCAGGGGCTTGTTGACTTCATGGAGGACGGCGGCCTTCATCGAGCACTCCCTATCGCTTTTCTTAGGTTGGGTGGCGAGCAGCCTACGCTGTCAAGACCAGTTCGCCAACCTCGCTCATTGGGGCGTCGCGATCGCCGAGCAGCAGTGCCGCGATCTTCGCCTGCGCGGCATTTTCCGTCAGCCGGAACGGATCGCTCGGTGACACCCGATGGTCGATCACCAGGCGCGACAGCAGCAGCCGCCGCGCATCGCCGCGCATCTCATGGATGCGATGCGCCTCCCAGGCGAGCGCGACCGCGCTGGCGACATGATAGAGCAGACTGGTGGCGCGCCGCGCATCGGCTTCGTTCTCGGATTTCCCCGCCACCTCGCGCGCAAAACCCACCGCACGATCGACGAAGCCGCGCAGCTTGTCGCGCCAAGCCTGCGGCACCGACGCGCTGTCGTCCAGCCGCGCATGCAGATCGGCTGATAGCGCGGATTCGGCACCGTGGCGGCCGACCGCGCGCCGGAGCGCGTCGATCGCGACGATATTGCCGGTGCCTTCCCAGACCGAGCCGAGATGCGCATCGCGCAGCAGGCGGGGCGTTGCGAACTCCTCGACATAGCCGATCCCGCCGCGCATCTCGAGCGCATCGCCGCAGACCTTGCGCGCATCGCGGGTGGCGCGGAATTTCAGCGTCGGCGTCAGGATGCGCAACAAGGCCGCCGCATCCTGGCTGCCGGCCTCGGCCCGGTCGAGCGCGTCGGCGGTGAGAAAGCTCATCGACAGCGCCTGCTCGACCGGCAGCATGATCTTCAGCATCTGGCGGCGGCCGAGCGGCAGGTCGATGATGCGGCTGCCGAACACCACGCGGTTCTTCGCCACCGTCATGGCATCGTGATAGGCACGGCGCATCAGCGCCGTGGATTTGACGCCGTTGGAGAGCCGCGACGAATTCACCATCTCGGCCATCTGCACGAAGCCGCGATCGAGCTTGCCGACCGCGTAGGCAATCGCGCCTTCGAGCTTGATCTCGCCCGAGGCCATCGAGCGGGTGCCGAGCTTGTCCTTGAGGCGCACGATCCGGTAGTGGTTCTGCGTGCCGTCGTCGAGGAAGCGCGGCATCAGGAACAAGCCGACGCCGCGTGTGCCGGGGCCGGCGCCTTCAGGGCGCGCCAACAGCATCACCACCTTGGCATCGGCATTCGAGCAGAACCATTTCTCGCCATAGAGGCGCCAATGCTCGCCCTCCTGCACCGCGCGCGTGGTCAGCGTGCCGACGTCGGAGCCGCCCTCCTTCTCGGTCATGAACTGGCCGCCTTGCGTCAGCTTGCTCATGTCGGTCGAGGTCAGGCCGTCGAGATATTTCGCCTTCAGCGCCTCGCTGCCGAAATTCGCCAGCAGCTTGGCACAGCCGTCGGTGACGTTGATCGGGCAGCCCATGCCGAATTCGGTCTGGTTGAACAGAAACGTGAAGGCGTGCTTGGCGGTCACGGGATATTTGTCCGGCCAGCCCATGATACCCTTGCGGATCGAGAGCGCATGGATGCCGAACTCGCCGAACGCGGCATTCTCCAGCTCGCGATAGGCCGGGTGATATTCGATCGACTGCACGTCGCGGCCGAACTTGTCGCGCTGATGCAGCACCGGCGTGTGCCGGTCGGCAAGGCGCGCGCATTCGTCGAGCCGGCCGCCGGCGAGTGCGCCAAGACGGTCGAGATGCGGCTCGATGTGGCGGAACAGATTGTCCGGCAGGTGGATGCGCAGGAGATCGGCCAATGTCGGATCGGCGCGGTAAAAATTCATGCCTGATGTGTCGGGCGCCAGCAGGCCGGATGGCTCGGCCGCGACGTCGTTCGGCTGTGCTGCAACGGGCTTGTGCATGATCGTCCTCTGTCGTTTCCGCCTTGCGGACATTTTGCGCTGATTTGGCGCTTGCCGCTTGAGATGATGTCGATCATGCTCCAGCAGCGGATCGCGATAAAGCCGCAAATCGTCAGGGAGGCATGATCGCAATGACGGAGCAATTCGCTCTGCGGAATTGTGGTCGTTCCGGCTGGTCGTTGGCGTAGGCATGCTTAGATCAACGGCTCCCAGTCCAAAGAGATCACGCCATGGAACATCCAAAGTACAAGATCGCCCTCATCGTCGGAGCCGGCGAAGGGCTGAGCGCCTCGCTGGCGCGCTTGCTTGCCGCGCAAGGCATCCGCGTCGCGTTGGCCGCGCGAAAAATCGAGAAGCTCGGCGCGCTCTGCACCGAGACCGGCGCGAAAGCCTATGCCTGCAACGCCACGGATCCTGAGGAGGTCGAACGGCTGTTCGGCCTGGTCGAGCGCGAGATCGGCACGCCCGACCTCGTGGTTTACAACGCCAGCGGCCGCACGCGCGGGCCGTTCGTCGACCTCGTCCCGGCCGACGTCGCCGATGCCATCGCGGTCAGCGCCTATGGCGGCTTCCTGGTGGCGCAACAGGCGGCCAAGCGCATGCTGCCGAACAAGCACGGCGCGATCCTGTTCACCGGGGCTTCGGCCAGCGTCAAGGGCTATGCCCAATCCGCCTCCTTCGCGATGGGCAAGTTCGCGCTGCGCGGCCTCGCGCAGAGCCTGGCGCGGGAATTGTCGCCACAGGGCATCCATGTCGCGCATTTCGTGATCGACGGCGGCATCCGCAGCGCGG
>RXJC01000640.1 GCA_003963435.1 Bradyrhizobiaceae bacterium | reverse complement strand
GCTCACGGTCATTCCCATGACCACGGCCATTCGCACGGGCACGACCACAGCCACGCTCATGTCCACGATGCGGCCTCGCCGCATCCGGCCCAGGCGGCGCCCTGGTCGATCCTGCGCATGACCGTGGCGGCGCGCCTTGCGGCAGCGCTCGCCGTCTGTGCCGTGCTCTGGAGCGTGGTTTTCCTGGCAATGAGGTAGGGATGGCGGCGCTGCACTTCCACAATGTCACGCTCGGCTATGACCGCCATCCGGCCGTGCACCATCTCAGCGGCGAGGTCGCACGAGGCGCGCTGGTCGCTGTGATCGGCCCGAACGGCGCCGGCAAGTCGACCCTGCTGCGTGGCATCGTCGGCATCCTCAAGCCGCTCGATGGCAGCATCCATCTTGGCGGGCTCGATGCCCGGGACGTCGCTTACCTGCCGCAAAGCGCGGAGATCGACCGCAGCTTCCCGATCTCGGTGTTCGATTTCGTCAGTACGGGTTTATGGCGCGGCACCGGCCTGTTCGGCGGCATCGGCAACACCGCGCGCGGAAAAATCCTCCGCGCGATCGCCGCCGTGGGCCTGTCCGGCTTCGAGAACCGGCCGATCGGTACGCTGTCGGGCGGCCAGATGCAGCGTGTGCTGTTCGCGCGCGTTGTGCTCCAGGACGCCAGCCTGATCGTGCTCGACGAGCCCTTCAACGCGATCGATGCCAAGACCACGACCGACCTGCTCGCGCTGGTGAAGCACTGGCACGGGGAAGGGCGCACCGTGCTCGCCGCGCTGCACGACATGGAGATGGTGCGCAACCATTTCAGCGAGACGCTGGTGCTGGCCCGCGGCCCGGTGGCGTGGGGACCGACGGCGGAGGTGCTGACGCCGGAGAACCTGATGGTCGCGATGCGGATGTGCGAGGCCTTCGACGACACCGCCGCGGCCTGTGCGGGCGATGACATCGGCTCGCGGGCGGCGTGATCACCGATGCTTTATGACGCGCTGATCGGTCCGTTCACCGAATTCGAGTTCATGCGGCGCGCGCTTGCCGCCGTGATCGCGCTGGCGCTGGCCGGCGCGCCGATCGGCGTGTTCCTGATGCTGCGGCGGATGAGCCTGGTCGGCGACGCCATGGCGCATGCGATCCTGCCCGGCGCGGCGGTCGGCTTCCTGCTCTCCGGCCTCAATCTGTTTGCGATGACGGCCGGCGGCCTGATCGCGGGCTTTGCGGTGGCGATCCTTGCCGGCGTGGTCGCGCGCTCGACCGGGCTGAAGGAGGATGCATCGCTCGCGACCTTCTATCTGGCCTCGCTGGCGCTCGGCGTGACCATCGTCTCGATCAAGGGCACCAATATCGACCTGTTGCACGTGCTGTTCGGCAACATCCTTGCGATGGACGACCAGACGCTGCTGGTGGTGGCCTTCAACGCCACCGTGACACTGCTGGTGCTCGCGGTGATCTACCGCCCGCTGGTGATCGAAAGCGTCGATCCCTTGTTCCTGCGCACGGTCAGCCGCGCCGGAGGGCCTGCGCATCTCGCCTTCCTCGCCCTGGTCGTGATCAACCTCGTCAACGGCTTCCAGGCCCTCGGCACGCTGCTGGCGGTCGGGCTGATGATCCTGCCGGCCGGCATTGCGCGGTTCTGGTCGCGTGATCTCACCGCGATGATCTGCATCGCCGTCGTTGCTGCTGCGGTCTCGGGCTATGCGGGCCTCGTGCTGTCGTTCCAGACCCGTGTGCCCTCGGGCCCCGCGATCATTCTTGTCGCGACTGTCATCTATATCGTATCCGTCCTGTTCGGCCGCGTCGGTGGGGTGGTCAGGCAGCTGTTTCCCGGCCGGCATCTGGAGGCGTGATGGCGATGCGCGCCCTTCTCCTCTTCGCCCTGCTGCTGATGGCCTCGCCCCTGCACGCAGCCGAGCGGATCAACGTGGTCGCGAGCTTCTCGATCCTGGCCGATTTCGTCCGCAATGTCGGCGGCGACCGGATTGATCTGACCACGCTGGTCGGCCCCGACAGCGATGTCCATGTCTACACACCGGCGCCCGGTGATGCGAAGCGGGTCGCGAGCGCAAGGCTCGTCATCGTCAACGGGCTTGGGCTGGAGGGCTGGTTGCCGCGCCTCGTGCAGTCCGCCGGCAGCAAGGCCATGGTCGTCACCGCCAGTGCCGGCATCGCGCCGCTCAAGCACGGCTCGGCTGCCGATCCGCATGCCTGGCAGTCCGTCCCCAACGCCAAAATCTATGTGGCTGATATCGCCACCGCGCTGGCTGCCGCCAATCCGGATGACGCGGCGTTCTTCGGTGCCCAGGCCAAGGCCTATCTGGAAAAGCTCGAAACGCTCGACCGCGAGGTTCGCGAGGCCGTGGCCCAGATCCCGGCCGACCGGCGCAAGGTCATCTCCACCCACGACGCCTTCGGCTATTTCGCCGCCGAATACGGTATCCAGTTCGTCGCCCCCCTGGGCGTCTCCACCGAAACCGAGCCCAGCGCGCGCGACATTGCTGTTATCATCGGCCAGATCAAGGCCCAGAAAATCCCAGCGGTATTTCTCGAAAATATCAGCGACGACCGCCTGATCCGGCGGATCGCGGCGGAGACCGGGGCCAAGGTCGGCGGGACCCTGATTTCGGACGGTTTAACGGGCGAAAAGGGGCCTGCACCCACTTACATTGACATGGTCAGGCACAATATAAAGGCCCTGAACAGCGCGCTTGACCATTAGGGCAGGGGCCACCCCGCCTCGCGTCGCGCGGAAATTCGCCCGAAGTCGGAGTTGTTATGTCTGAAGCGACCTCCCCCAAAATTCCCGTGACCGTGCTGACCGGCTATCTCGGCGCCGGCAAGACAACGCTCCTCAACCGCATC
>RXJC01000491.1:2327-5379 GCA_003963435.1 Bradyrhizobiaceae bacterium | reverse complement strand
TGCTGGTCGCGCTCGTGACCGAGACCAGCAGCGCCGCGCCGTCGAAGGCGGTGTCGGGCACCGCCACGATCTCGGCGAGCGGCGACAGGGCGCGCGCGACCTCCGCGTTCCAGCCCGAGACGCGCACGCTGAAGGTTTCGACCTCCGTCACCAAGGCGCTGTCGGCGACGCGCGAGATCGCGAACACCGGCAGCGCGGCCGGATGGTCGGCGCGCTCGACGAAGGGCATCCGCGCGATGATCTTCGGCGCGCCGTCCGCCTCGAGCGAGAGCCACCATGGCGTGCGGCTCGACGTCGCCGAGACCAGCGCCAGATCGCCCTTGGACTTCGCCACCGCCTCGACGGCGGCCTGCGCGCTGAAATGCGCGACGTACGGCACCGTGAAGCCGAAATGGAAGCGCGCGGAATCGCGCATCGCAGGCTCGCTCACCGAGATGTCGGCATGCACGGAGAACGGCGCCTGGACATACGTGAAGGTCGAGATGATGACGCGCCAGATGCTCTCGACGGTGTCGAGCGGCAGGATGCCGCGATGGCGCTGCACGATTTCGCGCATCATGGCGGCCTCGCGCGCCGGGCGGAACGCCGAGCCGACCTCCTGGGTCTGCTTCACCTGGATCAGGCGGTCGATGATGTCTCCGCGCTGCATCAACAGGCGATGCATGGCCTCGTCGATCGCGTCGATCTCCTTGCGCAGTTCCTGCAGCGATGGTGGCGCGGGCGGACGTTGGGACATGTCGGGCTGTCGATCGTTCCGATGGGGGATGCCCTGATTAGGCAGTCGGGGCGGCGAAAGCAAAGAGAAATGACGTCCTTTTCGGTCGATGCGATGGAGACGAATTGGGCCGATCCGGGCCGCGACTTGACGAAAACCGCCCAAGACGGTAGTTTTTGCCCGTTCCGTGGTCATTTGAGCCGGCCGGCTTGCAGCCACGTTAAAAAACTCGCTAAACAGGCCGGGGACGCTTCCGATCCCGGCCGAACCTATCGTTCAGGCCGGGTTTTTCATGGCCTGATGCAAGTGGCGATCGAGGTTTGATCGCAAACGAGGTCGATGGTCAGATGGTTGGCGTCAAGTCGATACCGAGTCCTGCGATCAGCGCCGACGAGCGGTCGCATGAGGTGGATCATCCGAGCTCGCAGGTCGCGCATTTCGGCGCCGAGCAGCCGCTGCGGCTCGATTGCGGCGTCGATCTCTCCCCCTTCCAGATCGCCTACCAGACCTATGGCGAGCTCAACGCCGACCGCTCCAACGCGGTCCTGATCTGCCATGCGCTGACCGGCGATCAGCATGTCGCCAATGTGCATCCCGTCACCGGCAAGCCCGGCTGGTGGGAGACGCTGGTCGGCCCGGGCCGTCCCATCGACCCCAAGCACTACTTCATCATCTGCTCCAACGTGATCGGCGGCTGCATGGGCTCGACCGGGCCGGCCTCGATCAATCCCGCCACCGGCAAGGTCTGGGGGCTGGATTTTCCCGTCATCACGATTCCGGACATGGTGCGTGCGCAGGCGATGCTGATTGATCGGCTCGGCATCGACACGCTGTTTGCGGTCGTCGGTGGCTCGATGGGCGGCATGCAGGTGCTGCAATGGACCGCGGCCTATCCTGCCCGCGTCTACTCCGCGCTGGCGATCGCCTGCGCGACGCGGCACTCGGCGCAGAACATCGCCTTCCACGAGCTCGGCCGCCAGGCCGTGATGGCTGATCCCGATTGGCACGGCGGCGGCTATGCCGATCACGGCATCCATCCGCATCGCGGGCTCGCGGTGGCGCGGATGGCGGCGCACATCACCTATCTCTCGGACGCGGCGCTGCATCGCAAGTTCGGCCGGCGCATGCAGGACCGCGAGCTGCCGACCTTCTCGTTCGACGCCGACTTCCAGGTCGAGTCCTATCTGCGCTACCAGGGCTCCTCCTTCGTCGAGCGCTTCGACGCCAATTCCTATCTCTACCTGACGCGCGCGATGGACTATTTCGACATCGCCGCCGATCATGACGGCGTGCTGGCGAAGGCGTTCGCGGACATCAAGACCCGCTTCTGCGTCGTCTCCTTCACCAGCGACTGGCTGTTCCCGACCTCGGAATCGCGCGCGCTGGTGCACGCGCTGAACGCATCGAGCGCTCGGGTGTCGTTCGCCGAGATCGAGACCGATCGCGGTCACGACGCCTTCCTGCTCGACGTGCCCGAATTCTTCGACATCTCCCGTGCCTTCCTGCAATCGGCGGGCAAGGCGCGCGGGCTCACCGCCAAGGACGGCTAGCGATGTCTGTACAGGAAGTGCTGCCGCTGAACGGCGTGGCGACCAGATCGCCCGGTCAGTATCGCGCCGACCATCTGCTGGTCGCCGACATGGTCAAGCCGGGCTCGAAGGTGCTCGACGTCGGCTGCGGCGAGGGCGATCTGCTCCAGCTCCTGGAGACCCGCGGCATCGACGGCCGCGGCATCGAGCTGTCGCGCGAGGGCGTCAACCGCTGCGTGGCCAAGGGCCTTGCGGTGGTGCAGGGCGATGCCGACACCGACCTCGTCAATTATCCAGACGACGCCTTCGACTACGTGATCCTGTCGCAGACGCTGCAGGCGACGCGGCAGCCGCGCGTGGTGCTGGAAAACCTGCTCCGCATCGGCCGCCGCGCCATCGTCTCGTTCCCGAATTTCGGTTTCTGGAAGATGCGGCTCCAGCTCCTGATCGGCGGCCACATGCCGCGCACCGAGAATTTGCCGGCGACCTGGTACGACACCGCCAACATCCACTTCTGCACCATCAAGGATTTCGTGCAGCTCTGCGACGAGATCAACGTCAAGATGGAGCGCTCGGTCGCGCTCGACCTCTACGGCCGCCCGGTGCCGCTCAATCTGCCGTGGTGGGTGTGGAACATGTTCGGCGAGCAGGCGGTGTTCCTGCTCAGCCGGGGCGGGGGGAAGTAGTCTCGCTGTCGTTGCGCGGAGCATGTAGCCCGGATGGAGCGTAGCGCAATCCGGGGGGCGCGCCGCATTCGAGAATCCCGGATTGCGCTACGCTCCATCCGGGCTACGCTCTCTCTGACGAG
>RXJC01000491.1:0-2277 GCA_003963435.1 Bradyrhizobiaceae bacterium | reverse complement strand
CATCCGGGCTACGCTCTCTCTGACGAGCTGAAGTCCATCCCGGTCATTGCTGCGAGGAGCTCAGCGACAAAATTGCGTAGCAATTTTGCGCAGATGCGACGAAGCAATCTAGGCTGTTTCCGCCGAGGGATTCTGGATTGCTTCGCTGCGCTCGCAATGACGGAGTGAGTTGCCGCCCCTGTGCCTAATGCGCCGCCAGTGACCTCGGATCCCGCACCGGCCAGCGGCCGGCTTCCGCCAGCGTGATGAACCGCGCCACGCTCTCGTTGAACAGCGCGGGCTCTTCGAGATTGAGCACGTGGCCGGACTTCGGAAACATCGCGAGCCCGGCGGCCGGCAGGTGCTTCTTCAGGAATAGGCTCGGCCCCACGCAGGGATCGTCCTCGTCGCCGCAGATGATCAGGGCCGGCGTCGTCGCCTTCTTGATCGCGTCCGTCATGGTGTAGATCGAGGGGCGGCCGCCCTGGAAGCCGCGCATCGTGTTGGCCGAACCCTTGGCGTCGTGCCGCGCCAGCGCGGCGTAGAAATCGGCGTGACCGCGCGGGTCCTTCACCAGAAAGGGAATCCGGCTTGGCGCTTCGCGCGTGACCTTGGCGACCTCGGCGGAGCCCAGCGTCTCGAACTGCTCGGCATTGGCGCGGCACTGCTTGCGCCAGGCGTCGAGATTCTCGAGCTCCGAACCGGAGCCGACACCGGCCAGCGTCATCGACAGCGCGCGTTGCGGCGCGTTCAATCCGATCTGCAGTGAGGAATAGGCGCCCATCGAGAGGCCGACGAGATGCGCGCGTGCGATCCCGAGATGGTCGAGCACCGCGAGCGCGTCAGTGTAGAAATGCGTGTAGCTGTAGACCTCGCCTTCGGGCACGTCGGACGGCGTGTAGCCGCGCGCCGAATAGGTGATGCAGCGATGGCCGCGCGAGAAGTAACGCATCTGCGGCTCCCAATTGGTGTAGTCGGCCGCAAACTCGTGCAGAAAAATAATCGGCGTTCCTTGACCCGCCTCTTCGAAATAGATGCGGACGTCGTCCCTGGTCGTGGCGTGGGGCATTAACCGTTTCCCTCTCTTCAAGCCGTCTTTGCAGGATCGCAGTTAATGCTGTTGTCCGCAATGCGGCAGCATTGAACCAGGGTCGGCACAAAATCATCACAGCTATTCACGCGGCGCGGCGTCTTTTTCTCGCCACATCCGGCGGCTTAACGGCCAGCTGGATGTCGGCTCTTGCACGGGCCGACGGGAAATGGGGGTGTCAACGAAGGATGAAGAATGGTTGAGTTGTTTGCGTCTCGCCTGTCGCGTTGTGTTGTTGCGCTGGCGATCTTCTCCGCGGCGGTTGCCGCATTTGTTTCTCCGGCCTCAGCGCGGCCCTATCACCGTCATAGCGCAGAGCGCCACGCTTACGTGCATCACGCCAGCAGATATCATCATCATCGCTATTCCTCGCGCTTCGAGCGCAACGCCGCGCGACTTCAATCCCAGGGTTTCGGCAATACGTTTGCCAGCTACGATCCGAATGCCAATGGCGGCAGCATGACCTTCAACACGAACGGCACCATGGGCTCGGATATGACCTCGTGGGGCGGCGCCGAAATGGGACAGGGGCGCAATATGAGCCGCGCCGGCCGCGTCAGCCGCGCGCGCAACGTGAGCCCGGCCGTGCAGATGAGCTACGCAGGGAACGGCGGCAGCGCCGCTGTGAGCGGCGGTTTCGGCGGCGGCTCCGGCCTGGTATCGGAAGCGCGTCGTTACATCGGCGGCAATCCAACCGGCCGCGGCAGCCTGTGGTGCGCGCGCTTCATGAACATGGTGCTGGAGAAAACCGGTCATCGCGGCACCGGCTCCGACATGGCGAACTCCTTCGCCCATTACGGCACGCGCGTCTCCGGTCCGCAGGTCGGCGCCATCGCGGTGATGTCGCGCGGCGGCCGCGGCGGTCATGTCGGCATCATCACCGGCATCGACGCGCAGGGCAATCCGATCATGATCTCCGGCAACAACGGCAACCGCGTCCGCGAGGCGCCGGTCTCGCGCGGCCGCATCTATGCGTATGTGATGCCGAATTGAGGTGAGATGCGTAGGGTGGGTTAGCTAGCGGGCGCGCGAAGCGCGGTCCGCTGGCGTAACCCACCTCTTCTGTTTCTGTGGTGACAGACAGTGGTGGGGTACGCCTTCGGCTAACCCACCCTGCGAAGCTCACACCAATCTCGGCTGCTCCACCGCGACCGCGTCACCCACGCCGATCTCGCCACCTTCGATCACCTCGGCATAGACGCCGCAAT
>RXJC01000701.1 GCA_003963435.1 Bradyrhizobiaceae bacterium | reverse complement strand
GCGGGCACGTCCTCGGTGCCGCCGTGATGGCCGATATAGGCGATCCAACGGTTGCCCTGGTGATGGATGGTCGGCTGGTAGGCGCTGCGGGCCTGGAGGTCGTTCGTGCCGACCAGCTTCATGTTGGAGGCTTCGGGAGGTGCGCCGATGATTTGCTTCTGCGCCTGGGCCGCGGTGCTGCAAGCGAGAAGAACGAGGGCGGCAGCAAGTGACACGCGACGGAACATGAAGGTCCTCCCGGAACCAATCTGCGTTGGCTGAGCACCGAGGCTAGCACGGCCGATCGTGCGGCCAAAAGACACCATCTTGACATGCAACCATTTAGTTGCATATTGTCGCGGCCATGGATGAGGTCTTCAAAGCGCTCGCCGATGGATCACGACGCTCGCTGTTGGACCGGCTTCACGCCAGGAACGGCCAGACGCTGAACGAGCTCTGCGAGGGCCTTGCGATGACACGCCAGGCCGTCACCAAGCACCTTGTCATTCTCGAAGAGGCCAACCTGGTCACAACGATCAGGCATGGCCGCGAGAAGCTGCATTACCTCAACCCGGTGCCGATCCATCAGATCGGCGAACGCTGGATCAAGAAGTTCGAGCGCGGCAAGCTCGCCGCGCTCAGCGAGCTGAAACGTCAGTTGGAGAAGCGCGATGAGTAAGCCGGAATTCGTCTACGTCACCTATATCGAGACCACGCCGGAAAAGCTGTGGGAGGCGCTGACCGACAGTGCGTTCACCAGGCAATACTGGTTCGGCGCCGAGGTTCGCTCCGACTGGAAGCTCGGGTCGCCCTTCGCGCTTCTGCTCGACGGCGAGGTCACCGATTCCGGCGAGATCATGGAATCCGATCCACCGCGGCGATTGTCCTACAGCTTCAAGCACCACAAGTTCGAGGAGCTGCGCGGCGAGCCGGTCTCGCGCGTCGTCTTCACCATCGAACCGTTCGGCTCGCTCGTGCGTTTGACCGTGTTGCATGACGGCTTCGTCGAGGGCGGCAAATATCTCGGCGCCGTCTCCAACGGCTGGCCCGCGATCCTGTCCGGGCTCAAGAGCCTGCTGGAGCGAGGCCAGGTGCTCGCCATCCCGCGCACGGCGCTCAACAAGGGATTCGACGCAAAATGAAACTCGATCAGTTCAAGCCGCTGACGGTCTACACCATCTACATCGCCTCGACGCCCGAGAAGGTGTGGGAGGCGCTGACCTCGGCCGAGTTCAGCAGGCAGTATTTCTTCGGCAATGAGGTGGAGGTCGAGCCACAGCTTGGCGGCAGCTTCATTGTGCGCACGCCTGATGGCGCGCTGCACATCTGCGGCGAGGTCCTCGCCTACGATCCACCGCGAAAGCTGTCGGTCACGTTCAACGTGAATTGGCCCGAGCTGATCGAGAAGCTCGGCCCGACGCTCGTCACCTACGAGATCGAGCAGATCGGCGATGCGGTCCGCCTCACGATGAGCGAAGGCCACGACCGCGAGCTCAGCGACGACATCCTCTCCGGTGGCCGCTCGGGCTGGCCGGCGATCCTCTCCAGCCTCAAGAGCCTGCTGGAAACCGGCAAGCCGATGGCGGTGAAGATAGGGCCACCGCAGCGGATGCTGGATGCGCTGAAGGCGATGGGGATCAAGACGCCGTAGCGACCGGACCCTGAGCGCTCATCGCTTCTTCTTCACCAGCGGGGGATGAATTTCGTCGATCTTTCGACGGCAATCCCCTTCAGAGTTGTGCGGCCCCGAGACAAAGGTCCCGCTGACTTTGATTGCGTACCAGCCCGACTCCACGCCGAGCCGGAGCGCTTCGTCTGCCTTGACGTGCCTTGGGGAGAGAGTCTGCATCAGGTGCTTTCGGTTGGCGTTCGATCTCATATCGACCGCGATGGGTTCTTCCCGGCATCGGGCAGAACGAGCCCGCCGCGTGCGGCTCAGCCGTCGCAACGGGCAATATGGTTCCGCGACGCCAGGAATGGGCCGTTCAAGTCGCGAGCTGGGAATCGTAGCCGCGTGTGCGCGCAGAAGACGACCGGCCTGCACGACCTCGGCTCACCGTGCGCGCAATCATTGCAATTAGCTATCGTTTTCTCGCCCGCGCCGCGCTTTTGAGCGCCAGATGCCGCTCACGAGCGAATAAGGCGATCGAAGTGATGTATTCGACCGCTTCGTAGCCCTCCTAGGCCATCGGCGCCACCAGCCGCCGATACAGATGCCAGGTCGCGTGCCCAAGCACCGGCAGTGTCACGATCAGCCCGAGAAAGTAGGGCAGCGCCGAGACGATCAGCAGCATCACGATCACGGCGGCCCACGAGATCATCGGCAGCGGGCTCGTCACCACCGCGCGCACGCTCGTCACCATGGCCGTGACAAAATCGACATCGCGGTCGAGCAGCAGCGGAAACGACACCACGGTCAGCGAGAACAGGATCAGCGACAGCACGGCACCGACCACATTGCCGATGCCGAGGAACAGAAGGCCCTCGTTGGTCGTCAGCACCACCGTCATGAACTCCTGAAGGCTGGAGAAGGAGGCGTTGAGGCCGAGCAGCAGCGCGATCAAGAGCCGCACCTGGTACATCCAGACCACGAACACGAACAGCGTGACGAACGCCATCCAGCCGATCTCGCTGCGCGAACGCACGGCCGACCAGATCGCGGCGAAGGAGACCGGCTCGCCGCGCTCGCGGCGGCGGCTGACTTCGTAGAGGCCGATCGCAACGAACGGTCCGATCAGCGCAAAGCCTGCGGCCAGGGGATAGACGAGATAAACCATGCCGAAGGCAGTCAGGCACAGCATGATGGCGATGCCGCCGGCGGCGTAAAGCACGCCGAAGCAGAGCCCGTAAAGCGGCAGCGCCTGGAAATCGCGCAGGCCCTCGAC
>RXJC01000397.1 GCA_003963435.1 Bradyrhizobiaceae bacterium | reverse complement strand
GCCCGAGCCGCGAGCTCGAGCGCATCCTGTCGCAGCAGAACCGGGGCATGCGCACCAAGCCGATCCTCGAGATCAATCTGCGTCATCCGCTGGTGACGGCGGTCACCAGGGCGCAAGCCGGTTCGAAGGTGGTCGACGATCTCAGCCTGCTCCTGCTCGAGCAGGCGCAGATCCTGGACGGCGAGCTGCCGGAAGACCCGGCGGCGTTTGCGGCGAGGCTGAACCGGCTGGTGCTGCAGGGGCTCGGCGCCTAGCGCCAAGCACTGCGCTCACCTTGCCGTCATCTGTCCCCAGGAACAGTCGCCGACGGCGCTGTATTATGCCATAGCAGGCCGTCGGCATCAGACACGCCGGCGCCGCCGATTCGAGGATGAAGTCCATGCGCCTGTCGATTTTGACCCTCACCGCCATTGCCGCGCTGTTCGTTGCGTCCGATGCCCGCGCCCAGACCTATGATCCGCGCTATCCGGTGTGCATGCACGTCTATACGCCCGGCGGCTTCGGTGGTGGCGGCGGCGACTATTTCGACTGCTCCTTCACCTCGCTGCCGCAATGCCGCGCGACCGCCTCGGGCCGCTCGGCCAGCTGCGATCTCAACCCCTATTATGCCTTCGACCAGCCGCCGCCGCGCAAGCGCCACAAGAAGGTGCATTAACATTTCGTCGCGGCATACCGGGATACTGTCCATGCGCTTTTCGTTCGGCCTGATCATGATCGCTGCCGCCCTGCTCACCGCCGCGCCGTCGCAAGCGCAGACGTTTGATCCTCGCTATCCCGTCTGCATGCATGTTTATTCAGGTGCGAACGGGGGCGGCGGGGAGTGGTACGACTGCTCCTTCACGTCGTTGCCACAGTGCCAGGCTACGGCCTCCGGCCGTTCTGCGATCTGCGATCTCAATCCATATTATCCGGTCTATGCGCCGGCACCGCACCATTCCCGCAGGCCGCCGCGGCGCTAGCCATTGTGCTTCTGCCGCCAGCGCCGGTTGAGGCAGGTCAACGCGTGCGCGCGTTCCCAGAGCATTCTCATCGCATAACCTGACGTCAGGAGTCCCGGCATCATGCCGGCCCTTTCAGATCGGGCGCATGAAGCGAGGAGATTTCCATGAATAGGTGCACCCTTCCGGCGCTCGTCGGCTCGATCCTTGTCATGATGGCCTTCCAGCCGGCCCGCGCAGACATGCTCGCGCGTTACGAGTGCAGCATAGCGGGCTTCGTTACCCAGGAGCCGATTGGCGACCGCCCCGATCACAATCTAGTGGCGCAGGACTATGTCTGCGTCGGTGTCGAGGGAGCATTGAAAGGGGCAGTCTATTCCGCTTCGAATGTCGTCGAGTGGGACGGTCCAAAGGCAACCATGGTGATGGGGGGCGGCGTGCACCGCATTCCCGGTGGACGCCTTGTAACGCAGCTCGCTGAAGGCGCTGCCCAGGCCGTGATAAAAGATCGCAAGGTCGTTGGGGTCGAATCCTCGGGCAAGGGGAGGATCAAGTTCGCATCCGGCCAGTTTGCCGCGTTAAACGGCAAGACGGTCCACTTCGTCACGACGCCGATCAATCCGATCCGCTTCAATCTCGAATTTTCGACGGATTGAGACCGAGATGCTCTGCCATCGCGCCTGGTCGGAGCTCCCGGTGCACGCTAATCCTTCCTGATTCCCGACAGCTCGACCACCTTGCGCCAGCGCTCGGTCTCGGCCGTCAGCATGCCGCCGAACTCGGCGGCGTTGCCATGCAGCGGGATGGCACCGAGTTCGGCGATGCGGGCCTTGATACCCTCATCGGATAGCGCGGCGTCAATCTCGCGATTGAGCAGGTCGACGATCTCGCGCGGCGTGTCGTGGGGGGCGCCGACGCCGTAGAATGATGAAGTCTCGTAGCCGGGCAGCGTGTCGGCGATCGCAGGCACGTCGGGCAGCACCTCCGAGCGCTCGCGCGTGGTGACGCCGAGGGCGCGCAGCTTGCCGGCGCGCACCAGCTCGAACGAGGAAGTGACGTTGTCGAACATGCCCTGGATCTGGCCGCTCATCACGTCGGTCAGGCCGGGCGCCGAGCCGCGATACGGGACGTGGGTGAACTGCACGCCGGCCATCGACTTGAACAATTCGCCCGAGAGGTGCAGCGAGGTGCCGATGCCCGAGGAGGCGATCGACACTTTGCCGGGATTGGCCTTGGCATAGGCGATGAAGTCGGCGACGGTCTTCACCGGCACCTCGTTGTTGACGACCAACACCAGCGGAATCCGCGCGACGCCGGCGACCGGCGCGATGCCCTTGGCGAAATCGTACGGCAGCGCCGGATCGAACGAGGCGTTGATTGCGTTCGCGGTCGAGGTCAGCAGCAGCGTGTAGCCGTCGGGTGCCGAGGAGATGACCGCCTGCGTCCCGATATTGCTGCCGGCGCCGGGCTTGTTCTCGACGACAAAAGTCTGGCCCAGCCGGTCGGACAGCCGCTGGCAGAGCAGCCGCGACAGCAGGTCGGTCGCGCCACCCGGCGCGTAGGGGACCACCCATTTCACGCTGTGCGACGGATAGGCGGGATTGCCGAGCGCAAACGCGCGCGGCGCGGCGAGCGCTGCGGCGGCGCAGGCGGCAGTCTGCAGAAAATGTCGTCTGGTGATCATGGTCAGCATCCCATTCTCGTTTTGCTATCGCAAGAATATCGCTGCGGCGCACGTCGATCCCGCCGGCTTGGTAAAGGATGACTAGAGTTAATCGCGCACTAACGGAGTTTTACCTTGTCTCTTAACACCTGGGCAAAGCGCGCGGGCTAGATTGCCCGGCATCAGCGGACGGCCCGAAGAGTGAACAATATGACCACCGGTGTCATCGAACAGCCGAAAGTCGCGCGCGCGCCGTCGGCTTCAAAGATCTGGCTGAAGGCCATCGAGCTCACCGCAAGGATCGAGGCGCTGCCGGGACGTCTGTTCGCCGATGTCATCGACGATTGGGCGCAGCGTCAGCCTGGCCGCGTCGCGCTGGTCACGGACGAGACGAGTCTCGACTACGAGGCGCTGTCGAAGCGCATCAATCGTTACGCGCGCTGGGCGCGCTCGCTCGGCGTGGCCAAGGGCGACACCGTCGCGCTGATCATGCCGAACGGCATCGATTACCTCGCGGCATTGCCCGGCATCAGCGGACGGCCCGAAGAGTGAACAATATGACCACCGGTGTCATCGAACAGCCGAAAGTCGCGCGCGCGCCGTCGGCTTCAAAGATCTGGCTGAAGGCCATCGAGCTCACCGCAAGGATCGAGGCGCTGCCGGGACGTCTGTTCGCCGATGTCATCGACGATTGGGCGCAGCGTCAGCCTGGCCGCGTCGCGCTGGTCACGGACGAGACGAGTCTCGACTACGAGGCGCTGTCGAAGCGCATCAATCGTTACGCGCGCTGGGCGCGCTCGCTCGGCGTGGCCAAGGGCGACACCGTCGCGCTGATCATGCCGAACGGCATCGATTACCTCGCGGCATGGCTCGGCATCAGCCGGGTCGGCGGTGTGGTCGCGCTCCTCAACACCAAGCTGGTCGGGCCTTCGCTCGCGCATTGCATCGACGTCGCCAAGCCCACCCATATCATCGTGGCGCGTCAGCTGACGGAGATGTTGGAGGGCGCTACGCCGCATCTGAAGACGCAGGCCGAGGTGTGGACGCATGGCGATGCCCGAGGCGACCGCGCCATCGATGTCGCGCTGGCGGCGCTGGATGACGCACCGCTGTCTCTGGAGGAGCGCGGCGAGGTCACCATCAACGACCGCGCGCTGCTGATCTACACCTCGGGCACCACGGGCCTGCCGAAGGCCGCCAGCATCAGCCACCGCCGCATTCTCAACTGGGGCTTCTGGTTTGCCGGTCTCACCGGCGCGAGCCCGCAGGATCGGCTCTACGACTGCCTGCCGTTGTTTCATTCGGTCGGCGGTGTCGTCGCCCCGTGCAGCATGCTCGCTGCCGGCGGCTCGGTGGTGATCGCCGAGAAATTCTCGGCCTCGCATTTCTGGCCCGACGTCGTCCGTCACGAGTGCACGCTGTTCCAATATATCGGCGAACTCTGCCGCTACCTGCTCAAGGCGCCGCCCTCGGAATACGAGAACCGCCATCGTCTCCGTCTCGTCTGCGGCAACGGCCTGCGCGGCGACATCTGG
>RXJC01000417.1 GCA_003963435.1 Bradyrhizobiaceae bacterium | reverse complement strand
CGCACCCGCTCGATCATCGGCACCCAGTCGCTGATCAATGCCGGCGTGCCCAACAAGGTGCGGGCGCTGCGCAACGGCACTATCGGCTGGACGCTGGCGCGGCACACGCTCGACCACGGCGCCGACAGGCGCAGCGGGATCGGGCCGTTCGAGGGCGGTCCCGCAAATGCCCGCGACGTCGCCTATCGCGCCGGCGTGCGTCATATCGGTGCGCGCGAGATGGCCGCGCTTTCCGCGCAGACGGATCGCACGCTCTATCGCTTCGATGTGCGCGATGCGGAAGAGTATTCGGCCGGCCATCTCGCGGGCTTCCGCCACTACCCCGGTGGCCAGCTCGTGCAGGAAACCGACATGGCCGCGCCGGTGCGCGGCGCGCGTATCGTCCTGACCGACGACAGGAACATCCGCGCCGACATGACGGCATCATGGCTGGCGCAGATGGGCTGGGAGGTCTACGTGCTCGAAGGCGGTTATGACGGCGTGCTCGAGGTCGGCCCGCCGAAAGTGCTGCCCAAGCCCGATCCAGCCCACCGTTACCGCCGGCCCTATGAAGGTACCGACGTCGCGCAAGCCGCGATGCAGGCCTATCTCGATTGGGAGTATGGCCTCGTCGAGCAACTCCGCCGCGACGGCACGCACGGGTTTTATGTGATTTGACGCAGATGTTGGGCCCACCGACCGTCCCGCGATCTTGTCCCCGTATCCGACCCCTATTGTGCTGGGGCTCCTCCACGGTCTAAGAGCTGCGGCAAAGCCGCCAGTTCAGGAGATTCCATGTCAGCCCCAGGCCAAAGCCCTGAGCGGAGCGCGAAGGCGCTGCTGCTCGAGGGCGTCAATGATAGCGCTGTCGACCTGTTCAAGGGCGCAGGTTTCACCCATGTCGAGCGGCTGACCAAGGCGCTGGACGGCGAGGATCTGCGCCGGGCGCTCGAGGGCGTGTCGTTGCTCGGCATCCGCTCGCGCACCCAGATCACCGACGAGGTGCTCGCCGCCGCCGACCAGCTGCTCGCGGTTGGCTGCTTCAGCGTCGGCACCAACCAGGTCGATCTCGCGGCCGCGCGCAAGCGCGGCATTCCCGTCTTCAACGCCCCGTTCTCCAACACGCGCAGCGTCGCCGAGCTCGTGATCGGCGAGATCGTGATGCTGCTGCGGCGGATCTTTCCGCGCTCGGTGTCGGCCCATGCGGGCGGCTGGGACAAATCGGCGACCGGCAGCCGCGAGGTGCGTGGCCGCACCCTCGGCATCGTCGGCTACGGCAATATCGGCTCGCAGCTCTCGACGCTGGCCGAAGCCATGGGCATGCGCGTGATCTATTTCGACCGCACCGACAAGCTCCGTCACGGCAACACCGAGCCGGTCGAGAAACTGGACGAGCTGCTGGCGCAGAGCGACGTCGTCAGCCTGCACGTGCCGGAGACGCCGGAGACCGCGGGCATGATCGGCGAGAAGGAGCTGCGGGCGATGAGGCCGGGCTCGTTCCTGATCAACAACAGCCGCGGCACCGTGGTCGATCTCGACGCGCTGGCGCGCGCCTTGCGCGACGGCCATCTCGCCGGCGCCGCCATCGACGTGTTTCCGGTCGAGCCCTCCTCGAACGCGGATCGTTTCAAGAGCCCGGTGCAGGGCCTCGAGAACGTCATCCTCACACCCCATATCGGCGGTTCCACCGAAGAGGCGCAGGAGCGCATCGGCGGCGAAGTCGCGCGAAAGCTGGTCGACTATTTCATCACGGGCTCGACCATGGGCGCGGTGAATTTCCCGGAAGTGCAGCTGCATCTGCGGCCCTCCGGTGCGCGCTTCAGCCATGTCCATCGCAACGTCCCGGGCATGCTGCGCCGGCTCAACGAGGTTTTCCTCCAGCGCGACATCAACATCGCCGCGCAATATCTGGAGACATCAGGCGACCTCGGCTACGTCGTGCTCGATGCCGATCTCGGCGGCCAGGATTCGGGCACGCTGCTGGCACAAATCCGCGCCCTCGACGGCACGATCGGCGCGCGGCTGGTGTTCGAGCACTGACGCGCATTGACGGCCGGCCGGAGGTCGCATTCAATGCGATCTCCTGACAAATAAAACGAACAAGACCGGGTGGAAACGATGACGCTGACAAGAGCGAAGCTGTGCGCATGGCTCGTGGGCACCGCGGCGGCCCTGAGCGCAAATTCCGCTTTGGCGCTGACCCTGGTGGAGGACGCAGAAACCGTCTGCAAGGGCCTCGTTGGGGGCACCGACGCCGTGAAGGTCGATTCCACAACGCTGCAGGCGCCGTCGCAGCTCGCTGTGGCCGAGCGCGGCCCGACACCGTCCGGTCGCGTCACGCCGGCCAATCCCGCGTTCTGCAAGGTGCTCGGCCATATCGACCCCGTCGATCCCAAGGCGCCGCCGATCCGATTCCAGGTCAACTTGCCAGTCGAGTGGAACGGCCGCTCGGTGCAATATGGCGGCGGCGGCTTCAACGGCGTGCTGATCACAGGCCTCGCGCTTCCGCCGGCCTATCCCTTCGACAAGCCGTCGCCGCTGGCGCGCGGCTTCGTCACCTACGGCACCGATTCCGGCCACGAGACCAAGCAAGGCGAGCCGCCGCAGATCTTTGCGCTGAACGACGAGGCGTTCGAGAACTTTGCCCACCGCGCCTACAAGAAGATGCGCGACGCGGCCGTTGCGCTGATGCAGCGCGCTTACGGCAAGACGCCGGAGAAGATGTACTTCATGGGCTCGTCCGAGGGCGGCCGCGAAGGTCTCACCATGGCGCAGCGTTACCCCGAGGATTTCGACGGCATCTTCGCCCGCGTGCCCGTCATCAATTGGGTCGGGCTGCAGCACGCCGGCACGCGGTCCGGTCTCGTCACCATGGGCGCTGGCTGGATCAATCCGGCGCAGGTGAAGCTCGTCGGCGATGCCGTGCGGGCGGCGTGCGACAAGGCCGACGGCTCCGACGATGCGCTGGTCCAGGACCCCGTCGGCTGCAAGGCGGCCTTCAAGGTCGAGACGCTCCGTTGTGAGGCCGGCAAGAGCGGCGATCAATGTCTTACCGATGCGCAGATCAAGGCGATCGAGACGCTGCACGCGACTTACAAATTCCCGTTCGTGCTCGCCAACGGCCTTGACGATTATCCGGGCTGGGGCGTCTCCGGCGAGGATACGCCGGCGATCGGGCCGACCGGCGGCTGGACCGCGTGGTGGCTCGGCACCGCGCCGCCGGCGCAGCCTCCCGCGCCCAACAACGGCATCGCCTGGATCTACGGCGCCGGCGGCATTCAATATGTGTTCGCGCGCGATCCCAAGCTCGACGTCACCACCTACAAGCTGGAGGAGCACAAGGCGCGGCTGCTCGAAGTGTCGAAGCTGATGGATTCGACCGATCCGGATCTCAGCCGCTTCCGCGCGCGCGGCGGCCGGTTGATCATGCTCGAGCACATGGCCGACTACGCGCAGAGCCCCTATGCCGGCATCCGCTATTTCGAGAGCGTCGAGCGCAAGCTCGGCAAGACCGAGACCGCGGAATTCGCGCGGCTCTACACCGCACCCGGCGTCGATCATGTCGGTTCCGGCGCGCCGGCCAATGTCGACATGCTGAGCGTGCTGGTCGACTGGGTCGAGAAGGGCAAGGCGCCCGGCGATCTCGAAGTTGCCGAGCAGAAGCTCGAGGCGCCGTCCTTCGCAACGCTGCGCGCGATGCCGCTGTGCCGCTGGCCGGCCTGGCCGCACTACAAGTCGGGGCCGGTGACGGAAGCGGCGAGCTTCACCTGCGCACCGTGAGGCGTGACAGGCAGATGGATGACAGCAACGTCACTCTGCTGCCATCGCCTGGGCTCCCCCGAGCAGACGCGCATTGAGCCGGCCGCCGGAGAACAGCATGTCGTCGAGGGCTTCGTCGATATCGGCCGAGACGATCGAGTTGCCGCCGTCGCGCGCCAGGCTAGCTTGCGCCAGGCGCCGCATCAGCTCCTTGATGAAGGCGCAACTCGTCCCCTCGCTGCGGCGGGCAGCTTCGATGACGATCGCGTCGTCGAGCGGCAATTCCTTGCCATAGAGGCGCACCAGCTTGCTGCGGCCTGTCTCGTCCGGGAGCGGCACTTCGATGGCCTGGTCGATGCGGCCGGGGCGACCGGCCAGGGCGGCTTCCAGATCCTGCGGCCGATTGGTGGTGAGCACGAAAAGGATGTCGGCATCCTGCTTCAGTCCGTCCATCTCGTTGAGCAGCCTGTTGAGCATGGATTCTTCGCACGGCCCCATGTTGCGGCGGTCGCGCGCGATCAGGTCGACGTCTTCGATCACCACCATCGAGGGCTGCAGCAGGCGTGCCAGGCTCATATAGGCGCTGAGCAGGCCGATCTGCTCGGCGGTGATAATAAGGGTCGTGTGTCCAGGCAGATGCGTTGCGAGATAGCGGATCGTATGGGTCTTGCCCGTGCCGGGCGGTCCGTAAAGCAGGATGCCCTTGCGCGTCGATTGCCCGAGCCGCCGCAACTGCTCGCGGGTGCCGACGAAATTCAGCACGTTGCGATCGAGCAGCCGCAGAGTCCGCTCCGGCAGGATCACCTCGTCACGTCCGACGGTCGGCAGCCGGTGCACATTGATGCCGCTGGACAGGCCGCGGTAGTCGGAAGACGCCTCGAGCGACAGGATCTTGCCGCGATAGCTGCGCGACGCCTGCACGGCGTCTTCGAGCGCGCCGAAGCAACGCTGCACCAAAGCCGCCCCCGCGCTTCCCGCGGACACCATGATTTCGATCCGGATACCGGGCTCGCGACGGGACTCGCGGTTGGCGCAGAGCAGGACCGCATGGCGCAAACCGTCCTGTTCGCAGAGCCACAAGCCGTTGTCGAGGCACCGTGACGGAGTGTTCTCGCCGACATCAACGTCGGAATATTGCAGCGGTGCGATCGCCACGGCGCTGCGGTCGTCGCGGAGCAGGCGCGCAAACGATAGCGTTTCGTAGTGTTCCTCGGCAAGTCCGAACAAGTCGACATGCGTGCCCAGCAACTTGTCGAGCGCGGCCTGGAGGTCCACCCGCATGTGGCCGGGAAACTGCCGGGTGGTCGTCACGAGCTTGCTGAGCGGAACGTCCCCGAAGTACGTGTCCAGAACTCCGAACGCATAGGCGAGCTCACCTTCCGTTTCCTGCTCTTGGTCTTGCTCTTCCGTTTGCTCCTGCCCCTGCGCCACGGCGTGCCTCCTTGTCTGCAACTGAAACGAGTATAGAACAAATAAGGAACATGAGTGAGTGAGAACGTCAAGCGCTTTGACACGGAGGCCGGTAGACGCTATTTATTTCGTATGCGAAATAAATACGCCGAGGCGCGGCATCATCGGCTGATCTACCTGCTGAGCGTCGCCCAGCGCCGCTTGCAGCGCTGGATGGCGGCCCGGCCGGAAAATGATGTGACGCCGGCGCAGGCGGGGCTGCTGTTCATCCTCGGCAAGCAGGATGGCGTGCTGATGGGCGAGGCCGGGGCAGCGCTCGATCTGGGACCGGCCGGTATTTCCGGCCTCGTCGATCGCACCGAGGCGGCGAAGCTGATCGAGCGGCGGGCCGATCGCGACGACGGACGCGCCTGGCGCATCTTTCTGACGGCGAGGGGGCGGACCGCGCTGGCGCAGGCGAAGGAAGGCGCGGCTGAGGTCAACGCCGCGCTGACGGACGGCTTTTCGGCCGCGGAGATCGACATCGTCGCGCGCTGGCTGACCAGCATCCAGGACAAGTTTCCAAGAGCTTCAGAGACAAGAGCTTCAGAGACAAGACATTCAGACCAAGGAGCAGATCAATGACCGAGCACGTCCGGATCGAGAACAACAATGGCATTCTCACCCTCACGCTGGCGCGTCCCGACAAGAAGAACGCGCTGACCGATGCGATGTACGGCAAGCTTGCCGATAGCATCGAATCCGCCGAGTTCGACCCGTCCGCCCGCGTGATCCTGATCCGCGGCGAGGGCGATATGTTCACAGCCGGCAACGATGTCGGGGAATTCGCCGCCGTTGCAGCCGGCAAATCCGAGGGCAGCCGCAACGTCGTCCGCTTCATCCAGTCGCTGGCGCGCTGCACCCGGCCGCTGGTAGCCGCCGTGCAGGGCCGCGCCGTTGGCGTCGGCACCACCATGCTGCTGCATTGCGACCTCGTCGTGCTCGCTGACAACGCGCAATTGTCGACGCCGTTCGTCAGCCTCGCGCTGGTGCCGGAAGCCGCCTCCAGCCTGCTGATGCCGGCGCGCATCGGCCATGCCCGCGCTTACGAGATGTTCGCGCTGGGCGAGACGGTAGCGGCACAGGCCGCGCTGCAATGGGGCCTCGTCAATCGCGTGGTGCCGCTCGACAAGCTCGATGCCGAGGCACTCGCGCTGGCGCAGCGTCTCGCGCGCCAGCCGGCTGGCGCGCTCACCGCCACCAAGCGCCTGATGCGCAACGGCGAGGCGCTGGTTGCGCAGATGCAGGCCGAAGGCGAGCACTTCGCCCAGCGGCTGCGCACCGCGGAGGCGCGCGAAGCCTTCACGGCCTTTGCAGAGCGCCGGGCGCCGGATTTCACCAAGGTGGCGTGAAACCGGCGGCCCGCGGGCCGGTGATTAACATTTGATATAAGCTTAACCGAACGTTGGCATGTCAGGGTGCAAGGTGGCCGCTCGTGGAGAGTAGGTCCCCTGACCCATGTCAATTTTTAAGAAATCAGTGAGCAAGCTTCTTCTGGCTCTGATGGCGCTTTTGGCCATCGGTGCGCTGACCAGCACGGCGATCCAGATGTTCGGGGCCTTCGGCCGCTACAGCGACAGTCTGGAGACCGAGCGGCTCGCCACGGCCGACAAGGCGATCTTCCATGGCGTGCTGTCGCTGCGTAACAATCGCGGCGACGCCCAGAGCGCCATTCTCGGCGAGGACGAACCGCGGGCCAAGCTCGGCGCCGCCGAGAAAGCCGAGCAGGCGGGCTACGACTCCATCATCGCCGCACTCGCCACCGTCGAGTTCGCGCGTCGCGACGAACTCGCCAGCACGCTGAAGCAGCGCTGGGGCGAGGCCGCGCCGCAGTTCCAGCTGTTCTATGACGAGGCGAAGCGTCCGCGTGCCGAGAAGCTGATCGAGCGGCGGGCCGATCGCGACGACGGACGCGCCTGGCGCATCTTTCTGACGGCGAGGGGGCGGACCGCGCTGGCGCAGGCGAAGGAAGGCGCGGCTGAGGTCAACGCCGCGCTGACGGACGGCTTTTCGGCCGCGGAGATCGACATCGTCGCGCGCTGGCTGACCAGCATCCAGGACAAGTTTCCAAGAGCTTCAGAGACAAGAGCTTCAGAGACAAGACATTCAGACCAAGGAGCAGATCAATGACCGAGCACGTCCGGATCGAGAACAACAATGGCATTCTCACCCTCACGCTGGCGCGTCCCGACAAGAAGAACGCGCTGACCGATGCGATGTACGGCAAGCTTGCCGATAGCATCGAATCCGCCGAGTTCGACCCGTCCGCCCGCGTGATCCTGATCCGCGGCGAGGGCGATATGTTCACAGCCGGCAACGATGTCGGGGAATTCGCCGCCGTTGCAGCCGGCAAATCCGAGGGCAGCCGCAACGTCGTCCGCTTCATCCAGTCGCTGGCGCGCTGCACCCGGCCGCTGGTAGCCGCCGTGCAGGGCCGCGCCGTTGGCGTCGGCACCACCATGCTGCTGCATTGCGACCTCGTCGTGCTCGCTGACAACGCGCAATTGTCGACGCCGTTCGTCAGCCTCGCGCTGGTGCCGGAAGCCGCCTCCAGCCTGCTGATGCCGGCGCGCATCGGCCATGCCCGCGCTTACGAGATGTTCGCGCTGGGCGAGACGGTAGCGGCACAGGCCGCGCTGCAATGGGGCCTCGTCAATCGCGTGGTGCCGCTCGACAAGCTCGATGCCGAGGCACTCGCGCTGGCGCAGCGTCTCGCGCGCCAGCCGGCTGGCGCGCTCACCGCCACCAAGCGCCTGATGCGCAACGGCGAGGCGCTGGTTGCGCAGATGCAGGCCGAAGGCGAGCACTTCGCCCAGCGGCTGCGCACCGCGGAGGCGCGCGAAGCCTTCACGGCCTTTGCAGAGCGCCGGGCGCCGGATTTCACCAAGGTGGCGTGAAACCGGCGGCCCGCGGGCCGGTGATTAACATTTGATATAAGCTTAACCGAACGTTGGCATGTCAGGGTGCAAGGTGGCCGCTCGTGGAGAGTAGGTCCCCTGACCCATGTCAATTTTTAAGAAATCAGTGAGCAAGCTTCTTCTGGCTCTGATGGCGCTTTTGGCCATCGGTGCGCTGACCAGCACGGCGATCCAGATGTTCGGGGCCTTCGGCCGCTACAGCGACAGTCTGGAGACCGAGCGGCTCGCCACGGCCGACAAGGCGATCTTCCATGGCGTGCTGTCGCTGCGTAACAATCGCGGCGACGCCCAGAGCGCCATTCTCGGCGAGGACGAACCGCGGGCCAAGCTCGGCGCCGCCGAGAAAGCCGAGCAGGCGGGCTACGACTCCATCATCGCCGCACTCGCCACCGTCGAGTTCGCGCGTCGCGACGAACTCGCCAGCACGCTGAAGCAGCGCTGGGGCGAGGCCGCGCCGCAGTTCCAGCTGTTCTATGACGAGGCGAAGCGTCCGCGTGCCGAGCGCAAGATCGAGCGGACCCATTCCTGGTACGATGCCGTCACCAAGGTCATCGATATCGCGAACCTCGCCTCCACCGCGGTGTCGAACCGCGCCTGGATGAACGACCCCTATATTGCCCGCATGATTCAGGTCCGCCGCTTCGCCTGGCAGGTCCGCGATCGCTACGGCATCCATTGCTCGTCTCTACGATCCAACGTCAACAGCAGCAAGCCGCTCGACGACGCGCAGAAGCGGTCGGTGGCGCAATGGGATGGTACGATCAACTCCGGCTGGGCGGGCATGGCCGAACTGCTGGCTGCGCCGGACGTGACGCCGGAGCTGGTGACGGCAGCCTCGGACGCAAAGGCCAAGACCGATGGCGTCCTCAAGCAGATCAACGATCTCACCAAGAGCTTTGACGGCAGCGGCAAGCCCGCGATGCCCGCGGCGGAATGGAACGCGCTGTGCCAGTCGCCCTTCGCATCCATCGTCGCGGTCGCCAACAAGGCGCTGGACCAGTCGATCGCGCGCGCCGAGATGGTTCAGGCCAAGGCCCTCACCAACCTCATCGTGCAGTCGCTGGCGTTCCTGCTCGCGCTCGCCGTGACCCTGGCCGGCGTCTACGTGGTGCGCAATCGCCTGATGCGCCCGGTTCGCGCCATTCTCGACGCCATCGCCCGCATCAGCGCGCGCGACTATGCGACGCCGGTGCCGCAATCCCGGCATCCCGACGAGTTCGGCACCATGGCCGCCGCACTCGAAAGCCTGCGCGAGAGCGCGGCGACCGCGGAGCGTCTGGGCCGGGAGCGCGAATCGCAGCAGGCGCTGCAGCTCGCACGCTCCGGCACCGTCGATGCGGCTTGCCGCAGCTTCGACGATACGGTGCAGGCGGTGATCCAGAGTGTCGCGGCCTCGACGCGGGAGCTCGATGCCACCGCGACCGGCGTGCGCTCGCTGGTCTCGCAATCGAGCAGCCAGACCGCGGCGGTCTCGTCCGCCGCCGAGCAGGCCACCAACAATCTCGAGACCATCGCGGCGGCGACCGAAGAGCTCTCCGCATCCGTCGGCGAGATTTCCGCGCAAGTGCAGTCCAGCGCCCGCGAGGCCCGCGAAGCGGTGTCGCAGGCCGAGCAGACCAACGCGACGGTCGAGATCCTCGACCAGACCGCGAGCCGTATCGGCGAAGTGGTGAAGATGATCAACGCCATCGCCGCCCAGACCAATCTCCTGGCCTTGAACGCCACCATCGAAGCGGCGCGCGCGGGCGAGGCCGGCCGCGGTTTCGCCGTGGTCGCCGGCGAGGTCAAGAGCCTCGCCTCCCAAACCGCGACAGCAACGGAAGAGATCTCGCGTCAGGTCGAGGAGATCCAGGGCGCGACGGGCCAGGCCGTTGCAGCGATCCGTTCGATCGGCGGCGCCATCAGCGGCATCGACGAGAAGATGACGGCGATTGCCGCCGCCGTCGAAGAGCAGCGTGCGGCGACCACCGAGATCTCGCGCAACTTCCAGCAGGCCGCGCAAGGCACCCGCGAGGTCACCGACACCATCGGCAGCGTCGCGAGACTCAATCAGGAGACCGGCAACGCCGGCACGGTGCTGTCGGAGTCGGTCAAGAAGATGTCGGCCGACGCCGACCGTCTTCGCGTCGCGGTCGAGGGCTTCCTGGGCGCGGTGAAGACCGCGTAGTTTCGCCTCATTTGTCCATTCTGAGATCGTGCGTTCGGCATTGCCGCCGATCCGCGCGGCAGGTACATCTGTGCCGCCGCTTCACGTACGCGGCGCCGGACGTAAGACAGATCAGGGATGGAGAGCTCGATGCCGGTCACCTCACACAAGGCCCAGCGCCCCTATCGCGGCGTGTTCCCGGTCGCGCCCACCATCTTCGACGAGCGCGGCGAGCTCGACCTCGAAGGCCAGCGCCGCTGCATCGATTTCATGATCGACGCCGGCTCGCACGGCATCTGCATCCTCGCCAATTTCTCCGAGCAGTTCGTGCTGACCGACGCAGAGCGCGAGACCGTGATGCATGCCGTGCTGGAGCATGTCGCGGGCCGGGTTCCCGTGATCGTCACCACCACCCATTTCAGCTCGGCCGTCTGCGCCGCGCGCAGCAAGCAGGCGGAGGCCGCGGGCGCCGCCATGGTGATGGTGATGCCGCCCTATCACGGCGCCACCTTTCGCGTGCCCGAGAAGGGCATCGTCGAATTCTTCAGGGTGCTCTCGGACGCGATCGATATCCCGATCATGATCCAGGATGCGCCGGTGGCGGGCACGCCGCTGTCGGTCGAGCTGCTGGCCCGGCTGTCCCGCGAATTTTCCAACATCCGCTATTTCAAGATCGAGGTGCCAGGCGCGGCTTCAAAGCTCCGCAGCCTGATCGAGGCGGGCGGCAAGGACATCGAGGGTCCGTGGGACGGAGAAGAAGCCATCACGCTGCTTGCCGATCTCGATGCCGGCGCGACCGGCGCGATGACCGGCGGCGGTTATCCCGATGGCATCCGCCAGATCGTCGATCCTTATTTCGCCGGCGATCGCGAGAAGGCGAAAGCTGCCTACGAGCGCTGGCTGCCGCTGATCAACTACGAGAACCGCCAATGCGGCCTGATCGCCTGCAAGGTCATGATGCAGGCCGGTGGCGTGATCAA